>SAAB01000049.1 GCA_009929615.1 Clostridia bacterium | reverse complement strand
CATTCCCCGCTGGTGGACGCTATGAGAGGAGGTGCAGCCAGTGATCCCATGTTTATACGCATCAACGGAAACAAAGTTCGACCACAACGGCATCGGAAAGCTGGCCGACACACAGTCCTGTACTGTGACAGAAAAGCGAAACGGCAGTTATGAGCTAAAGCTGATTTGTCCGGCAGATGGCATCCATGCAGAGATGCTGGAGGAGGGAAATATCATCCTCGCCAAGCCATCCGACACGATGCAGAGCCAGCCGTTTCGCATCTATAAGATCACGACCCCGATAGATGGAAAGCTGGAAGCTCAGGCACGGCACATTTCCTACCAGCTGAACTTCATCACAGTCTCTCCGTTCTCAGTGACTGGGTGTGTGGGAGCAATGCAGGGACTCAAAAGCCATGCTGCTTCCGACTGCCCGTTCGATGTCTGGACGGATGTGGACTCCAGTGCAACTTTTACGCTGGGCGTTCCATCGTCCTTCCGTAACTGTCTGGGCGGCATGGATGCTTCCGTGCTGGATACCTTCGGCGGTGAATTTGAGTGGGATCGCTACACGGTCAAGTTTCATAAAACCAGAGGTGCGGATCACAATGTCCACATCATCTACGGGAAGAACCTGACAGACTTCAAGATGGAGAAATCCATCGAGAACACCATCACGGGTGTGCATCCGTACTGGGTGGACAGTGAAACCCAGGCGGTCATGGAACTGCCGGAAAAGGTTGTGCTGATGAGCAAAAAATCCGTGCCTTACCAGAAAGTAACGGTGCTGGACTGCACCAGTGCTTTTCAGGAAAAGCCGACTGAGGCAGCTCTCCGGGAATATGCCCAGAACTATATCGACACCACCGACCTGACGGAGCCGGAGATCGATATCAAGATCGATTTTATCCAGCTCTGGAATACACCGGGCTATGAGGACATCGTGGAAGCGGAGCGCGTTTCGCTCTGTGATACGGTTCATGTGTATATCTCGAAGCTGGGCATTGAGGTCAGTTCCAAGGTCACGGAAACCGAGTATGATTCGCTGCTGGAACGGTACAACAGCATCACGCTGTCGAACTCCACGGTCAGCAGCCGGAACTCGTCCCTGACTGGTTCGCTCAACAGCATCCGGAATACAGCGACCATTGCCTACGACACGGCGATTCGAGCTGAAACAGCAGTGGGAGAGCAGATTGGCGGTATTTCGGCATCCATCATCTACGATGGCGCGCTGTTTGCCGCTTTGTTCGGACTTCATTATAAGAACGAAACGGACAACAAGGGCAATACGACACGGTATGCATTCAATGCAGCCACCCTGAAACAGTCAACAGTTGCTTGGAAGAACAGCTCTGCCGGGTTATTTGTATCTACGGACGGTGGTAAG
Organism: Clostridia bacterium; assembly: GCA_009929615.1. GTDB lineage: Bacteria > Bacillota > Clostridia > Lachnospirales > Lachnospiraceae > Frisingicoccus. The sequence continues at coordinate 20,851 of SAAB01000049.1, read as the reverse complement.
ACATGGGGCTATGTCTGGGAATCGGATGACACCGCAGTCAAAACGGCGATCCTTCTGGAACAGACCTTAAAAGAACTGGACGAACGCTACAAGAAAGCGACCGAGCTTTCGGATGAACTGCTGAAGGAGCTGGATGAGCGGTACAAAACGGCGACCGCCATCTCTGCCGAGCTTCAGAAAACACTCGACCAGCGGTACGAAACCGCAAAGAAGCTGTCCAAAGAGCTGTATGAGGAACTGGATAAGCGATATAAAACCGAGGACACGGGTATCCCTGTGTCAGAAACCGTGCCGGAGGCCCCGGCAGCAGATACCCTCTGGGTCGATAAGAAGAATCTGAGATTGAAGATGTGGGACGGAAAGCAGTGGCAGACGATTGGATATGAGCCGGAAGAACCCGACCCGGAACCAACTGATCCAGAGCCAACAGAACCAACCACACCTACAGAGCCAGAAAATCCAGATACCGAAGAGAAAAATACAGAGGGTGAAGACACCGAAAACAAAGAAGAAAGTGACACCGAGGGAGGAGGGAGCGCGTAATGGTCACAAGCATTTATCAGGAAGTGGAACTGTCGCTGACGGAGAATCTGATCCCGGTGACGGTTCCAGTCAAGCAGTATGACAACAAAGCGAGGAAAGTTCGCTGTGTTCTGTATAACAACTCGGTGCAGTATTCTGTGCCGCAGGACTGCATTGTTGCCTGTTCCGGCACCAGACCGGACGGTACGATCTTTCACTATACCAGCGAAACAGCATCCGACCTTGTGTTTGTCGAGAATGGAGCGGTCATCTTTACGATTACGGCTTTCATGACCGCACAGGCTGGGCGGTTTCCATTAGATGTTGTTATGCTCAGCACAGCAGGGGATGTCCTTGGTTCGTTCTCCCTCACCTTGAAGGTGGAGCGGGCTGCCATCAACAACGGCAAGATCGCTACCTACACCTACGCCGATGTGGTGGAAGCCATCCGAAAAGGACTGCTGGAAGTGTATATCACGGACGATGGCTATTTTGCCATTGTGTCGGAGGATGGTCTGGGATTCAGTGACAAATCGGAGTCCAGTACCATCCAGAAGTTCATCGAGAATCTTTTGAACTGTACGATTACGGATGACGGTTATCTTGCCTTCACCACCGAAGATGGTCTGAAGCTCATCTTCTCGATGGACGATGATGGGCGGCTGGTCGTAGAGTTTGCAAACGGCTGATAAGCCGGGAAAGGGGAAAATATGTCGGAATATATCGGCAACCGAATCGTCCCGCGCCACGATGGTGTCTGGGACAAAGCAAAAGAATATGAGCCTCTTACTATTGTGTATGAGGAATCCACTGGCGACAGCTATATGAGCCGGAAACCTGTGCCGGCCGGAACACTTCTGTCGCAGGAGGAATACTGGGCGATGTGTTCCCGCTTCTCGGAGCAGATGGCTCTTTACCGCCAGAACACGGCAGATGATGTGGCGCAATTTCGTAAAGAAACCGCCGAGGATGTGGCAACCCTGCGCAAGATGACTGCACAGGATGTGGCAGACATCACGCAGAAGGTAGATGCTGCCAACAGTGCTGTTGCTGCCAATAAGTCCGAGATGGATAAGACGGCTGAAACGCTGAAAGCCCAGATCGATGCCAATGTCAAGGCATCCACGGACAAGAACGCCAACTATGCGCAGGAGCTGGTGGACGCCCGTGTGGACGATGCCGGGAAGACCTATTCCACGGCAGGCGATAATATCCGAGCCATCGGCAGGGTCCGTTCCATGCAGAATATCATGAAGAACTGGGTGATCAATAACGGCTTTGTAAACCAGAACGGCAATCTTGCTGCTTCTGAAAGCTGGCGTGCCGCGCACATGGTTCCGGTCAGCGGCGGTGCGATTCTGGTGGACGGTCAGTTCGGCTATATGAGCGGCCGGGACGACTATAACAATGTGGTCTGCTATGACATGGACCGTAAGTTCCTCGGCGGCTGCTTCCGGGCAGAGAGCGGCAAGGTGTATGACAACTATGTGATCACGCTGCTTCCGAACACTCGATTCATTTCCATTACCACCAATGAAAAGCTGTTCTCAAAGCTCTCGGTGTACCTGTATGACAACATGCTCCCTCTGCGCCTTTTGTCGAATTATGCGACGGGCTGGCAGTGGATGAACGGCAGTGTGGACATTAAGTACAGCGGCAGCAAGGTGACGGTCACATTTTCGGAGGGAAAGGATGTGTATATCTGCCGTCGTCCGAATGGCATACAGTACGAACAGACGAAACTGAGCGCAGCGAACAGTATTTCGGTTGAATTTTCTACGAAAGGCTGGTGGGCAGTCTACTACGATGGCATGGAAGTGTCTGCGGATGAGACAGGGGAAAAGATCGAAGTACCGGTCATCAAGGTGGAAAATACGAGCGGAAACTGGGGAAACCTGTTCACTCGGAACCGCTTTGTGTTTGCTGTCCTGTATGACGGCAATGTTGTGTATGCGGCTCCGTCTAACAGTGGGACGGTCATCAACGGCATTGACTACGGCAATCCGGCAAGGGTGGCCTACAATGCAATGACCCAGCATAAGTACCGCTCGGCGAAGATGTTCCTTTCCACGGGTCAGCTCACGATCGATACCGTCAACCGCACCATGCAGGTCACCAAGCGGATTCTGGCAGAAGTGGATAACGGCACCTACTACTGGATCGCTGTTGGCGAGGAGCCTGTGCCGATGCCGGATAGCGATGAAGCTGAAAAGCACCACATGCTGATCCTTGCCTATGATTCTTCCAAAGGCGAGATCAACCTGTATAGCACCACACAGTTCCGGGAACTCGGTGCATTTGGCTACTATATCGCCGCATGGTATGAGAATTATTTCTGGTATCCGCACATGGGAGCGTCTTTCAGCATCGTGCTGAATGGCACGGAGTACAAAGCGGGTGCCCTGTTCGATGAGGAACGCCGGGATTCTTATATTGAAAAGAAATATGAAAATCGGTTCCAGCAACTCCGCTCTGACCTTGCCGGTAAGGACTCCCGACACATGTATTTGGCAAGCGGCGGTATCACCATCGACCAGAATGCTGGTACGATTCAGGTCAGTACCAAGTGTCTGGGTGTGCCGGATACCTTCCACTATGCGTGGATCACGGCGAGCGATCCGGTAGAGATGGCATTCAATACGCCGAGTCCGTCTTTCGGTATGCCGATGCGTATCCTCGCTTACGATGCCGCTACGGAAACCATCAATCTGTATGACACCAGCCTGTTCCGCAAGCTGGGCACGAATGGTTTTTATATCGCGAGCTGGTATCAGAGCAAGCTGTATAATCCACACATTCATCCGGATTTCAAAATCATCCTGAACGGTAAGGAGTATAAGGCGGGTGACCTGTTTGCGGATAACGAGGCATCCTTTATCCCGAAACGCATTACTAATTATGTGCAGAAAGCTATCACACCGGCAGTGGAAGATGACATCGTGACCCCGTCTCACTGGGACTGCATGGAAGGCCGTCAGCTGTCCATCTTCTATGACTGCCTGTCCCGTCACGATGGCAAAGAGAATCTGTATGTGTTCGCGCGAGGCACGAATGCACCGAGCCTGACCCGGAACGAATACTGCATGAACTACACGCCGACTGCGGAGAGCACGGACTTTTCGCTGACCGTCCGCCGTCTGGATGAAGATGACTGCCATACGGTATCGCCCAAACCTGTCCAGGTCAGGGTCCACCATAAGCTGAAGGACAAGCTCACAAAAAATGTCTGCATCTGTGGAGATTCCCTCGTGGACAATGGTTCTGTGGCAACGGAAGTGTACCGGCTGCTGGCAGAGGATAATGACTGCGTGATTCATCAGCTTGGCACAAGAGGTCCGTCCGGCGGCAAGCATGAGGGACGCGGCAGCTGGACCTTTGCCCGCTATCTGGCAGACAGCGACTATGCAGGTAAGACGAATGCGTTCTGGGATAAGATCAAGGGCAGGCTGGATTTCCAGAAATACTGCGAGACCAACGGTTATGAGGGCATCGACTACTTCCTGATCGCGCTCGGCACCAACGATGTGTCGCAGGGCAGTACGCTGTACCGCACCGAAGCAGAGGTGCAGAAGTTCGTGGATCAGGCGAAGCAGTTCATCGATGCGCTGCTGGATAAGGAAACAGGCTTCCCAAACTGCAAGATTGGCGTCGGTCTTTGCGGCCCCGGCTCGGATTATTCCTACCAGTGCGGTTCCAGCATGGGCATCTTCCACATGAGCATCAACACGCTGAACCTTGCGCTCATTAAGGCATTCGATGCCGGTAAGTACCACAAGAATGTGACCTGCTTTGCGCACGGTCTGCGTACTGATCGCCGTCTGGCATTCCCATATTCGGACAAGCCTGTATCGAGCCGCTTCACGGAAACAAGCCGGACGCTGACGAACAGCATCCATCCTTCCGCAAGGGGCTACCAGGCTTGGGCAGACGGTTATTACTGCCAGATCCGTGCTTGGCTGACCGAGGACAGCAAATAAATTTCCATCGTCCCTGCCAGACATACCTCCAAAGTGTCTGTTAAACGGTGTTCATTATAGAAGGAGTTTTTACACAGGACGGCATTGACCGTCTATTTTTATGCCCAAATTGGGCAGGAAAGGACAAGATTATGCAGAATGTGATCGATAAGATTGAATGGATGTTCGCAGGTCTGGGTGGTTTCCTGGGCTGGTTCTTCGGCGGCTTTGACGGCTTCCTGTATGCACTGGTGGTGTTCGTGGTCTGCGACTACTTCACCGGAGTGCTGGCAGCGGCCATCAAGCATGAGCTTTCTTCCGAGGTCGGATTTAAGGGTATCGCCAAGAAGGTGTGCATCTTTGTGCTGGTCGGCATCGCCAATATCATTGACACGCAGATCCTTCAGAATGGCGCGGCCATCCGCACCGCTGTGGTGTTCTTTTATTTGGCGAATGAAGGCCTGAGCTGCCTCGAAAACGCAGCAGTCATCGGTCTTCCGGTGCCGGACAAGCTCAAGGAGATGCTGGCACAGCTGAAGGAAGAGAAGAAGAATAAGGACGAGTAATCAATGGGGAGAGGTGCAACAGCCTCTCCCTGAATTTTTAGGAGGAAAGCATTATGAGTAAGAAAGAGTATCCCGCAAAGCTGACGACCGGCTATTACCGTGTGCGTGAAGTCTGGGAAGATGAAGCATCCCAGCTGGGTGCGTACCGCCTGCTGGCGAATGCGAAAGCCAAGTGCGATGAGAACCCCGGCAGCCGGGTATTCGACAATGACGGCAATGTCATCTACCCGGAGGAAGCGGTACCAGTGACCGGAGCAGAAGAGAGTGAGGAGCAGCCGGTTCTGGATGAGCCGGAGGAGAAAGAGGTAGAAGAACAGCCGAAAGAAGATGTCCCGGCGGATAAGGAAGAACACACGGAGGAGAAGAAAGAAGCCACTGTGGATGAGGATGAGTTCCCGACCGCAGAGGAACTTCCGGCCACGATTGCCTATGGCAAGCTCAAGACCCTCATGAACATCCGCAAAAAGCCCAGTCTGGATGCGGAGGTCGTAGCAGTCTACAAGAAGAACACTCTTGTAGAAGTCATTCAGTTCTGCGATGGCTGGCTGAAGATCAAGTGTGCAGAGGCTGAGGATGGTGTGGCGTATGTCCTCAACAGCGCAGACACCTATGCTTTTACTGCCAGCAAGATCTATACCGTTGTTCCCGGTGACAACCTCTGGCAGATTGCAGAGAAAGAACTGGGGGACGGCAACCGTTGTGCAGATATCCGCACTCTGAACGGTCTGACTTCCAACGCCATCCGGGTTGGCATGAAACTGCTGATCCCGTGACAACCAAATAACCACAGCGCAAGGCTCGGAGTGATCCGGGCCTTATCTTTTTTGAAGGAGGATTTCATTATGGGATATACCAATAGTCCACTCGTTGTTTACACCAAGCTCTCCCCGAACCATTCCGGGCAGAGAACCCACAGCATCGACCGTATCACACCGCATTGTGTGGTTGGCCAGCTTTCTGCAGAGAGCATCTGCGGCTGTTTCACCAGCACGAGCCGTCAGGCAAGCTGCAACTACGGCATCGGCACGGATGGTCGTGTGTCGCTTTGTGTCGAGGAAAAGAACCGCAGCTGGTGTTCGTCCAGCAATGCCAATGACCAGAGGGCAGTCACCATCGAATGTGCCAGCGATCTGAATGCGCCGTATGCCATGAACAGTGCGGTATATAACTCGCTCATCAAGCTCTGCACAGACATCTGCCAGCGCAATGGTAAGAAGAAGCTCCTCTGGCTGGGCGATAAGAACAAAACGCTCAATTACACCCCGGCTGTGGACGAGATGGTGCTGACCGTTCACCGCTGGTTTGCTAACAAAAGCTGCCCCGGCGACTGGCTCTACAATCGCCTTGGAGATCTGGCTGCAAAAGTAACTGCGGCACTGGGCGGTTCATCCTCATCCGGTATGCAGGCGACTTCACTGAAGAACCTCACCGAAGCAGAAGCCGTTGCAAAAATCGGTCCGCTGTTTACTGCGAACCAGAAAACCAGTGGCATCCTTGCCTGTGTGTCGATGGCGCAGTTCATTTTGGAGTCTGGCTACGGTAAGAGCGAATTGGCGCAGCAGGCCAATAACTGCTTCGGCATGAAGGCCTCACTGTCCGGGAACAGCTGGAGCGGCAGCAGTTGGGATGGCAAGTCTGTCTACACCAAGAAAACACAGGAGCAGAATGACGATGGCAGCTATGTCACGATCACCGCTGACTTCCGCAAGTACGCTTGTGTCGAGGACTCCATTGCCGACCATGCGGCGTATCTGCTTGGTGCGATGAACGGCAACAAGAAACGCTATGAAGGTCTGGCAGGCTGCACCGATTACAAGAAGGCGGCACAGATCATCAAGGACGGCGGTTACGCTACCAGTCACACCTATGTGCAGAACCTCTGCAATATCATTGAGCGTTGGAATCTGACACAGTACAATGCCACTGCCGCTGGCACTACGGTTTCCGGCTGGTATCGTGTGCGTAAGAGCTGGCAGAATGCAGCTTCCCAGAAAGGCGCTTTCCACGACCTCACCTATGCGAAGCAGTGTGCGGATCAGAATCCGGGCTACTTTGTGTTCGACCCGGAGGGTAAGGCGGTCTATCCTGTGACCCAGACCGCATCTGTGCCGTATGCAGTCCGTGTGTCCATCAACGACCTCAACATCCGTAAAGGTCCGGGTACGAACTATGCGAAGACCGGTTATTACACCGGCAAGGGCGTATTCACCATCGTGGCAGAATCCGCTGGCATTGGTTCTACGAAAGGCTGGGGCAAGCTGAAATCCGGCGCAGGCTGGGTCGCACTTGATTATTGCACCCGTATCTAAAGCAGTCCCCGTCCTCCTTGGGCGGGGCGTACATATGGTGCAGATAGAACAATAATCCGTCCGATTATTCTCCGTCTTTCTGCACTGAAATTACTTGATAATATCACGAAACAGAGGGAATATGTGACTGCCCAAAGAGAAGAAAAAGGGCAGGAAAGGAGCGAAAACTATGAGTGCTGGTACGGATTTCCTTGCAAATTTGCAGAAAGCGACTGTGAAGAATACAGTGCAGCAGAAACAACAAAAGAGAGTGAATGCATCCGCTGTGGATGTATCGGCTTTACTGGAAGCCGCTCTCAGGCAGAAGAAACCTACAGAAGCTGTGGCAGATGTTCGTCAAAGTGCGGATGTCGCCACAGCTTCTTTTTTACCACCAACTGACACGCATCAAGGCAAGTCTACTCAACAAAAGCCGAAAAGCGTATCAGATAAAAAACAATCGACCTCAAAATCAAAAGACATTGTGGATGCTGGTATCACGGCACTTATCCAGAAAGCTCTGGATGCCAAAAAGGTCATGGAAGAGCCGGACATTGCAGAGCGACTGCAAGCCAGCAGGGAGAGTGAGTTTTCAAGACTCTTCATACCGGAAGAACCGCAGGAGAACAAATTCATTTCGACGGCGGCATTCCGCGCTACGAAAAAGAAAGCAGGAACCCTGAATGTAGCGGCTTACATCCGCGTTTCTACGGACATGAGTGATCAGGAAAACTCCTACGAAACACAGGAGAAATATTTTAACCAGCTGATTGAAAGCAATCCGGAATGGAATGCGGTTGGTGTGTACTCAGATTATGGTATCTCTGGTACTTCCAAGGAAAAGAGAACCGGATTCCGCAGACTGATGCGTCATTGTAAAGATGGGAAAATCGATCGCATTGTTTGTAAGTCCATTTCTCGATTTGCCAGAAACACGGCCGACTTCATGAGCGCACTGGATACCCTGAATGACTGCGGAGTGACGATTTTGTTTGAAAAAGAAAATCTGGATACGGCAGACCCGACCAGTGACTTCATCCTTACAACACTGGCGGCTATTGCACAGGAAGAAAGCCGCAGCATTTCCGGTAATATCCGGCTGGGTCAGAAGATGCGATTCCCGAAAGGGGAAGTTCCAAACAAGATCATGTATGGATACCGCTACAACGGGAAGAAGGTCACCTCAGAGAGTGGATATGAGTATAAGGACATCGAGATTGTGGAGGAAGAAGCTAAGGTCGTCCGGCGCATTTTCAATGAAGTCGTGGAAGGCAAAGCCTATACGGAGATCGCAAGGGGACTGAATCTGGATAAGATTCCTGCTCCGGAAACAGATGCGGTGAGGGCCAGAAAGCGGAATTCCAAGAAAGGACAGCTCAACAGTGACTTACAGGATGGATGGACGGGAGGACATATTACAAGAATCGTTCGTGCCGAGCGGTACATGGGAGCAGTCCTCATCCAAAAGAAGTTTACTCCGGATTATCTGACCCATGAAGTTCGGGACAACAAAGGGGAAGTTCCACAGTATTTTGTACGGAACCATCATCCGGCAATCATTGATGAGGAATTGTTTCAGAAAGCGCAGGAGGTCGTAAAGATAAACAGCGAACTGTATAACAGGACAAGATTTCCCAAGAAGCCGAGAGCGTTTTCCCAAAGGCTCATCTGTGTGGAATGCGGTCGGTTCTTCCATGTGACGAATGCGAACAACAATCCGATTTGGAGATGCCCTACGAGCAGCCAGACCACAGGAAAGTGCATCTGCCATGCGGAAAAAGTGTACGAGGAACAGGTTGTCCGCGCATTCCGCAAGGCGATTCTGGAGAGATTCCGGCTGACCATAAAGCCCATCCACGACAACGTGGCTGTGGCAGATATCATGAGTGGCCGCTTCAAAGAGCAGTATGACAATTTCACGCCGGAAGCGGATTCCTTTGTGAGCCAGATGATTGCGAGGTTGGAGAGCATCCAGAAGCTGGATTTCATGGAACGGGATCGTGCTTTTTATAAGAAGCAGATTGCCGCTGCCCACGCCAGCGTGGAAAGTACCAATAAAAAGATTCGGCTTCTGAAGAGTCAGGTGGATGTGATGCAGACCCGTTTGGAAATTCTCGGAGATGAGATGATTGAACCCGCGTCTATTGAGGAAAAGAAAAAGCTTATTGGGAAGCTGGAACAGGATGTTCAGAAAGACACGGACACTGAACAGAAGCTAACCGAACAGCTCGACTACATGGAAAACTACTGGGAAGAACTGGAGAGTGACTATGAACGCAGGGAGAAAGCAATTGAGTGGATGAAGAATCTCCCGTCGGGTCGGGATGGTACGGTGGCTTTCTTAAATGAAGTGACCGAAGAACACTGCAAGGCGTTCATTCTTTCTATCACCATCCATTCGCCGTTGAAGTTTACGGTCCACTGGTTCGACGACACCAAGACCGAGGTACAGATGGATTCCAATATTGAAGATTACCGCAATACCGCCAGCTACTATGACGGTCACACCATGCGTGATGGCAGCCAGCGAAAGCGGTATGTGAAAAAATAAGAGCCGGCCATAAGGTTGGCAGAAAGGGGCAAGATTATGACAAGACAAAAAGTGGATGTGATTCCGGCCAGTGTGCGGTCGATACAGAACGGAGGGCAGCTGAAAAGCCAGACCAACATCCGTGTAGCAGCCTACTGCCGTGTTTCCACGGGAGATGAGAGCCAGCAGACTTCCTACACGACCCAGAAAGCATTCTACAAAGACCTTATTACTCGGAAGCCCGGTTGGATTTTCGCTGGCATTTATGCAGATGAAGCAAAGTCTGGTACCAACCGAGAGCATCGGGAGGAATTCAACCGCATGATGAAGGATGCGATGGATGGCAAGCTGGACTACATTGTTACGAAGTCCATTTCCCGATTCGCCCGAAACACCATTGACTCCCTGACCTGTACCCGTGAGCTTCGACAGCTGAAGCCGCCTGTGGGTATCTATTTTGAGAAGGAGAACATCGACACGCTGGATGCCAAAGGTGAGCTTATCCTGACAATTCTTTCTGCCTTGGCACAGGATGAGAGCCGTTCCATTTCGGACAACATCCGTTGGAGTATTCAGAAGAATTTCCAGGCAGGCATCCCGCATATCAATCTGAAGCGGATGTTGGGGTATGAACTGGGACCTAACCAGCAGTGGGTTATCGTGCCGGAGCAGGCAGAGATCGTCCGGTACATTTTCGACCGCTTTGTGAAGGGGCAGACGGCGAATAAAATCGCACGGGAACTGAATCAGATGGAGAAGTTTACGGTCAATGGAAAGAAGTGGAGTGCAAGTACGGTTATGATTGTACTGCGGAATGAGAAGTATGTGGGCGACCTTGAGATGCAGAAGACCATCACCAAAGACTTCCTGACCCATCGTTCCAGTATCAACAAGGGTGAAGCACCCCGTTACTATGTAAAGAACCATCATGTCGGTATCATTGACCGCGTGACGTGGGATAAGGTACAGACGATGCTGTTCGAGAAGCCTAGGACGGACATGACCAAAGGTCCAGGCAAGAAGAAAATAAAGACGATTAAGGGTTCTCCTTTTGGGAATCTGCGCTGCGGTGCGATTCTGGAGAATGGACCGGATGCAGGAAAGCCCTGCAGTGAGGGATTCTTCCGAGTGACCTACACGGGTGTGGCAAACGGTTATACCGATGAGCGGAGCCTTAAAGCAACCGGGGATGATACCGGAGAGTATCTGGAAAAGTATACTTATTCCTACCCAGTCTGGCGGTGCAAGCGGAAAGTCGGAGAACGGGACGGTGAGCCGCCGAAAAATGGTACTCCCGATCAGAAAATGTACAGCCGGAGCAAGAAAGGCTGTATGTCGGATGAGGAAAAGGAAGCTGCGAACAAGCGTTGCCCATCAGAAATTTACCATGAGTGCGCATTGGAACAGAGCTTCATGGAGCTGCTCTACAGCATGAAGCGGGATTATGAACAGCACGGAGATGCTTCCATGATCGTGGCGATGTTCGACAACGCCTATGAGCAAGCATTCCGGCAGGCAAAAAATAACAGTATTTCGGTGCAGAGGCTGACTGCAGTAAATAACCAGATTCAGGAGATGGAAGAACGCCTGCAGGATGCCATCAGCCATCAGGTGGCGGCACTTCGGGAAGCTGCTCTGGAGCAGAATGCGGAGCTGAATGAAGCCCTTTCCAACGGTGAGGTGACGATTGACGATATCGACCTGGACATCCGAAGCGGACTGACACCGGGCAGTATTGGAGTGAGCTTCTATGGGACGGAAACAGAGGAAGGTTCAGAAGCACAGATTTATACAGAACTTGTGAATGACCTGCAGGAACGCTTGCAGACACTCCGGCAGGAGCGGCAGACCATTGAGCAGGAGCAGGGTGTTCTGGCAATCATGAAGAAGAATTTTGAATATTTCCTTGCCTGCCTGAAAGAACTGCCGGATGCCAATGCAAGCGGAATGCCGCTAAAAGTCAACGGACTGGATGTGCAGGGGAGCCTGATGCGAGATGTTGAAGGAAATATTATCGAAGGACGGAAACGTGCCATCAGTAGCGGAAAACTCAAGGTGACGCCTGAGCGTATCGCAGAGGCACCGGATATGCTCCATTTTGAAAAGGGTATCTACTGTGCCTTTATTGAGAGCGGAGTATTACAGGGTGATGTGGCAACTTATAAGACGAACTTCGGTGTGACACTGACCTCAAAGGGCAATCGTAGGACGCTCACCAGCTTCTTGGGCTATAAGCGATGTGACCTGAACGGCAATGTGGTCTATGTTGATGCCCCCTACAAAGTGTACGGATTCAGCATTCAGTATCGGCGATACCTGACGACCGCTGCGAAACGTGAAAGAGGAGAAGCTGTATAAGAAAAAAGATGATAAGATGCACACCCCTGCTGGATATAGTGAAAAACTATGTCTGGCAGGGGCTTTTTTGTTTGTGGAAATTGCTTTGTTTGACTTGAAATTTTATTAAGCTAGCGTTTTCTGTTTGATTTTGCTTAATCTTCTTCACCTGTGGGGGTTGCTATGTGCAGAGTCCTGTTATATGTTGTGGGTGACGAGAAATACACATAGCAGATAAGAAATACATATAATATAGGAGCATTCAACATGAAAAAGATATCCGATATGCAGATGGAAGAATATGGGAAAACAGCAGAGGAAATCATGGTGGCAGGAGCCATGAAGCTGTACATTCAGAGCATAGAACCGAAAGAAGCACTGAGAAAAGTGAGGGCAGTGTATGAGCCGAAAGTGATACGGCTTGATAGCGGCGAAGCGGTGCCAGTGCAAAGCATTATTGATGGTGCAAAGTACGCGACTTTCATTGATGAGGCGGTGATGTTTGTTACCCAGAAGATGAAAGAGCGTGGGGATGAACTGGCAGAGAGCGTTATAGAGAAATTGAAAATGGTGGATGGAAAGCATGTGATCGAGAACGCTAGTGTGGAATTTGTGAGTTTTATAGAAGATGCGTATAAGAGTATGCGGTTGAGTGAAAATTAACGGAAAATTTAAAAAGAAATTTTTCTAAATCAGTTGATAAAATGATGCTTATCGAGTATACTATGAGTAGGAAAGCAGGCGACATCCTGCTGGTGTGGCTGACACCTTAAATCCGATAGTGAATCCGGATGCATAGGCCGGAGGGTTGGCAGGCAACGATAAAACCTGATAGCGATTCCAGACGTATGGGCTGGAGTGTTGGCGGACAACGATAAAATCAGTCATTAAGGGAGGCGCACAGCACTGCGGTGTTGTAGTCTCCCTTTAAATTTTGCGTAAATGAATTGGAATATACATTATGGGAAAGAAGTATACAAAGAAAGAAGCGGTTTCAATCGCAATATCAGCAGCGAGGCTGTACAAGGATAATTTTGTTGGAAAACGGTTATTATTTGTAGTTACCGATAAACATAAGAAAGTTTCATCCCTTGAAGTTGGATTTGATGCCAGTAACTTCCATCATCTGACCGGATTGGAACTTACAAATAGCACATGGTCGCATCTCGATTTTTATAATTTTTGCATTGATGGCCGATTGAAAGAAACTGATATTGATTTTGCAGGAAAAGGAACAACTCATCAAAAACTGGCAGTTTTACCCTTTGCCTTTAAAAACTCCAACTTGTCTGCAAGCATGATAGGTAATTATAATAATTCGCATCCGCTGTTATACACTGAAAAACTTGTTGGTGGTGTAAAATGGGCACTTGGTTTTCGTGATGTTACAGGAACTGGGGATTATGTCCCAGATACATTACTTGAGGGAGATATTCGAGATAATATAAAAGATTCCTACAGAATCATTGCTACATATATAAAATGCGCAGATGAAGATGCGTTTAATCAAATCATCTATCGAGCTAAAAAGATAGAGTATGATAAGCTCAAATATCCAGATGACTGGGGATCTTTGCCGCGATTAGAAGCGGAAAATAACACCGGCATAGACAGCACCAAATAGTATAGGTGAAAACGAACTTTATATCAGGACAGAGACATAAAACCTGTCCGAGAGATTGGAATGAAGATTGAAAACTCGTTCACTTGCCCACTGGCGCACTGTGTAGAATCCTACATGGTACGCTGGTGGGCTTCTTTTTTGTCTCATCCCGCATGAACCACAGACAGCACCCCGGTGTGATCCGAAGTGCAGTTGTGGCTTATGCGGGCTTTTTGCGTTATGCAGTCATCAAGTTACAAAATCAGATTCCTAAACCGTATAAAATCGCTTTCATCTCCTTTACCATTCGGGTGAGAATTTCCTGTTCGATTGCGTTACAGTCCAAAAGCAGACGGTGGATCTCAGAATCAGCAGTAGATGCCGAGTGAGTCAGACTGTCTACGAGAAGGTCATCGGTTGAAATACCGAGCAGATTGGCGATATCAACCAGTGTTTCAAGGCTGGGACGGCTGATAGCAGCCTCAACCTGACTAATATGTTTGCGGGACATATTCAGTTTTTCACCGAACTGTTCCTGTGTTAATCCAGATGCATTACGGAAATTGCTGATGCGTTTTCCTAATGCAGAATAATCCAATGCCATGTATAGTCCTCCTTATGGTTACCCGCATAAGGCAATACGATTATCTCGCAGGAAAAAACACATAGCAACTGGGCACAGAGGAATTTAAGACCGCAAAAGACCACACCTCTATCTGTAGTGTGGTCTAAGACTATTTTGCCACCTAATAGGTGGCAAAAACGATGATGTGCCACCCAACAGGTGGCAGTCAAATCATCATTCAACCCTTATAATGTAAATGAGGGAAAGACTGCATACAGAAAGGAACGATGATGGCGAACAAAGGAGAAACAGGAATTCTTACATTATATAGTGATGTACAGGCGACTGCCGTCCGCTGGTTGTGGTATCCGTTCATTGCAGTTGGAAAAATCACATTGCTGCAAGGTGACCCCGGTGACGGCAAGTCCACAATGATGATGAATCTGATAGCAGAACTGTCCAAGGGCGGAACTCTGCCAGATGGAAAAATCATCGGAATGCCGCAGAGGGTCATTTATCAGTGTTCGGAAGATGGTGTTTCAGATACCATCAAGCCCCGACTGGAAAAGTGCGGAGCTGATTGCAGAAACGTGGCCTTTATTAATGAAGAAACATACAGTGGTCTGACACTGGATGATGAACGTATCCGGCAGGCTATCATAGAATTCCGGCCGCGACTGGTGGTCATTGATCCGATACAGGCGTATCTCGGAAGTGACTCTGATCTTCAGATTGCAGGAAGAGCCAGAAAGCTGATGCAGCGTCTGGGAATGTGGGCATCTGTATATGACTGTGCCATCGTGCTGATCGGTCACCTCAATAAAAAAGAGGGAACAAAGGGGCTTTACCGGAGTCTTGGCAGCATCGATGTTGTGGCAGCGGCACGAAGTGTCCTTCAGGTGGAACGAGATCCTAAAGATCCTGACATTCGTATCGTGCGGCAGATAAAAAACAGTCTGGCTCCATCCGATGGAGAGATTCGTTTTTCAATAACTGCAGAAGACGGATTTCGTTGGCTGGAGTGTGAGATTGCACCGGACCCAACAGCGGAGCCGGAAAAACCAAATTTTGAATCGAAGACTGAAAAAGCAGCATATCTGATAAAAAAGCTGCTATCTGAAGGAGACATGAGGTCCAGAGAAATTTATATACGGATGAGCGATGAAGGAATCAGCCGCAGGACAGCAGAAAATACAAAGAAAGAACTCGGCATCCGAAGTTATCGGAAGATGCGTCAGTGGTATTGGAGCATAAAGCCGGAAGAATGAGAGGAAGTACATGATAAGAAGTGAAGCAGAAGCGGTAGACCGCAAGCAAAGGATAAGAGACAGATACAAAGGTGTGGATACCTCTGAATTAGAGGTTATCCCGGCAAAAGCAGTGGAGGGGCTTGGAGAAAGCACCTCTATTCGGCGTGTCGCCGCTTATGTCCGTGTTTCTACTGATAATGATGAGCAGACTTCTTCTTATGAACTTCAGAAAAATTATTATACAGAGTACATAAAGGCACAGCCGGGATGGGAGTTCGTTGGAATTTACGATGATGAAGGTATCAGTGGAACATCGCTAGAGCATCGCAAGGGAATGCAGCAGTTGATTGAGGATTGCAAAGCAGGAAAGATAGATCTGGTCCTTACGAAGTCCATCGCCCGTTTTGCCCGAAACATTGTGGACTGCCTTTCTGTCATTGAAACACTGAAAGATCTTGATTCACCTGTGGGTGTGAAATTTGAAGCGGACAATATTTATACGCTTGACAGTAACGGCCGTATGATCCTGACGATTCTGGCATCAGTGGCAGAGGAAGAATCTCATTCCAAGTCAATTATTATGAACTGGTCCACTGACTGCCGGTTCAGCCGCGGACTGTTCCTGACGCCTGCTCTGCTTGGATATGATCAGGATGAGGACGGCAATCTTGTAGTGAATCCAGAGGAGGCTCAGACGGTAAAGGTCGTTTACTATCTGTACCTGAATGGATTTTCATTTACTGAGATTGCAGAACTTTTGACAGAATATGGTCGGAAGACAAAATTGGGGAACACAGAGTGGAACCCAGGCACTCTTGCGGGTGTCATTGCCAATGAACGCCATTGTGGAGATGTGCTGGCGAGAAAGACTTTCACGCCGAATTACCTGACACATAAATCAAAGAAAAATAATAATGATCGGACGCAATACCGGCAAAGGGATCATCACGAGGCAATCGTGTCCAGAGAAGTCTATAATGCAGCAAATCATCTGCGGGCATCCCGGAGCTATGCAAAGAAAAATCGACCTCTGCCAGTTTTGAGTGTCGTGGATGATGGAATCCTGCGGGGATATGTGCCTTTCGACAAGGACTGGACTGGCTTTTCAGCGGAGGAATATCGGGAGGCATCTGAAAGTGTGATGCAAGAGAAGCCGACCGATGCCACAGAGGTTATGAATCGTCTGGATCTGTCTGGTTATGAAGTAGTACGGGCACAGTATTTCTCAACATTGCGGAATCCAGCCATGACGATTTCAAATGGCAAGCTGCGTTTCAATACTGCCTGTCTGAAAAAATTTGAAGATGTGGAGTATGTGGAACTGCTTCTGAACTCGGTTGATCGGTGTGTTGCAATCCGGCCGTGTGAAAAGAGCAATCCGAATGCGATTCACTGGGGCCGGCTGAAGGAAGGCCGATGGTGTGTTAGTACACTTGGATGCCGTGGTTTGGCAAAGACCCTTTTTGACATCATGGAGTGGGAAGAAGGATTGAAATACCGTTTCCGGGGTCAGTTTGTGGAGCAGGGAGATAATAAGCTGATGCTTTTTGAACTGGATGAACCGGAAATGGTAAAAATTGAGGAGATTGTTCTGCCACAGAAGGAAGAAGAATCGGAAGGCAAGACAGTCAAGCAGACGATCTATATCTTCCCACCAGAATGGGCAGGTACTTTTGGAAAGCCGATCACAAGTATTGCACAGGTCGGGATTTTACAGCAGGAGCATTACTCTGGAAACTGGGATGTGCTCCGGCCGGCAGCAGAGATAGAAGAAATGAATACTTTTACCGCAGATGGCCTGAATGCTCTGCTCCATGAAGCGGAAAAAATAATGGAAGGATGGACTGACACAGATGAATGAAAATACGAACGCCATGCCACCGGAAGAGCAGGCAGAAAATGATAGAGACGCAAGAGCGGAAGAATTAGAAAGTACATTTTCTTATGATGGGTATCAGGTCGTGCGAAAAGAACTGTTTGCACACCTCCGGGACCCGGCTATTGTGATCCGTAGGGACAGCATCACATTCAACACAGCCTGCATCACAGGGCTGGAAGATGTAGTTTATGTACATGTCATGTTCAACAGTGATTTGAAGCGCATTGTTGTGCGTGGCTGTGATGAAAATGACAAGGATGCTCTGCGCTGGTGCATTGCCAAGCCGGATAAGCGTAAGAGCCGGAAGATGTCCTGCAAGCCTTTTGCAGAATTGGTTTACAAAGAAATGGGCTGGGACAGCGAGTGCCGATATAAGATGCTGGGTTACAGAATTTCCTTTGAGGGTGAAACTCTGTACGTTTTTGATCTGCTTGTGCCGGAGATCTTCCATGAAAGCCAGAAACGGAAAAAAGGAGCAACCCAGAATGCTACACAGGAAACGAAGCCTGCGGATACCAGAAAGGGATTTTACCCGGATGATATTGCAGGTACTTTTGGCGTACCTGTAGAAGAACATTTGAAAGAAAACGAAATCAAGCAGATAGATGGTTATGTATCAATGGGAATCCTGACAGGAAAGCCCGTCCCCGACACCGGTAAAGATTAAAAAGATCACTCGGATACCAAGGGAGAAGTGCGCCCATTTTTAAGGAGGGGAGAGAAGTGAATGAAAGAACATGGAATCAGCGGATGCTGGGTCTGACCTTTAACGCTGTAGATGGAAGAATCACCATCTTCCGCAGTACACTGGAAGAACTCGGCTGGCCGACCCACTATCGTTTTTTGTACAATCGGAAAGCAAAACAGGTGGCAGTCCAGAACTGCACGGCTGAAGATGCAGGTTCTCATAAAACGCCGAAGCTGAATGCAAGCAACAGTTGTGAGATCAAATGCATGGCACTCGTAAAAATGCTCTACCGGGATATGCGGTGGAAGCGGAACAATACATATCGACTGGAGGGGAAAAGTATCCCCAGACAGCAGCTTGTGAGCTTTAATCTGGACACTCCATTTTTGGTGGAAAAGGGAAAAGCTCTGGACGAAAATCCGAACCCGACAAAGCCCCTGTGTGGCGAAGAATTATCTGCTGCGGAAAGTTCCTCGGCCTTGCTGATAAAACGCGACAGTGGGGCGGTGTGAGGGGCGTGTGGCGAAGCAGACAAAAAGATGCCGACCGGGTCACGGTCCAGGATGCTTACAAGGCAGCAAGGTGGAAAGCGACCGGGTGGGCAGGGAGATAGTTCTGGCAAGTCTACTCAACAAAACAGTGATTATAATCACTCGTGACAAGTCTTGGTGCTAGAATATAAATAGTACAAGTCAAAATGAGAATTCCTAATCTAATATTTCATGGTACAATGTAGGTACCGCACTGAAGGAGGATCTCATTATGGCAAAGCACTATGACAAACAGTTTAAACTGGATGCAGTCCAGTATTATCATGATCACAGAGACTTAGGACTGCAGGGCTGTGCATCAAATTTAGGAATCAGTCAACAAACATTATCACGCTGGCAAAAGGAGCTACGTGAGACAGGTGATATCGAATGCCGTGGTTCCGGTAATTATGCTTCTGATGAAGCAAAAGAAATCGCACGATTAAAACGTGAACTTCGTGATGCACAGGACGCTCTTGATGTACTAAAAAAAGCAATCAACATTCTGGGAAAATGACGGAAGCCATTTATCTCGAAGTTGCTGAGAAGGCAGAAACTGCCCATAAGGCTGGACGCCGGGTTTCTGTCTCCGGAATGTTGAAATATCTCGGCGTTTCCCGTTCTGGTTACCGTGCATGGCTAAAACATGTTCCTTCAAACGCTGAACAGCGTCGTGAAACGGTAAAAGCCAAAATCAAGGATATTTATGATGAATCAAAACAGAATTACGGTGCCCCAAAGATTACCAAAGAACTGCGAAAATCAGGGGAAATAATCTCTGAACGTACAGTTGGTAAATACATGAGGCAAATGGGAATCAAAGCACAATGGGTAAAACCATGGACTATTACCACAAAAGATTCTGACTTCAGTAGCGAATTGCAAAATATCCTTGATGAACAGTTTAATCCGGAACGCCCAAATGCTGTCTGGTGTTCTGATATCACATATATCTGGACGATAGACGGATTTGTTTATCTAACCAGTATTATGGATTTATATTCCAGAAAAATCATTGCCTGGACACTTTCTAAAACACTGGAAGTATCCTGCGTGATTGAAACAATAAATAAAGCTAAAGCAAGACGTAAAATCGAAGAACCATTGATTCTGCATTCCGATCGTGGCAGCCAGTATGTATCCAAAAAATACAAGAGGATAACTGCCGGTATACAGTGTAGCTATTCGAAAAAAGCTTATCCTTGGGACAACGCATGTATTGAATCATTCCATTCATTGATCAAACGTGAATGGCTGAACCGCTTCAAAATCCGCGATTATGATCATGCGTACCGATTGGTCTTCGAATATCTGGAAGCATTCTACAATACAAAACGTATTCATAGCCATTGTGACTATATGTCTCCAAATGATTATGAAGAACTGTATCGTAGAATCCAGAAAGACGAATTGCTGATGGCAAGTTAAGATGAGGAAAACCTCATTTTAACTTGTACTAAATCTTGACATAGGACCATCTACTCAACAAGTGAATAAAATCACTTTTATGCCTGAGAGCGATAAAATAAGTGATTAAGCTCACTTATGGTTGTCGAAAATAAGTGATTTTGTTCACTTAGAAAAAGTGAGCTTTTTACGCCACCCAGAGTTTTGGGTGATGTTATCATTTGGTAGAAATAAGTGATTATAATCACTGAAAACCATTAAAATCCGAAATAAGTGAGCTTAATCACTTATAAGGAAAAAAGTGAATATTTTACGCTCTGATGCACTTTGAGGTCGTCGATTAGTCAATAATCGGCGGCTTCTTTTTTATGCCCGGAAAAGCGGGTATGTAGCTACATATGGCAATAAGTGAGCTTTATACGCCACCGTCGAGCAACTTCTCCGAACAAATTTGAGTGCAGAAATGTCTACTCAACAAACCGTATTGATGTAGCATTGCCAAAAAGAACCTGTTTTGCACACTAATTGAGTTGCTGAAATTGGCTATATTTCACAGCTATATGAGCTATAAATGCTAGATACTTATACAAAACGCTGAACTTTTGGCCCATGCGGCACAAAATTGGCACATCTTTTTCAGAAGAATCATAGAAATGGCGGAAAACAGGAGAAAACAACAAAAATCCATGAGTTTATCATTAACGTCTGAAACTGCTGTTGAGTACACTAT
>SAAB01000048.1 GCA_009929615.1 Clostridia bacterium | reverse complement strand
TATTAAAGTGATTTAAATTTAAAAAATTGATATAGAGCCATTTTTAACGCTAAAATCAAAATTCCAATCAAATAAACGGTTGATTTTTCAGCAGCTTGGCTGTATGCCGGCCATTCAACAAATTATAGGACGTCATCAGGGCATGGGGCTGTGCTTCTTTAACGCAGATTTCAAACCCTCGCAGATATATTTCACGCATGGCACGCTCGCTCACCTGACTGTTGTTATTATAACGGTTCGTCTCCTGATTATTCGCTGCAAAATGTTTAATTGTCGTACCACATCCCGGGTGCCTTTGAACCCCCTTAGTCAATGCAGCCGCAAACTTTCCGCTGATTAACGGCTCTTCTGAAAAATATTCGAAATTTCGTCCACACTGAATACTTCTATGAATATTTAAAGCTGGCGCTAACCATAAATGGACGCCAAACCGCTCCATCTCAGCTCCTACAATATCGCCGCAGGTCTTTGCCGCCTGCAGATTCCAGCTCTGGGCAAGTGCTGTCCCGATAGGAATTGCGGTCGCATAATGATGGCGGATAGCCGCTTTTTTATGGGGTTTCTTTTGCATAAGTTTCATCAATCCAAGAGCAATCTTTGGAAGATAATCTCCCATGGATGCAGGCATGGTATTTCCTACAGCAAGTGCACCTTTTTTCTTATCGATGGTATAATCCTTACTTAATCGCACACCTGCAGGTCCATCTGCCATAACAAGTACCGGAAATCCCTGACTTTTGCGAATTCCACTCGTTTCCCCTGCCGCTCCGACCACAGTCATACTTGCATTTCCTATAATACTTAAGGCACCTGCTTTCGGATTAAAAGCTCCCACATTGATATAGGCAAGTTCTTCATCTGTCAGCTTTTGGATTTCTGAATCAACAACCTCTGCACTATCATAATGAACCATTTTTTTCGAAATCTCCGCTGACGCAATGAGAAGTCTGGGTACATCTGTGTATTCGACGGCATCCATCTCCATCTTCGGCTTCCAGTCCTGAAAGGATGTTTCGCCACAGCAGCGATGGGTTTTCATCACCTGAACGTCTTTATCTAAATTTGCGATGCCGCAGACACTGGTATCTCTGCTGCTGTTCCCAATTCGCAGAATATAATCCCCCTTCTCCAAAATATAGGCTGAATTCTCTGTATCGTAGGATGACAATTCGGACAGGGCAAATGTAATCTCTATCTGTTCTTCCTTTCCAGGCATCAGTTTCTTTGTCTTATTCCACCCGGCAAGCACCTGGTACGGCTGGTCTAATCTAGCCTGAGGCAAAGAGACATAAAGTTGAACAACTTCTTTTCCGGGATATTTCCCAATATTCTTAATCCTAACCATCGCAGTTATTTTTTCACCGTCTGCTATGATTTTATCCGTCTTTATCTCAAATTCTGTATAGGATAAACCGTAACCAAAAGGATACAAAGGCCTTTTCCCTATGCTGTCATAATAGCGATACCCCACATAGATTCCTTCGAAATACCGGGTATCTTCCAAATTGCCAAATTCACCTATAGATGATGCGTCATCCCATGCCGCCCATGTTGTTGCCAGTTTTCCCGATGGGGTGGCCTTCCCAAGAATGACATCTGCCAGTGCCCTTCCTGTTTCCACACCAAGCTGGGATAACAGAAGTATATTGTCCACCTCCTGAACCGGTGTCAAATCCACAGGACCTCCTACATTAAGCACCAGAAGAAATTTATTAAAATTCCGGCTCAATGTCAGAATATCCCTTTTTTCTGTTTCACTCAGTAAAATATCGCCGCCAACAGCCTTTCTGTCATTTCCTTCCCCTGAAATACGCGACAATACATAAATAGCTGTTTCACCTCTGCTTCGCAGTGGGATTTTATATTCAGGTTCAGGCATAACGGCACCCATGCCTTCCATCACAGCCAGGGTATGATTTTTTCGAGCCCGCTGCTTGATTTCTTTAACAAATCTTTCGTGGGCATTATCCCGAACCTGGTCATAGGCATCCAGCCACTTTTTTGTTGTAATTATAAAACCGGCCTCTTCAAGTCCCTGTTCCACCGTAACAAAAAATCTGGAATTCACCTCTCCCGAGCCAGTGCCACCTTTTATGGTATGTCTGGCGCCACTGCCGTATAATGCAATTTTCCCAGATTTATTCAATGGGAAATCTCCATCTTTTTTCAAAAGTACCATGCACTCCGGCAAAATTTTCCGAACTGCCTGCAGATGCTGTTTTTCATATTTTAATAATTCCATATACGTCACTTCCTTTATCTTTATCATACTATTTCATTTGCCAGCAGGCAAGTAGGTACACTATCCATTATGGTTGAATACTCATGTAAAAAATGGTAGAATATTTTTATCAGAATAAAGTGGCTGATACATAAACAAGGAGGAATCAAACGTATGTATTATCAGGATAAACTATGGATAGGACAGGGTGATGAAGCTATCTGTCTTCTTCCAAATATGGCAAACAGACATGGTCTTATTGCCGGCGCAACAGGAACCGGTAAGACGATTACTTTAAAAGTAATGGCAGAATCTTTCAGTGATGCCGGTGTCCCTGTTTTTCTCTCAGATATTAAAGGTGATTTATCCGGCATGAGCCAGCCGGGCGTAGACAGTGAAGGTATGCAGAAACGTATTGCAAAGTTTGGCTTAACAGACACAGGCTTTACCTATAAAGGCTATCCAACGAATTACTGGGATGTATTCGGTAAAAAGGGTACACCGATTCGAGCAACTGTATCCGAGATGGGGCCAATGCTTCTTTCTCATATCATGGGATTGAATGAAACCCAGGAAGGCATCCTGAACATTGTCTTTAAAGTCGCTGATGACCAGCAGCTTTTACTCCTAGATTTAAAGGATCTGAAAGCCATGGTACAGTATGTTGGTGAACATGCCGCTGAATACAAAACGGAATATGGTAATGTATCCACTGCAAGTATTGGTGCTATTCAGCGTTCCCTTTTGACACTGGAACAGCAAGGTGCTGAGAAGTTTTTTGGTGAACCTGCATTAGATATGAAAGACTGGCTTAAAACAGATTCTGATGGCCGGGGTTTTATACAGGTCATGAACTGTGAAGAATTGTTTTTACAGCCACAGCTTTATTCCGCATTTTTACTGTGGATGTTATCCGAAATATATGAAATGCTGCCGGAAGCCGGCGATTTAGATAAACCAAAACTGGTATTTTTCTTTGATGAGGCCCATCTCCTCTTTAACGATGCACCTAAAGAATTATTGACGAAAGTGGAACAGGTTGTCCGCCTGATTCGTTCCAAGGCTGTTGGTGTTTATTTTATTTCACAGAACCCAACAGATATACCGGATACCATTCTTTCTCAGCTGGGTAACCGCATCCAGCATGCACTGCGTGGCTATTCGCCAACAGACCAGAAAGCAGTCAAGGTTGCCGCTGAAACCTTCCGTCCGAATCCTGCTTTTGATACCCAGACAGCAATTACTGAATGTGGTACCGGCGAAGCTGTTATCTCTTTTCTGGATGAAAAGGGTGCTCCAAGTATGGTTCAGAAAGCATCTATCCTGCCTCCTGAAAGCATGATGGGGCCAGTTGATGCTGCTATTATGACTCAGATGGTGGCAACCAGTGAAATGGGAACGAAGTATAATACCATGATTGACCGGGAATCCGCCTATGAAAAACTGGCTCAGAAAGCAGAACAGGCCAATACTGCTGAAACCTCTGCCAGTGAATCCGCTGAAGATGCTAAGGCACGAAAAGCCGCTGAAAAAGAAGCTGCTGCTGAAGCCAAAAGACAGGCTGCTGAGGAAAAGCGCGAAGCTGCTGCCCGAAAGAAACAAACCCGTGAAGTTGAAAAAGTCGCTAAAAGCGTTCTTGGTACTGTTGGACGTCAGGCAACCCGAAGCCTGGTCAGAGGATTGTTTGGAATTTTGAAGAAGTAACTAGGGAAAGGCTGTATTCTCCGGAAACTGTGAAATGTTTCCTGCGAATATCAGCCTTTCTTTATTATTCTCCCTCAAAAGCAGTTCCTTCAAATCTTTCCAATATTTTACTTGAGAAAGCCGCCTAAGACTGCTATAATTTTACTTCGGGCATGGGGGAGGAATTATCATTTATGGAAAGCACGAAAAGAAATCAAATCGTTGAAGGTGTCATTTGGAAACAGCTGCTCCTTTTCTTTTTTCCTATTGTTTTAGGGACTTTTTTTCAACAATTTTATAATACGATTGACGCTGTCGTTGTCGGCCGTTTTGTTGGCACCAATGCTCTGGCTGCCGTCGGCGGTTCTGCCGGACAGATTCAGAATCTTGTCATTGGCTTCTTTACAGGACTGACTTCCGGTGCCTCAGTTATTGTTTCCCAGTTTCTGGGTTCAAGAGACCAGGAGAGGGTTAATGAAGGCATTCATACCATCTATGCCTTTTCTATTCTTGGCAGTTTAATCGTCATGATTCTTGGGCTCTGGCTTTCCCCAACAATTTTAGAAATGATGAATACACCCGCAGAACTTATGGCGGAATCCATCCTTTATCTGCGTATTTATTTTGCAGGTATTTTCTTTATTTTTATCTATAATTCCGGTTCGAGTATTCTCCGGGCCCTTGGTGATTCCAAGCGTCCTTTATACTATCTGATTATATGCTCCGGCATTAATATTATACTGGACCTCGTTATGGTTATGATTTTCCATATGGGGGTTGCCGGTGTTGCTGTTGCTACTTTAGCTGCTCAGGCAGTCAGTTCCCTGCTGGTTACCCGGGCTTTGATGAAATCAACACATCTCTGCCATTTTTCAATAAAAAAAATCCGGTTCCACAAACAGATGCTTAGGGCTCAGCTTGGTATCGGACTTCCCGGCGGACTGCAGTCCACCATGTATAATTTGTCAAATATTATTGTACAGGCAGCTTTAAATATTTTTGGAACAAGTACAGCCGCTGCCTGGGCTGCTTACGGTAAAATGGATGCCATATTCTGGATGATTAGCGGTTCTTTCGGTATCGCTATTACTACTTTTGTCGGTCAGAACTATGGTGCCGGAAAGATTCACAGAGTTCATAAAAGTGTTCTTGTCTGTACAGCTATGGACATTGCCGCTTCTATTGGTATGACACTTATTCTTTTTATTTTCCGGGTCCCACTCTTCCGCATTTTCACAACGGATGCCGCTGTTGTACAGATTGGCGTCGATATGCTTGAAGTGATTGCACCTTGCTACACGATTTTCGTATTTATTGAAATATTGTCCGGTGCCCTCCGAGGCATGAGTGATGTCCTTATACCGATGCTCATGACCATGTTTGGTGTGTGTCTGCTGCGAATTGCCTGGATTATTTTTATTGTTCCACTGAATCCAACCATTTCCTGGACCATTATGAACTATCCGGTCACATGGATTTTTACGGCTATACTTTTTATCGTTTATTATCTTTATCGTATCCGCCGTATGAAAAAATAACATATTCCCGATTATAATTTCCCCACCAGGTACTTTGGTGTTCTTTAGCACCTGTTATATAAAAAGTGGAAAATAAAATTTCTTTTTCATTCAACCGTGTGAGTATTTTAAGCAGCTTATCATCCAGAAGAAATATCAAATTTTCTTCTGGATTTTCTTTTGGTCTGATTTCCTCCAGATAGGATTCTTCCTCATCTGAAAGTGCCTCATTTACTCTGGAACGTTCTTCATCCGTTAATTTAAAATAATAAAAATCGGCATAGACCTTTTTTTCTTTTAAACTTTCAAAAGCTTCCCCACTGTCTAATTTTACTATCTCAGATGTATAGTGATTAAATCCCTCATTAATATTTTCCAGGTAAATAGCCCCTGTCTTTTTTAAATCCATAATTGTCATTTGATTCGCCTCTTTCCATAAGAAACCTATTTTAAAATCAAGTGTCCGCGGCATACTAAATCTGAACCCTGATTACGCTGCAATTTTAAAGAGAGGTGTTTTATATGAACTCTGATATCCTCGCCATGGCCACCGTGCCTGTTCAAACCTTTGGTGTCGTTTACGATCCTAAGAAGGCACTTCAAATCGGCACTGTCTTCGTCGACCTGGACCTTCCATTTTTTGAAGGAGGTGTTCCTCATGCCTGACCGCCATACCATGCTTCGGCAAATCAGTGAGGTCAGCTTTGTTATAAACGACCTGACCCTTTTTCTCGATACCCACCCAACAGATAAAGGCGCTCTTGACTTATTTGATAAGTACTCACAAGAGCGTAAACTGCTTTTAAACGACTATGAACAACAATTCGAACCACTGACTACGGACTATGTTCAGACTGAAACTGAGCATACGAACAAAGACTTCTGTCATCATGCAGACAAACGGCATTTCACCTGGGTTGATGGTCCGACCCCCTGGGAAGGAGGGCATATCTAATGTGGAATTATGAAAAAAGACTTCAATACCCTGTAAAAATTACAGAAACCTGTCCTAAAACAGCCCAATTGATTATCAGTCAGTTTGGCGGTCCCGACGGTGAACTTGCCGCCTCCATGCGTTATCTTTCCCAACGCTATACCATGCCCTGCCGGGAAGTTGCCGGTTTATTGACGGATATTGGTACAGAAGAATTGGCTCACCTTGAAATTATCTGTGCCATCCTTTATCAATTGACGAAGGACCTCACTTCTGAGGATGCTAAAACTGCCGGCTTCGATGGATATTATATTGACCACACAAAAGCCCTATGGCCTCAGGCCGCCGGCGGTATTCCTTTTAACGCCTGCGAATTCCAGTCCAAAGGAGATGCCATCACCGACCTATTTGAAGATTTAGCTGCCGAACAGAAAGCCCGGACAACTTATGATAATATTCTTCGAGTTGTGACCAATCCTGAAGTTCGTGACCCAATACGCTTCCTCCGTGCCAGAGAAGTTGTTCATTTCCAGCGATTCGGAGAAGCTCTCGAAAAAACAAAGGAACGGCTCAATCCAAATAATTATTATTTCTTTAATCCCGAATTTGATACCCAGTTTATGAAATAATATATTCTTACAGCCGGCCCCCGGACCGGCTGTATCTATTTTTCTATAGGCCCTCCTTTGGACAAAATGCCTCTAAAGGACACTTTTCACAATAGGCCTTCCGTGCTGTACATATGGCTCTTCCATGGTAAATCAACTGAAAATTAATCCGATTCCAATGGTCCATCGGCAAAACCTTTTCTAATTCTTGTTCAACGGTCTGGGGATTATTGCCTTTCGCCCATCCGAGGCGTTTTGAAATTCGAAACACATGGGTATCCACAGTAACACCGGGAATCCCATAGGCATCTGCCAGATACAGAGTTGCCGTTTTTCTTCCGACACCAGCCAGAGTCAAAAGCCCTTCGATATTATAAGGCACCTGTCCATCATACTGCCCCAATATCTGCTGACAACATTTTTTGATGTTTTTAGCCTTATTTTTATAAAGACCAATGGAACGAATCACTGATTCAATCTCCTCCTGAGATGCTTCGGCAACAGATGTCATGGTCGGGAACCGCTCATACAAAGCTGGCAGAACCAGATCCACCTGCTTATCTGTACTCTGGGCACTCAGCATAATCGCTGCAAGAAGCTGCCACTGCTCCTTATGATAAAAACCTTCTTTATGCACACCATAATGCCGGTCTAAAATATCCAAAATATCTTTCATGTCCTACTCCTACTTTTCTGACTTTCCCCGCACCATAGCAACGATTCCACAAACTGCAGCAAACAAGACCCCGGCACATGGCCAGATTATCCATGTTCTGTCCCAAGCATTAGTGTAAAAACTCCATCCAAGATAAATAGCGGTGGCTGTACACCAATAGATGCCTCCAAAATGCCGGGTTTTCTTTTTTTCTAATTTTCTTTCTTCTGTAAAATCGCCTTCCTGCAATAAAATATCAAAACACTCATTCTTTTGATTTGAACTTATTAATAAGAAGATAGCTGCTGCCGCAAATAATAGCAGAATATTAATACAGAAAACGAAAATAATCTCTGGTGCATCAACTGCCGCTGCAATCATCAGTGGCACTACACAGATAATAAACAGAAAGATGGCTATCGTTGTACATATGCGATGCGTCTGCGCATATTCTGCCTTTTTCCGGCGTACAATAGCTTCAACGCCATATGCAAGGTGAAAGTTTTTCTCTTCCAGGTATTTATAGGATTCAAACTTCATGTCATTCAGCACAAGAAAAGCGGTGGAACATCCTACAATCAATAATAGAATTCCAATTCCGATTCCGGCTGCCATTCCCTCCGTTATGCCATAGTTTCCATATTCACAGAGACCACCAAGCAAAAGAAGAAGTTCCGGTGCCAGTGCATAAAAAGCTATAGCAATTCCCATCTTACCTGAAGAGTTGATAGACATCTCCATAAACTCAGATGCCTCTTCAGCTGAAACCGTCTCCAAACTCTCATCTGTTGGATTCTCCACCGGTATGCTCTGTGGAAATTCATTGGTTTCTTCTTTTAAAAGATAATCCGTACTTACGCCAAATATCTGACTCAGTTTTAAGATTCGATCCAAATCAGGGATGGATGAACCACTCTCCCATTTGGATACAGATTGTCTGGATACATTTAACTGATGGGCCAGTTCCTCCTGAGACCATCCATGTTTTTTTCTCAATGAAATAATTTTTTCTGATAAAATCATTCTATACCATCCTCTCTGGAATTTTCTATACGATATCGTACTTCCATTATAGGATTTTTCCCGGTTGACAACCACCAAGTGCCCTTTAAAATCTGTCAACCAGCAGTTGCATTTACTGATATTATACACCATTTATGGCATATTGGGGTATTTTACCAAAAGAAAAAGGCGGAGCCTTAGCGGCTCCGCCCATGGATGAAACTTTATCCTTCAATTGCTATATAGTTGTTCTGTTCTACTGCCTTCGGCTGTTCTTTTGGAACTGCCAGAGTCAAAATTCCATTCTCATATTTTGCTTTAATATCTTCCTGTCGAATACCGGCACCTACATAGAAACTGCGGCTCATTGAACCTGTATAACGTTCCTGACGAATGTACTTGCTTTCTTCATTCTGCTCATCCTTGTTAAGACTCGTTGAAGCTGATACGGTCAAATATCCATCCTCCAGCTTTGCATTAATGTCTTCTTTTTTGAATCCTGGCAGGTCGATATCCACTTCATAGCCGTTCTCCAATTCGCGGACATCCGTCTTCATCATGTTGTTACTCTGTTTTCCAAAAAAATCTCTTTCAAAAGGAAAACCCATCATCCAATCATTATTAAATAAATTCTCTCCAAAAATACTAGGCATCATCATATGTAATATCTCCCTTCATCACTGTTTTATTTGTTCTATATGTAATATAACACCAGATACAGTTATTGTCAAGTATGTTTTTTCAAATTCCTGCTTTACTTTTAAAAAATGTGATGATATAATGTCGAAAGAAATTTAAAAAGAACTTAAACGACACATGTTGTGCTTTCGCACGTAAATCTGATTACGGGACCTAAGTATGACATGTGTTTTTTATTGCAAAAGGCACATGTCTATGACGTGTGCCTTTTTTATGTTCAAAAATGGAGGTTTTTATGGAAAAGACAAATTATTTAGAAACAGAAAAGATAGGGAAACTCTTGGCCAAATTTTGTATTCCCTGTATCGCATCCCTGATTATTTCCTGCCTTTACAACATTGTTGACCAGATTTTTGTTGGTAATGGCATCGGCTATTTAGGTAATGCCGCAACAGGCGTTATCTTCCCAATTACTGTCATCGGATGGGGTGCTTCCCTATTCTTCGGCGATGGTGCTGCTGCCCATCTCAGCGTAGCTCTTGGACGAAATGAAACAAAAAAAATACATCAGAGCGTAGGAAACAGCATTCTGTTTTCCTTTCTGGCTGGTGTCCTCATTATCCTAATTGGC
This sequence comes from Clostridia bacterium, assembly GCA_009929615.1. Taxonomy (GTDB): domain Bacteria; phylum Bacillota; class Clostridia; order Lachnospirales; family Lachnospiraceae; genus Frisingicoccus. Next base: position 12,939 of record SAAB01000048.1, on the reverse strand, counting down.
TATTTCTGGGGCGATGGTCTGCTCCGTTTAATCGGTGCGACCGACTCAACTCTGACCCTGGCTCATGACTATGGATTTATTATATATGCCATGATGCCTCTTGCTATGGTACAGAACACGCTGGCTTCCATTATACGTGCTGACGGAAGTCCACAGTATGCCATGGGTGCCATGATTGTTGGTGCTGTCATCAATATCATCGGTGACCCTGTTGCCATTTTCGCATTAGGCCTTGGTATTAAAGGAGCCGCTTATGCAACGATTCTTGGTCAGTTTATCAGCTTTCTTATCTGTGCCGTCTATCTGACCCGAAGTAAGACTTTCAAGCTCAGCCTTAAAAGCTTCGCTGTTGATTTTAAACAGCTTCGTCAGGTTATGGCCCTTGGTACATCCAGCCTTTTAACCCAGCTTTCTATCGTTGTTATTACCGTTGTAAACAACATTCTCCTTGTAAAATATGGAGCAGTTTCCTCCTATGGTGCCGATATTCCACTGGCTGCCTTTGTTGTTATCATGAAGCTGTTCCAGATTGTTTTAAATATTGCCATCGGTATTGCTGCCGGCGCTCAGCCAATCGTAGGTTATAACTATGGAGCCCGAAACTTTAAACGTGTTCGTGAACTTTTGAAACAAATTCTAAAATGGACTGCCATTGTCGGTATTGTTTCCATGGTTCTCTTTGAAGCTGTTCCAACCCTTTTCATCCGTCTTTTTGGTTCGGATGGCGATTTATATATGGAATTTGCTACAAAATGCCTGCGTATTTATCTGTTACTCATTCTCTTTACATGCCTTCAGAAAGTATGTGCTATTTTCATGCAGTCTATAGGCCATGCCCAGACAGCCGCTCCACTGGCGATTGTCCGAGATGTTTTTCTGGTTATTCTATCTCTGATTGTCCCTGTTTTCTTTGGAGTTACAGGCATTTTCTGGGCAGCACCTGTTGCGGATATTCTGGCAATGCTTATTACTGTTGCTGTTATGGTAAAACTTTGGAAACAGTTGTCTGTTCAGGCTGACTCTCAGATAGAAAATATACCTGCTTTCGAAGAAGCTCTTCAACATATCCAGCCTTCCCATCCGGGCATTATTGTTACAATCTCCAGAGAACATGGCTCAGCCGGAAAACGTATCGGCCAGCAATTAGCACAGAAACTGTCTATCCCTTGTTATTATAAAGAGGTTACCGCCCTTGCAGCTCAGGAAAGTGGACTGGCCACCGAATTTATTTCGGATATTAACAAAAATTCCCCGGAGAGACTTCATGAACTCTATTTAAGTACAAATATTATTCAGCAGGCCGTAGTCGCTCAGGATAGAATTATTAAAAAAATTGCTGACAATGGCTCTTGTGTGATTATCGGTCGTGCCGCTGATTATATTCTCCGCGAATATCCGAATATTGTACGCATTTTTATCCGTGCACCTAAAGACTACCGTAAGAACAAGGTTATGGAAATGTATGGGGATTCCCCTGAGGATGCCGAAAAAAATATTGCCCATTCCGACACAGCAAGAAGTGCTTATTATAAATCCATTACAGGCATGACATGGGCTGAATCGACAAATTATGAACTGTGCATCGACAGCTCCATTGGTGAAAATGAAACCGCTGAAATTATTTATAACTATCTGCTGATGAAAAAATAATCTAAATATTCATCCTGTACAATCCATGACGATTACAATACGCATACAGCAATCCTCGCCCGTTACGCCGAAACCTGCATTCTGCGTTCTGTTCCGGATAAAGCTTTAGAAACTGAACGCTATTTGATGTCACATAAGCCATAAATGAAATATAGTGGCTTTTTGTCATCTCATGGGCTGCCGAAACATAATATTCATTATCCACGATTTCCACTTGGATATTATGAACCCCATCCGCTTTCTCCGGCTCTAACTCTGGCAAAACGATGCCGCAACAGCTATACGTTCCCTTACCTATGGACTGAATAACATTTCCGCAGACTGGACATGCATAAAAAACTGTCTTTTTCATATTGGCCGACGGGTTATGATTATCCTTATAATCACCGGTAAAAAGTTCGGTAATGGTGACTCCCAGTGCCTCTGCCAATTCAGATACAATCCCCATATCCGGGAGACCTTTGCCGGTCTCCCATTTGGATATGGTTTTGTCACTGACCTTTAACTTGTCTGCCAGCTGCTTCTGCGTCATATTTTTTCTTTTTCTTAAATTCTGAATGGTTGTATTTGTAATATAACCCATCTATAATTCACTCCTATCCTCTGTTTTGTTCAACTTGTATTCATTGTATATCACAAACTCAGAGGACTCAACCTACGCAACGTAGAGCATTCCAAAAAAAAGGATTATTTTCCTGCCCAGAATAAAACAGACTGATATAAAAGCTCTGCACAACCACTTACTTCGCTGTCGTAATAGGCTTTAAAACGGTCATCCACTACATACATGGATGAAACACCCATATGGGCTTCCGGCGTAAAATTCTTCCATGTCATACAAAGCCATTCCTTGTGAAGCTTTACAATTTCTCCGGCTTCTTCACTATCCGGTGCCATTCCGAACTGGACACCTCTCCTTAATCTGTCTTTAATTTCATTTTCCAGACATTTAAATTTTTCAAAATCTTCTTCCGACATATTTAAAACCTTCTTATTGGATTCAGACACAGATTCCTCTCCGTATTTTTTCCGGATTTCTTCACCATAGTGTTCTTCGTTTTCTTTGACAAGCCTTTCTTTAAAAGCCTGGAATTTTTCTTTATCACTCATTTCACATTCTCCCTTCATTGACGAAATAGTCTGTTTCACTGTCCGGACCAGCGAATCCATATACTTCCGCTTTCCCTCCAGTTCCAGAAGATGTTCCTCTAAGGCCTGCATAATATCAAAATCTTCCTGATATAAAATGCGTTGGATACGTTTTAAGTCAAAGCCTCTCTCTCTGTAAAACAGGATTTGCTGCAGCAGTGCCACTTCATTTTCTCCATAGTAACGCTGACCGCTGTCATCCGTATATAAGGGCTTTAAAAGGTCGATTTCATCATAATACCGCAGAGTACGTGCACTTACTCCCGCCATTTCTGATAACTTTCTAATACTGTATTCCATCTCATAACCTCCTCTGGTAAATCCAGAATAACGCTTTCCGTAACGTCAATGTCAATAGGTAAATTATACACTTCTGCTTTTTTATTTGCTAGCCCGCTCTTTTTCCTTTATAATAAGCCTATCAGAAAGGACTGGAGCACTATGAAAAAACCAGGTTATTATTCTTCCGGCGAGTTTGCCCGTATGGCTCAGGTGACTCTGCGGACTATCCGTTATTATGATAAACATGATATTTTAAAACCAACCTTTGTCTCCGAAAAAGGTGCCCGTTTTTACACGGATGAAGATTTTGCACGACTTCAGCAGATTCTCCTATTAAAGTATTTGGGATTTTCTCTCGATGATATTCGTGAAATGACCATCGATGATTCCAACTATCACTTTATGCTGAATTCTTTAAATATCCAGTTGAAACTTGTTCAGGACAAGATTGAGCAGATGCAGCTTGTGGAAAAAGCCATTCGTAACACATCCAAGGTGATTCAGACAAAGCACACGATTGATTGGAGTCAGATGCTTGACCTGATTCATTTAACTAATATGGAAAAGAGTTTGAAAAATCAATATCAGAACGCTTCCAACATTTCTTCCCGAATTAGCCTTCACTGCCTTTATTCCCGGAATGAACAGGGATGGTTCCCTTGGATTTTTGAGCAATGCAGTCTTGGTCCCGATATGAAGGTCCTTGAAATCGGCTGTGGCGACGGCTCTCTGTGGACGAATAATCTGGCTGGGATTCCAGAAAATATGGATATTACTTTATCTGATATTTCTGAAGGTATGCTCCGTGACACAAGACGCTCCCTTGGAAAAAAGGGCAGCCCTTTTACATTTAAAGCCTTTGACTGTCATCACATTCCTTATGAAGATGAAAGCTTCGATTTAGTTATTGCCAATCACCTTCTTTTTTATTGCGAAGATATTCCCCAGGTCTGCCGCGAAGTCCATCGTGTTTTAAAACCTTCAGGAAGGTTTCTCTGCAGCACCTATGGAAAGAAACATATGCAGGAAATCACTCAGCTTGTCCAGGCCTTTGATGAACACATTGTTTTGTCAGCAGACAAGCTTTATGAACACTTCGGCAGGGAAAATGGCGAAGATATCCTAAAACCATGCTTTTCCAAAATTCAGTGGAACACCTATGAGGATTCCTTATTTGTTCCGGATGCCGAACCCCTCATTGCCTATGTGCTTTCCTGCCACGGCAATCAAAATCAATATATTCCGGAACACTATAGTGAATTCCGCAGCTTCGTTAAACGGAAAATAGGTAAAGGACTTTCAATTTCTAAGGATGCGGGCGTGTTTATCTGCCAAAAATAGCAAAATTTCAAAAAAAGCTTGAAGGTGACCTTGGGTCACCTTTTATAATGGAATAAGATACAATAAAATCATACACAAAGGAGATTTTATGATGAAGGGAATTATTTTAGCCGGGGGCTCCGGTACACGTCTTTATCCTCTGACAATGGTGACATCTAAGCAATTACTTCCTATATATGACAAACCCATGATTTACTACCCCTTATCTGTACTCATGAGTGCAGGAATCCGGGATATACTTATTATTTCCACACCTCAGGACACGCCACGTTTTAAAGAACTTTTAGGGGATGGCAGCCAATTTGGCGTACAGCTTTCCTATGCGGTTCAGCCAAGTCCCGACGGACTGGCTCAGGCTTTTATTATTGGTGCGGATTTTATTGGAAATGATACCGTTGCCATGGTACTCGGCGATAATATTTTTGCAGGCCATGGATTAAAGAAACGCTTAAAAGCGGCTGTAGCCAACGCTGAATCCGGCAAAGGTGCAACCATCTTCGGTTATTATGTAGATGACCCGGAACGTTTCGGTATTGTTGAATTTGACCCGGATGGCAAAGCTATTTCTATTGAGGAAAAACCAGAAAAACCAAAAAGTAATTATTGCGTTACCGGCTTATATTTTTATGATAATAAGGTTGTTGAATATGCAAAAGGCTTAAAACCAAGTGCACGAAATGAACTGGAAATCACCGATTTAAACCGGATTTATCTGGAGAAAAACACCTTGAATGTCGAGCTTCTCGGTCAGGGCTTTACCTGGCTGGACACGGGAACCCACGAAAGTCTTGTTGAGGCGACAAATTTTGTAAAGACTGTCGAATCCCACCAGCATCGTAAGATTGCCTGCCTGGAGGAGATTGCCTATCTCAATGGGTGGATTACAAAAGATGATGTTTTAAAAGTTTATGAAATATTAAAGAAAAACCAGTATGGCCAGTATTTAAAAGACGTCCTTGACGGAAAATATCTGGATGTACTGCATTGATAAGGAGATTGAATAATGACGATTATTGTGACCGGCGGTGCCGGATTTATCGGAAGTAACTTTGTTTTTCATATGCTGGATAAGTATCCTGACTATCGTATCGTTTGTCTGGATTGTTTAACCTATGCGGGTAATTTATCCACACTTGCACCTGTCATGGACCGACCAAACTTCCGTTTTGTTAAAGAAGATATCACAGACCGCGAGGCTGTTTATAAATTATTTGAAGAAGAAAAACCGGATATCGTTGTAAACTTTGCTGCCGAAAGCCATGTGGACCGCTCTATTGAGAATCCCGAAGTCTTTTTGGATACGAATATCAAAGGTACTGCTGTCCTTATGGATGCCTGCCGTAAATACGGTATCACCCGTTATCATCAGGTTTCTACCGATGAAGTTTACGGCGATCTGCCGCTGGACCGCCCGGATTTATTCTTCACCGAAGAAACTCCGATTCACACCAGCAGTCCTTACAGTTCGTCCAAAGCCGGTGCCGATTTACTTGTTCTGGCTTATCACCGAACCTATGGACTTCCTGTAACTATCAGCCGCTGTTCCAACAACTACGGTCCTTACCATTTTCCGGAAAAACTCATTCCGTTAATGATTGCTAATGCTTTAAATGATAAACCCCTTCCTGTTTATGGAAAGGGTGAAAATGTTCGTGACTGGCTCTATGTGGAAGACCACTGCAAAGCCATCGATTTAATCATCCACAATGGACGTGTCGGTGAAGTATATAATATCGGCGGTCATAACGAAATGAAAAATATTGATATTGTCAAGATTATCTGCAGGGAACTTGGAAAACCGGAAAGTCTTATTACCTATGTTACCGATAGAAAAGGCCACGATATGCGTTATGCCATTGACCCGACGAAAATTCATAATGAACTTGGCTGGCTCCCGGAAACTATGTTTGCTGATGGCATCAAAAAGACTATTAAATGGTATCTCGAACACAAAGAATGGTGGGAAACTATCATTTCCGGCGAGTATCAGCACTATTATGATAAAATGTACAGTAACCGTTAATATCAGTCAGGAGGTTGCTTTAAAATGAAAGTATTTGTTACTGGAATTAAAGGACAGCTCGGGCATGATGTTGTCAATGAACTTATCAAAAGAAATCACGAAGCAGTCGGTGTGGATATTGAAGAGATGGATATCACCGATAAAATGGCTGTAGATCAGACCATCAAAGCTGCTGCTCCCGATGCAGTTATTCACTGTGCTGCATGGACTGCTGTAGATGCGGCTGAAGAAGATTCCAACAGGGACAAAGTATATGCCGTGAATGTCACCGGCACCCAGCACATCGCTCAGATATGCAAAGCGTTGGATATTCCTATGATGTATATTTCAACAGACTATGTATTTGATGGGCAGGGAACAGAGCCCTGGACACCGGATTGTAGAAATTATAACCCCTTAAATGTCTATGGACTGACAAAATTTGAAGGGGAACTGGCTGTAGCTTCCCTTCTCTCTAAATTTTTTATTGTCCGCATCGCTTGGGTTTTTGGAACAAACGGTAATAATTTTATCAAAACCATGCTGAACATCGGAAAAAACCATGATAAACTGACCGTTGTCAATGACCAGATTGGAACACCCACATATACTTATGACCTTGCCCGACTTTTAGTTGATATGATTGAAACGGATAAATACGGCTATTATCATGCAACCAACGAAGGTGGTTACATCAGCTGGTATGACTTCGCAAAAGAAATTTTCCGACAGGCTGAAGCTTTAGGAAACAGTGCCTATGACAGCGAACACCTGACGGTTGCCCCTGTTACAACGGCAGAGTACGGCGTCTCCAAAGCCGCCCGGCCTTTCAACAGCCGCCTCGATAAAAGTAAATTAATTGAAAATGGTTTTGCACCTCTGCCGACATGGCAGGATGCGCTTAACAGATATTTAAAAGAAATTATAGAATAGGAGAAAATAGCATGGGACAAATAAAAGTCGAAAAAAATGTTGGCGGTATTCAAGGTTTATGCGTCATTGAACCCGCTGTCCATGGCGATGCCCGTGGTTATTTTATGGAAACCTATAATCAGAAAGATATGGCTGAAGAAGGTCTTAACATGATCTTTGTTCAGGACAATCAATCCTGCTCTGTCAAAGGTGTTCTTCGTGGGCTTCACTTTCAAAAAGAGTTTCCTCAGGGAAAACTTGTCCGGGTTGTCAAAGGCTCTGTCTTTGATGTAGTCGTCGACTTAAGAGCTTCAAGTGAAACCTATGGAAAGTGGTTCGGAAGTATCCTCACTGAAGAGAATAAAAAACAATTCTATATTCCGGAGGGCTTTGCCCACGGCTTCCTTGTTTTGAGCGACATTGCTGAATTCTGCTATAAATGTACAGACTTCTATCATCCCGGAGATGAAGGAGGGCTGGCCTGGAATGACCCTGAAATCGGCATTGCCTGGCCTCAGATAATCGGTGAATATAATGGAACGGCTTCTACCAAAGGTTACCAGCTTGAAGACGGCACACCTTTGAACATGAGTGATAAAGACCAGATATTGGTTGGACTTAAAGAAACCTTTAAATTCTAGATTAGACATCAAAATGACCATGCAGGAGTAAACCTTACTCAAACATGGTCATTTTCGTTTTATATTGTTTTCTTCTGTATCTTTCTTAATTTGCCTTTAATTGGTTTTTTCTGCAGAACTTCAAAAACCTTTTCCCCTTTTCCATTGAGAATCTCCACATAAGTAAGGCTGTCCCGAACATCTATAACACCTATATCATCCGCTGTAAGTCCGTCAATGGCACAAATAGTTCCAACAATATCACTGGCACGCATCTTGGATTTCTTTCCACCACCAATGACAAGTTTTAAAATTGTGTCCTTAAATGCTGCGCCCTTTCCTTCTTTTAAAACAACCTTTTCTTTCTGACGCTTAATAAAGGTCTGACGCTGTTCCGAAGTTACTCGAAGGTCCTCGGCATCCAGTGTCTGTATTTCCGAACGATTATAGTTTTCTGCTTCTCTCCGGGCTCTGCTTTCGGATTCCTGAATAAAGCTGATGGCCACACCGCTTTTACCATTTCTGGCAGTTCGGCCGATTCGATGGACATAGTTCTCCTTCTTTGTTGGGAAATCATAATTAATGACATGGGTAATCTCAGGGAAATCAATACCTCTGGCCGCCACATCCGTCGTAATAAAGATATGGAATTTCCCCTGCCTGAAGTCGCCAATGGCATATAACCGGTCTCTCTGTTCCATACCGCCGTGAAGCATACCACAACGGATATGTTTTCGCCGCATCTTCTGGTGAAGGGCATTCACCATCTCTCTGGTCTCGCAAAAAATCATGCAGTCTCCCGGATTCTCCCGCTGTAATATTTTCATTAACAAATCAAATTTATCTTCATTTTCCACTTCATAGGCATACTGTTCAATACTGCTGACCACTTCTGATTCTGAATCCACTTTAACATGTACTGCATCAGGCATATATTCCTTTGTCAGACGTTCGATATGCTCGCCCATGGTTGCCGAAAAAAGGGCACGGACAATATCGCCTGAGGCTTTCTGGACATTGGTAATGATTTCCTCTACCTCATCGAAAAATCCCATATCCAGCATTAAATCTGCTTCATCAATAATCAGATATCTTATTTCAGATAAATTCAAACTTTCCCGCCGGATATGATCCATAACTCTTCCCGGAGTACCAACGACGATGTGGCTCTTTTGTTTCAGGGATAACAGCTCTTTATCAATGGGCATACCTCCAAAAACAACCGGAATCTTGATGCGTCGTTTGCGGCCTATCTGAAATAATTCTTCCTGAACCTGAACAGCCAGTTCCCTGGTTGGTTCAAGAATCAACGCCTGGGGCGCATTCTCATCCCAGCGTACCCGGTCACAAATAGGAATTCCAAAGGCAGCCGTCTTACCACTTCCAGTCTGGGACTTCCCCACGACATCTTTCCCCTCCAAAAGAAAAGGGATTACCTGTTCCTGTATGGGCGTCATTTTCAAATATCCCAGCACTGACAATGCCTCTAATGTTTCTTTGGACAAATCATATTTTGCAAATTCTATTTCATCTATCTTCATACATACCGCCTTTAATCCTATTTTCACACTTATCTTTTATTATACTCGATTTTACCAAAAAAGAACAGGCAGCCTTGCAGCTTGCCTGTTCTATAGAATATTAACCTAAAATTTTCTTCAAATCTTCCTCCGGTGTACTAATCGGAGCGATATTATAATTCTCTACCAGATAATCCAACACATTCGGTGATATAAATGCCGGGAGTGTTGGCCCCAGATAAATATTTTTAATGCCAAGATGAAGGAGTGTCAAAAGAATACAGACCGCCTTCTGCTCATACCATGAAAGAATCATTGAGAGCGGAAGTTCATTAACACCGCATTCAAAAGCTTCTGCCAGAGCAACTGCTACTTTAATGGCACTGTAAGCATCGTTACACTGTCCCATATCCATAATTCTTGGAAGACCATCAATTTCTCCCAAATCAAGGTCATTAAACCGGAACTTTCCACAGGCAAGAGTCAGGATAACCGAATCCTTCGGTGTCTGTTTTACAAATTCTGTATAGTAATTTCTTCCGGTTCTGGCTCCGTCACAGCCGCCTACTAAGAAGAAATGACGGATTGCTCCATTTTTCACACCATCGATCACCTTATCCGCTACACCCAAAACCGTACCATGTCCAAAGCCGGTCAGAAGGGACGAGCCACCGTTGATACCCGTCATATGATGTTCTTCCGTATAGCCGCCAAGTTCCAGAGCTTTTTCAATTACCGGTGTAAAATCCTTATCTTCTCCGATATGCACCATCTCAGGATAGGATACAACTTCTGTTGTAAATACCCGGTCCCCATAACTTGGTTTTACCGGCATCAGACAGTTCGTTGTAAATAAAACAGCACCCGGAATATCTGCAAACTCTTTCTGCTGATTCTGCCATGCCGTTCCAAAGTTCCCCTTTAAGTGTGTATACTTCTTCAATTCCGGATAAGCGTGGGCAGGAAGCATCTCTCCATGAGTGTAAACGTTAATCCCCTTATCCCTGGTCTGCTCTAAAAGTAATTGTAAATCTTTTAAATCATGACCTGTAATAACAATAAACGGACCTTTTTCCACATCCATGGATACCTTCGTTGGCACAGGTGTGCCGTAGCAGTCCGTATTCGCTTTATCAAGCAGTTCCATACACTTAAGGTTGACTTTACCGACCTCTAAAACAAATGGCAGCAATGCTCCCATCTCGAGGTCATAACTGAGTTTAGATAATGCCTTATAAAAGAAAGCATTCACTTCATCATCTGTATATCCCAATACCATGGCATGATAAGCATAGGCTGCCATCCCCCGGATTCCAAAAAGAATTAAGGACTTCAGAGAGCGGATATCCGCGTCTGCATTCCAAATCTGATTCATATCATATTCATCTGTATTTCCACAAGGTGCTGCACAAGTGCCGCATCCCGGAGAAACAAGATTCTTCTCATCACGAACCCTGGCAATCATTTCTTTCAAAGTTTTATTATTAAAATTCACATTTGTGATGGTTGTAAATAATCCTTCAATAATAATACGATCTGTATTCTCCGTCTTTGGATTGTTATTGCAGGCCTTTGCTAACCCGATTAAGGCACCTGTTAACTCATCCTGAAGCACTGCCGTCACCGCGTCTTTTCCACATACCCCTGCATTTCCTGTACATCCGGTACACCCTGCCGTCTGTTCACATTGAAAACAAAACATTTTATTTGTCATAATCATTCATCCTTTCTCGATTTCATGTTTTGATTATAACCTGTATATCAAAACATATATGTTGTCACGACAACATTTTGAAAGGATTTTAATATTTATTTATAACACTCTGCAGATAATCTTTATATTCTTCTTTCACCTGCTCCGGTCCCTGAATTTTAGCTAGTTCGCCAAGTTCCGTCACCCATCCAAAGAACTGACGACTGACCGAAACCAGGACTTTTGCCTTAAAGTAATTATCTTCCGCAGGAATCATCATAATGTCTTTACCAAACCGGTCCACTATGACCCCTGCCAGACTTTCATGACACAGCAAAGTGATGGATTCATCCCGTCCGCCATACATGCCAAAGGTCTTTTTTGCAAAGGCTGCAAGGTCAAAGTTCTTAAACTGGATCTTTCCCAAACGTTCCTTCTCCAGTATGGACATATTCTGCATTTTGTCTACCCGGTAATGCTTAATGGAAGCTGCCTCTTCATCATAGGCAATCAGATAATAGTTTTCATCATCCCATGTCAATGCCCATGGACTGACGGTATAAAGACCTCCATCCTTTTTCAAACGAAGTTCCTTCTTCACCGTCCATTCCGCATATTGGAAGGAAATCTGTGTATTGGTAAAAATAGCCGTATGTATCCGGTCAACATTATAGTAAATCGTCTCGTTTCCTGCTTTTGGACGGTTATATATATAAACCTGACGCTGAAGCTGGCGTGCCTCATACTTACTCGTAAGACTCTCCAGCTTCTTAATCAGTTCCTCAGATTTCTTTATCGTAATAAACTTTGACGACTGAACGGCATCAACCAGAAGCTTTAATTCCGGCAATTCAAAACGTCTTTCACCCACATAATATCCTGGATTTGAACCCTTAACTGTCACAATGTCTATGCCAAAATCCCCTAATGTGGCAACATCATTGTAGATGCTCTTCCTCTCTGCCGACAAACCATACTCCTGAAGTGCATTACACAAATCATTTGCCGACATAATATGGTTCTCGTCGGTCCTCTCTAAAAGTATCTCCATAATGCATAATATTTTTTTCTTTTGAACTTGTACCGCCAACTTGTCACTCTCCCCTGAAATCATAGAAATACCTTAACTCATTAAATGTTTTTTATTTTCAATAATCAAACTATCTATTTTACATAATTCCCTAATGTTTACAGGACTTGCCCCCGTAACCACCCATACTTAAGTATTATACGTTTTACATCATTGTCAAGCACACTTCCCCTAGTGTTCAATGGGTATAAATATCATACACTTTTACACCATTCTAAACCATTATTTTCGTCATTTAAAATGATGGTATTGCTTGAAGTACCATACATTTTTACATCATTCTCAAACATGCTCAAGGGCCCTGCCGGCCAAATCATCGCTTGAGTACCATACATTTTTACATCATTCTCAAACATACATCTTTTAACACGACTTTCCAGCTAAGCTTGAGTACCATACATTTTTACATCATTCTCAAACGATACCGATTGTTGCGGAATACAAGAATATGCTTGAGTACCATACATTTTTACATCATTCTCAAACTTGCAAGCAAGTCTTGTCTATCAATACCATGCTTGAGTACCATACATTTTTACATCATTCTCAAACAGTATTATGTTTTTTAATTACAGTTGTCGTGCTTGAGTACCATACATTTTTACATCATTCTCAAACTGTGTGTTTATCTGTGAACTCCTGTAATAGCTTGAGTACCATACATTTTTACATCATTCTCA
>SAAB01000106.1 GCA_009929615.1 Clostridia bacterium | reverse complement strand
GACCGGTTCTTCGTGCCCGGACTCCCTCAGTGCGCTGATGATTTGCCACCCGTCGAGGAAAGGCAGCATCACGTCCAGTATTATCAAATCATACTGTCCCTTCGACGCGGCCCCGAGACCATCGCGGCCATTATTAAAGAGATCGGCCTGATAGCCTTCCTCAACCAGTCCCTGCTGCAGGTAACGACCTGTTTTTTGTTCGTCTTCAACGATTAAAATACGCTGCATGGTCAACTCGCTGATATGAAAGTAAAAATCTCACGCATGAGCTTTGGCTGTCCCCTAGCTGATCTGAGACGGAGCAAGCATTCCAAGCCACGCTACGGCGCCCAGAATGATAATCGCAACAACGAATTCTGTCAGGATGCTGTTTCGCATCAGGGCAACGCTGCGATCATAATTCCCTTCCCTGACCATAACTTCAAGCCGGGGACCCAGGTGAAACCGGTTTGCTGCAGCCAGAAGAAGCATCAGAACAAACAGAGCCGTCTTGGCAAGCAATATCCTCCCCCAGGAACTGTTGAATAAGGGAGTTAAGTTACCCTCAGCAATATACAGATAGTTGACCAGCGCACTCAGGATCAGGGCTACAACAATCACCGTTCCTGCCGTGGCAAATTTTGCCAGGGAGTCAGATATCACAATGACGCTCTGTGCATTATGCTCGTTTCTGCGCATCAGCAGGATAGCAAATGCAACCAGAGCACCTGTCCAGGCACCTGCAGCGCCGAGATGGGTCAGATCGCTCAGTAAATGGAGATAGTAATGCAGACCGTCATGCATAACGGCGTGTCCTCCCCAGGCAAGTGTAGCCAGCGCCACGCCCCCACTCATCGTCATCAGCAGGCAGGACAATACTCTCTTATTAGTGTAAAGGAACAAAGCACCGAGTGTGGTAAACAGGGCACAGAGCCTGACAATCCAGCTAATACCCACATCAGTTTCTTCTATCACCATCTCGATAACATGGATGGATAATTCTCTGAGGTCAGTTACTCCACTCATGGCATTAGATACCAGGAGCATATTAATGCCAGTAAGAATGATGCCTGTAACAACAGCAAAGGTTATAAACGACCTGAAATTAGTCAGGTTATAGGTTTCATGTCTGACACCGCTTATTCCATATATCTGAAAAAATGGCAATCCAAATATTACCATCAAATCCAGATAAAGAAGAAAACGAATAACAATCATAATCAGGTCGTTCATAATATTACTTCACTGTAAAGGTGTAATTACCGGTAATAGGGTGCGTATCTGAAGAAACCGCGCGCCAGTCAACACGATAAGTGCCAGCGGGTAAAGGCTCTCGCGGAATAATGACCATCGATTTAGGGTCAGCGCCTGGCGCCACTTTTGCCGCGACCGGCATCGGAGAATGTGATGACATGCCTTTCATACCCGTCATCGTTAATTTTGCACCTGAGAATTTCACGGTCAGATTTTCCGAGAAATTAAGCTGAATCTTTTCCGGGGCCGCTACGGCTGAATCAGCCTGTGGCACAGAGCTTTTTAATTCCGGATGGGCCATAGCAGAGAAAGCAACGCCCATAACGAGGCCACCTGTAAGAATGGCTTTATTTAAAATCGACATTTTATTTACCTGTTTAGTTGAGTGTTTTATATCAGTGCGTTAAAACCAGATTCTGGCTCCCGCCAGGAATACTACCTGATGGTCTTTCTCACCTTCTCTTTTCGCCATATCGGATGTTTTCCCGTAAAGTTGATTCCAGGAAACGCCTATATAGGGTGCAAACTCACGGCGTATTTCATAGCGCAGCCGGAGCCCCAGCTCTGTGTCAGTCAGTCCCCTGCCGCGACCCCGCGATTCATCATCCTGACTGTAGAAATTCACCTCATAGGATGGCTGGAGTATGAGCCGGTTAGTCAGTAAAACGTCGTATTCTCCTCCCAGACGAAGGGCTGCTTTTCCGCCATTACTGACAAAACCCGTAATTTCAGACTCAAAATTATAGAGTGCCAGCCCCTGAAAACCGACAGCAGCCCAGGTCCGGGCAGAAGCAGGTCTGAAATCCTGCCTGACACCCGCAACCAAATCCCACCATGGGCCAACCGCATGTCCCCAGAGTAACTGCGCTTCAGCCGCCTCCGTTTCCCCATTGCTTCGTTCACCTTCACTCTTTAGCCAAATCCGATCTGTGTCGCCTCCAATCCAGCTGTTAACACTCCAGCTGAAATTGTTGGTGTTATCCGACCGTTGCCATTCCAGTTGATCCAGCAGAACCAGATAATTAATCGCACTGTCGTGAATCGCATGCCCCTGTAAATTGCCGAATGCAGCCTTCCGGTCGGCATCGGTAACAGGCGGAATTGGCGTTCTGCTCTCAGTTACAATGGGCTCCATTGACGTCATCTCAGTGAAATTCTCATCTGCTGGCATCTGCATGGCAGACATGTCGTGCCCGGCGTGGGGATCTGCAGAGACGGAGCCCGCCGCAATAGAAAGCTGTGAGGTAAACAAACCGGCGACCAGAACAGGTATGGCCTTCAAATTTCTCTTCATTCGCATCATTCCTCCACCCGGACTTCACGAAACATTCCCATTTCCATGTGATAGAGCAAATGGCAGTGATACGCCCAGCGGCCAAGCGCATCTGCTGTCACTCTGTAACTGCGTTTTGTACCAGGGGGAACATCTATTGTGTGTTTACGAACCATGAAATTACCGTTTTCATCTTCCAGATCGCTCCACATACCATGCAGGTGAATGGGGTGAGTCATCATGGTATCGTTGATCAGCGTGATCCTGAGCCGCTCACCGTATTTCAGCAGCACCGGTGCGGCATCTGAAAACTTGATTCCGTTAAATGACCAGGCAAACTTTTCCATGTGGCCGGTTAAATGCAGTTCTATGGTACGGCCAGGTTCACGTCCGTCAGGATCCTCAAAGCGGCTTTTCAAATCCGCGTACGTGAGAACCTTTCTTCCGTTATTTCGAAGACCAATACCCGGATCATTTAATTTCGGAGAGACGCTCATCGCCTGCATATCAACCAGTGGGTTATCCGTTTCTGACGCAGGATGACTTTGCATACCCGGCATTCCGGCCATCCGGGAATGATCCATACCGGCCATGCTGCTGTGATCCATGGGCGCGGAGGATGTCCCGCTATCCGGAAGGTCAGCACCGTCCATAGACATCATCTCTCCGCTGTTATCCATGCCTCCCATCTGGCTGTGGTCCATTCCTGCCATATCATGTCCCATTCCCCCCATACCCATATCTTCCATGGTCAACAGAGAACGGGGATCGAGGGGGGGAACGGCAGCACTTAACCCCTCTCTCGTGGCCAGTGTCCCTCGAGCGTAACCGGTCCTGTCCATGGATTGTGCGAAGATGGTATAGGCCTCACCCTGAGGCTCCACAATGACATCATAGGTTTCGGCAACGGCAATCCTGAATTCGTCAACGGTAACCGGGTTTACATACTGGCCATCTGCAGCCACGACCGTCATTTTCAGCCCGGGGATACGGATATCGAAATAGGTCATTGCCGAGCCGTTGATAAACCGTAAGCGTATCTTTTCACCGGGACGGAACAGTCCGGTCCAGTTTTTCAGCGGGGCCTGCCCGTTCATGAGATAGGTGTAGGTGTAGCCACTGACATCCGCGAGGTCAGTCGGATTCATTTTCATTTCAGCCCACATTTTCCGATCGGCAATGGTGGCTGACAGCCCCCTGGTATTCACGTCGCGGAAAAAAGAGCCAACGGTTGGTTTATTGAAATTGTAGTAATCCGACTGTTTTTTTAATTTTTTCAGCAGGCTGTGAGGATTTTCATCGGTCCAGTCAGACAACATGACCACATGCTCACGATCGTAAGCAAACGGTTCTGGCTCCCTGGCATCGATGATAATGGCACCGTATACCCCCTCCTGTTCCTGCAGACCGGAATGGCTGTGGTACCAGTAAGTCCCGTTCTGCTTAACCTTAAAGGTGTAAACGTAGGTATCATCAGGCTCTATGCCCATAAAACTCAGCCCCGGAACACCATCCATATTGGCCGGAAGAATAATGCCGTGCCAGTGAATGGACGTCTGTTCATTAAGACGGTTTTTGACCTTCAGGGTAATGGTGTCACCTTCTTTCCAGCGAAGAACGGGCCCCGGCAGGCCTCCATTGATTGTTTTGGCCTGACGCTCACTGCCCGTGATATTGACGGCCGTTTCACCAATGGTCAGGTCAAACTGAGTACCCTGCAGGGATGCGGCAACTGGCAGGCTCAGACTGGAACGCGCATTGAAACTCCATACGCCAAGACTTCCGGCTACGCCAGAGAGGGTTAACCCCTTCAGGAAAGTTCGTCGAGACGTTTTCAACAGCATGCGCATTCCCTTATTTAAAGTATGGTTACTGACAGAATTCGAGAACCGATTTAAATTAAATTACTGGTTCATCCACTTACAATGAAATGAATCTAGCACACCTTAAGAAACAAATTCATTACAATCGTGTAATGTACATAGCTGTATTACATTTACGTCATCTTCCCCACAGGTTGATTATTTTTATATATGATCATAAGGACATCTTTTATGTACCTCAGAAGGTAATTACACATGAATATATTAATCACGACCACTGCGTTTACAGCTTTATTTTGTGGGGCAGCTTTTGCTCAGTCCAGTGATATTGCCCATGAAGCACATCGATTTGTTAATAATGCCTCAGCCGTCAGTCATGTGAA
>SAAB01000011.1 GCA_009929615.1 Clostridia bacterium | reverse complement strand
CTAGACTTCACTTTTTAGATGAAAGTAATAAGCACAAAAAACACAGTTATAAAGAGGTGTTACTAGGCACTGACTACGTCAGCGTGAATAATTCAGGTTAAATTATGTTAATTTTAAATTAATTCCCGTAATTGCGTTGACTTTTCCTCTGATTAATTGTACTATATAACTATACAAACAACAAAATTTAGCACATCTCAGGGAGGGTATTCCAATGCACACAGTTCAAATTCATCTTAATTCAATCGATAAAGTCAAAGCTTTTGTCAATTCTGTTAATCGATTTAACACAGAATTTGATTTAGTTTCCGGACGCTATATTATCGATGCAAAGTCCATCATGGGAATTTTCAGTCTGGACTTATCCAAACCAATGAATCTTAATATTTATAATGAAAATGCCGATGATATCATGGAAAGCTTAGAGCCTTTCCTTATAACACAATAAATTTTTAGAGGGTCCCCATTCCAGGGTGCCCTCTTTTTTTGTCTTTTCAGAGCATTTCTTTAAATTATTATTCAGCCTCACACATAATCACTTCACGGCCATTTACAGATTCATCCAGCATACCATCAATAATCTCTGCCAGATGATGTTCCGAGCGTTCAATAACACGGATATTTGGTTTCGTTACCGGATGCTTTGCTACAAAAATGGTACAACAGTCTTCAAAAGGCTGTATAGATGTTTCAAAGGCACCGATTTTCTCAGATATCTCTACAATATCATTTTTATCAAAACCAATCACCGGACGAAATACAGGCATGGTACATACGGCGTTCGTAGCTGCCAGACTCTGAAGTGTCTGACTTGCCACCTGTCCAATACTCTCACCGGTAATCAATCCCAATGCTCCATCCTCTCTGGCAATCCGTTCTGCAATCTTCATCATATAACGGCGCATAATAATCGTCAGTTCATCATGTGGGCATTTCTCATAAATAGCCAGCTGAATATCCGTAAAATTAATGACATTCAATTTAACAGGCCCTGCATAACGCGCAACGATCTTAGCTAAATCTACAACTTTCTGCTTTGCCCGCTCGCTTGTATAAGGTGGTGCATGAAAATATGTGGCATCAATAACAACGCCTCTTTTAGCAATCATATATCCGGCAACCGGACTATCAATACCACCGGATAAGAGCAGCATCGCCTTACCATTGGTTCCCACTGGCATTCCGCCTGGTCCTTTTATGCTTTTGGAATAGATATAAGTCTTTTCACGGACTTCAATATTCAGTAGAACATCCGGCTTATGCACATCTACAGACATCTCCGGAAATTTTTCCAGAAGATACTCACCCATATCTGCATTAATCTCCATGGATTTTTTAGGATAGCGTTTATCCGCCCGCCGGGAATCCACTTTAAAGGTAAAATGTTTATCCTCATAGGCCGCATCCATATACTCACCAACAACTTTGGTTAAATTATCCCATGACGGGTCATCGCAGATAACAACCGGACAAATGGCAACAATACCAAAAACCCGTGTTAAAGCATCGACAACCTGGTCATAATCATAGTCTTCTAACATATGAACGTAAATACGCCCCTGCTGTTTTGTTACATCAAAAGCTGCTGCATCTTTCAATGCATACTTAATCTGCCGGATTAACGCATCCTCAAAAAGGTAACGATTCTTCCCTTTAATACCAATTTCACCATACTTTATCAAAAAAGCCTTAAACATTACTTTCTTCCTCCCCGTGTATACTTCCGCAGCATTGGCAGCAATGCTTCCAAAGTTTCGCAGCACATATTTAATTCTTCCTCTGTCGTATCATAACACATACTAAACCGGATTGTGCCATCTAAATACTTTTTATCCGTACCAACAGCCCTTAAGGTTCCGCTGATTGCCGGATGATTTGATGAACAGGCCGAACCGGAAGACACATAAATCCCCCGCTCCTCCAGTGCATGAAGTAATACTTCGGAACGAATATTTTCAAAGCCCCCACTTACAATATGTGGGGCTGGTCCCTGGTGAAAGTTTTCATCGGATACCTTATGTGCAAATCCATGAATCTGAACACCTTCCATAGCTTCTAAACGGGTCACAAAAGCTTCCCTCAGCTTATAAAGATTCTCTTGTTTTTTGGCAAAGTCATCAAAAACCCACCGGACAGCTTCGCCGATACCGACAATGCCGGGTACATTTTCTGTACCTGAACGCATATCCTTCTGCTGCCCACCACCTAAAATCAGAGGTCGAACTTTAACTTTGTCACCTATATATATAAATCCAATGCCCTTTGGGCCATGAATCTTATGTCCACTCACTGTTAATAAATCTATATGAATTTTTTTTGGATGGATTTCTATCTTTCCAAATCCCTGTATAGCATCCACATGGAACAAAGTCTGAGGATTTTTCTTTTGAATAATCCTGCCAATCTCATCCAATGGCTGAATGGTTCCAATTTCATTATTGACTGCCATAACAGAGACAAGAATTGTATCTTCTCGAATTGCCTTTTCAAGTGCTTCCATAGAAACAACACCTTGGGCATCCACCGGAAGGTAGGTCACTTCAAATCCCTGTTCTTCAAGATAAATCATCGGGTTATAGACAGATGGATGTTCTATGGCCGTTGTGATTAAATGTCTGCCTCTGCGCTGATTCGCCAAGGCTCCACCAATCAAAGCCATATTATTTGACTCCGTACCCCCGGATGTAAAAACAATATTTTTACTATCCACTTTAAGTGTTGAAGCAATGATTTTTTTTGCTTCATTCACATACTGCTCAGCCGTAAATCCCTTCATGTGCAATAAGGATGGATTACCATAGTCCTTTGTCATCACTTCTACCATCTTCCGGCAGACACTGTCTGCCACTTTAGTCGTGGCCGCATTATCCAGATATATTTCATTAGTAACGGCACCATGGCCTAAATTAATCTCCATATTATTCCTCTTCAAATTCAAACATCAAAACAGACAGCATGGCAAGGCCCGCTGTTTCTGTTCGAAGTATTCGCCGTCCTAAAGTTACTGGTGATGCACCTGCCTCTATAGCCGCTTCAACTTCTTTTTCGTCGAAACCGCCTTCCGGTCCGATAAAAATTCCAATAGACTTTTTATCCTTTAAGCCGGATATGATTTTTCGGGTATTAGCCATCCCCTCTGCCTTTTCATACGGAATAATCATTCCGTCTAAAGACCGGGCATAGGCCAGAGCCTGTGCAAATCCCATCACTGGTTTAATTTCAGGTACAATTCCTCTCCCTGACTGCTTTGCACCACCTTCGGCAATCTGCTGCCACCGGGTGAGCTTCTTTACTTCTTTTTTTTCATCCAATTTCACGATGACGCGGCTTGTACGCACTGGAATAATCTCATAGGCCCCTAATTCTACAGCCTTCTGAATAATCAATTCCATCTTGTCCCCTTTAGGAAGTCCTTGAAACAAATACAGCCGGACCGGAAGTTCAACATAGGACTTCCATGAGTTTTCTATGGAAAGACAGATTTCTTCCCGCTCTATCGTCTTAATCCGGCAGAAATAGTCCATTCCCTGGCCATCGCTTATTGAAACTTCGTCCCCCGGATGCATCCGGAGGACGTTTTTTATATGATTAACATCATTACCCCTGATTACAAGTTCCTCTTCCCGGACCTGTGAGAGGGGCACAAAAAATCTTGGCATTAGATTTCTCCTATTTTACGCTTTTGCTGTAAAGGAAACCCAGCCACCAGAATGAGTTGTTTCCAATACTTCAAAGCCGTTAGCTGTCAAAGCCTGTCTTACATCTTCTTCTCTTTCATCGATAATTCCGGAGGTAATAAATAAAGCTCCCGGTTTCATCATCTCTTTGACAACACCACTCAATGGAATAATGATTTCTGCAAAAATATTTGCAAGAACCATATCAAATTTATGTTCGCCTATCTGATGACGGAAATCCGAATCAGAAATCACATCTCCTGTAAGTACCGTATAGACATCATCTCCAATGCCGTTCACCCGGGCATTCTCAATAGCCGCTTCTACAGCATGGATATCCACATCTGTTGCTGATGCATTCTCAGCACCCAAAAGCAGTGCAATAATGGATAAAATACCACTTCCACAGCCGACATCTAAAACCTTCTGTCCCGGCTGCATGTACTTCTTAAGCTGGGTAATACACAAACGGGTCGTATGATGCGTTCCCGTACCAAAAGCAGTTCCCGGATCCAGTTCAACGACCAGTGTATCTTCCGGAACATTTTCCAGTTCCTCCCAGGTCGGTTTAATAATAATATGTTCATCCACATTAAATGGCTTCCAGTATTTCTTCCAATTATTAAGCCAGTCAATATCTTCTGTCTCAGATTTCTCGATAGTTGCCTCACCAATATCCACAAAATCTGCCAGTTCTTTAACAGCAGCTGACACTTCTTCCAAAGTTGATTCGTGGTCTTTTTCAGGCTCAATGTAGAAGGATACATAGGCTTTACCATCATCTTCGTCTAAATCCGGAAGCAAATCAATAAACATCCGTTTCTTATCCTCTTCAGACAATGGTACCTTATCTTCAATCTCAATACCTTCAATACCCATCTCTGCCAATGTGTAACTAATCAAATCCACCGCTTCTGTGGTGGTCGCTAAACGATACTTATTCCACTTCATATAATTCCTCTTTATTATTCATCTAAATCGTCAAAGGCTTCCTTTACTTTATCCATGAAACTTTTCTTTTTCTTTCCGTCTTTTCCCTTTGATTCTTCTTCTTTTTCAGGCTTAGCATCCTGCGGACGTACACCATTTAAAGAATCATCAAATTTCCGAAGCAGTTCTTTCTGCTCGTTGTTTAACTTTTCAGGAACCTGTACAACCAGTGTTACATAATGGTCACCACGAATGTTCTTATTACGAATCGTTGGCACACCTTTGCCTTTTAACCGAATACGCGCATCGGTCTGTGTTCCTGCTTTGATGGTCTGTGTTACATCGCCATCTACTGTCTTAATTGTAATTTCTCCGCCCAAAGCTGCCTGAACAAAAGATATCGGCATCGTTGAATAAATGTCATATTCCTGACGACGGAAAATCGGATGTCTGTCAACAGTTACATTGACAAGCAAATCTCCACGGGCCCCGCCATTGGTTCCCGGTTCGCCTTTTCCACGGATACGTACACTCTGTCCGGAATCAATACCTGCCGGAATCGTAACTTCTATTGTCTTCTTGTTGCGAATATATCCTGCTCCGCCACAATCCGTACATTTTTCTTTAACAATTTTACCTGTACCATGACAGTCAGGACAAGCCTGTACATTTCTTACCATACCAAATAATGACTGTTGTGTAAAGACTACCTGGCCCTTACCACCACATTTTTGACAGGTTTCCGGTTTTGTTCCCGGTTTTGCTCCGCTTCCATGACAGTGCGGACACTCATCCTTTAAATTCATTTCAAATTTCTTATTAACACCGAATACAGCCTCCATAAAGGAAATCCGAACATTAATCCGAACATTCGCTCCCTGCATAGGGCCATTATAGGATGCACCGCCTCGACTTCGTCCACCACCGAAGAAATCACCAAATATATCGCCGAATATGTCTCCCATATCCGCCGAATTGAAGTCGAAACCGCCAAAACCGCCCGCTCCGCCGCCACCCTGTTCAAAGGCTGCATGGCCAAACTGATCATATTGGCGCCGCTTATCTCCATCACTCAAAACAGCATAGGCTTCGGATGCTTCTTTAAATTTTGCTTCTGCTTCTTTATCTCCGGGATTCGTATCCGGATGATATTTCTTAGCTAATTTTCTATATGCTTTTTTCAGTTCATCGTCTGTCGCAGATTTTGACACACCCAGAACCTCATAATAATCTCTTTTTGTATCTGCCATATCCATCACCTTCTTTATATAACGTAGCTAAAGAGGATACCCCAGAGCTGGAAAGCCAGCCCTGGAACAGCCTCTTTATCTATCTTCTGTCCAACTTTATCTATCTTACACTTCTTTATAGTCTGCGTCAACCACATCATCTGACTGGTAGCTGCTGTTTGCTCCCTGGGATGGGTCTGCTCCAGCACCCTGTCCAGCTGCTGCACCGGCTGCTTCATACATCTTTGTGAATACACCCTGAGCAGATTCCATTAATTTTTCTTTAGCTGCTTTAATTTCATCTACATCAGCATCGGACATATTATCAATATTTGTTTTTGCAAGAAGTGCTTTCATACTGTCCACTTCAGTCTGAACTTTAGCTTTATCTTCTTCGCTGACTTTGTCGCCAACTTCTTTTAATGCTTTTTCTGTCTGGAATACCATAGCATCTGCATCATTTCTTGCTTCAATGCCTTCTTTACGTTTCTTATCCTGAGCTTCAAATTCAGCTGCTTCTTTAACAGCTTTTTCAATATCAGACTCAGACATGTTAGAGCCTGCTGTAATTGTAATGTGCTGTTCTTTACCTGTTCCAAGGTCTTTAGCGGATACATTAACAATACCGTTGGCATCAATATCAAATGTTACTTCAACCTGTGGGATTCCACGTGGAGCTGGTGCAATACCATCTAACTGGAAGCGTCCAAGGCTCTTATTATCTTTTGCAAACTGACGCTCACCCTGTACAACATTGATATCTACTGCTGTCTGATTATCTGCTGCTGTAGAGAAAATCTGGCTCTTCTTTGTAGGAATTGTTGTATTTCTTTCAATCAGGTGTGTTGCAATGCCGCCCATTGTTTCAATGGATAATGTCAAAGGTGTTACATCAAGAAGAAGGATATCTCCGGCGCCTGCATCGCCTGCTAATTTACCGCCCTGAATGGAAGCACCGATAGCAACACATTCATCAGGATTCAGGTTCTTGCTTGCTTCTTTTCCTGTCAGCTGTTTTACTTTATCCTGTACTGCAGGAATACGTGTAGAACCACCAACAAGGAGAACTTTGCTTAATTCAGAAGCTGTAATTCCAGCATCTTTCAAAGCGTTCTGAACAGGAATAACTGTTCTCTCAACCAAATCTGTTGTTAATTCATCAAATTTTGCACGTGTCAGAGTCATTTCAAAATGTTTTGCTCCTTCAGCTGTTGCTGTGATGAATGGCAGGTTGATATTTGTGTTTGCTGCACTTGATAATTCTTTTTTAGCTTTTTCAGCAGCTTCTTTCAAACGCTGCATAGCCATCTTGTCACCGGAAAGGTCAACGCCTTCGGTACGTTTAAATTCATCAATCATGTACTGAGTTAATTTAGCATCGAAGTCATCACCACCAAGGCGGTTATCCCCGGAAGTTGCTAATACTTCGATAACACCATCACCGATTTCGATAACGGAAACATCAAATGTACCACCACCTAAATCGTATACCATGATTTTCTGTTCACTTTCATTATCCAGGCCATAAGCTAAAGCTGCAGCCGTTGGCTCGTTGATGATACGTTTAACATCAAGGCCTGCAATCTTACCCGCATCTTTTGTTGCCTGACGCTGAGCATCATTGAAATATGCCGGAACAGTGATAACTGCTTCGCTTACTGTTTCTCCCAGATAGCTTTCAGCATCTGCTTTCAGTTTCTGAAGAATCATCGCTGAAATTTCCTGTGGTGAAAACTTCTTATCGTCAATTGTTACTTTGTAATCAGAACCCATATGTCTCTTAATCGATGAGATTGTTTTATCTGCATTTGTTACAGCCTGACGTTTTGCAGGTTCACCAACAAGACGTTCTCCTGTTTTTGTAAAAGCAACAACAGATGGTGTTGTTCTTGCACCTTCTGTATTTGCGATAACAACTGGTTTACCACCTTCCATAACTGCTACACATGAATTTGTTGTTCCTAAGTCAATACCAATAATCTTACTCATAATCTTATCCTCCTAAATTATCTGTTATTATCAAATTTTTTAAATAAACTGTCTTACTCAGCAACCATCACCATACTGTGACGGATGACTTTATCTTTATATAAATAACCCTTTTGTAATTCCTGGGTTACAATACCTGACTCATATTTATCACTTGGTGCCTGCATAACCGCATTATGAAAATCCGGATTAAACTCCACACCTTCAGCTTCAACAACGGATACACCCATATCTTCAAAGGCTGTCATCAACTGTTTATAAACCAGCTCAATGCCCTGCGCAAAAGATGTTGCTTTTTCTTCCTCTGTCATCGCTGCCAGCCCCCGTTCAAAATTATCAACGACCGGGAGAAGCTTTTCAACAACGTCAGCAGCTCCAATACTGTACATCTGCTGCTTTTCTTTCTCTGTACGCTTCCTGAAATTATCAAATTCTGCCATCTGGCGAACCAGCTTGTCATTTAATTCTGCGATTTTTTCGTCTTTTTTATCCTTCTTATCCTTGCGGAAAAAGCCTTTTTTCTTTTCTTCCGGCTTCTCTTCTTCATCTGCTGCAGCGGCTTCCGCATCAGTTGTTTCATCTGCGTTTTCTGCTGCTTCTTCTACTTCTTCAACAGTTTCTATATCTTCTGTCTGAATTTCTTCTTCAGACTCTTTTTCTTTTATATCCTTTTCCTGTTCTGCCACTTCACATCACCTCTTACTTTTTCTTAAATATTTCATCCAGCTGATTCATCATCGTCTGGAGATTTCCAACCACTTTTTTATAATCCATACGTTTTGGTCCGATAATACCTATCGTTCCCTGGACACCTTCTTCCAACTCATAGGTTGCTGTAACAATACTGCAATCCTTCATACTGCTGACCGGTGCTTCTGAGCCGATATAAATCTGAATCGGATTTTTGTTTTCCTCATCCTCGCCCTGCTGCTCCACAATCAGTTCTGTCAGTGCCTGTTTTTCTTCCATCAGGCCTAGCAGCTCACTGGCTTTTTCCCTGTCACCCAATTCCGGATATTTAAGAAGGTTTGTTGCACCACTTGTATAGATTTCAAAATCATCTTCCTCCTGAATGGCAACTGCAATGGCATCGATTACATTACTGATAATCTGTCCGTAACCTTCAGCCTGAGTTTTCATCCGCTGAATCATCTCCATATTTATCTCCTGGAGACACAACCCCTGAAGGAATGTATTCATAAGAAGATTTAATTTTGCAACTTCCTCTTCCTCTACCGGTTCATCAACTTCAATCAATTTGTTTTTAATCAAATTGCCTTCCAGCATAATAACCACCAGAAGCTGATCCTCTGTTACCCGGGATAACTGAATAAACTTCAGTTTATTTCTTTTATACTGCGGCGATGAAATCATCGTTGCATAGTTGGTATTCGTTGCAAGCAGTTTAGCAACCTGTTTAAGAAGTAAGTCCAGCTTATCAGCTTTCTCAATAAGAAGGTCTTTCATCTCGGATACTTCTGCAATCTTGTCTCTCATCATATTATCTACATAAAAACGGTAACCCTTATCTGAAGGGATACGCCCTGCAGAAGTATGAGGCTGAACAATATACCCTAAATCCTCTAAATCCGACATTTCATTACGAATCGTTGCTGAGCTCAGATTCAAGTCGGTATACTTCGAAATGGTCCGGGAGCCCACCGGTTCACCGGTAATCAAATAGGTTTGTATGATACTATTTAAGATTTTTATCTTTCTTTCATCCAGATCCACCAGACCACTCCTTTCTGTGTTATTAGCACTCATTTAACGAGAGTGCTAATATCTATTCACTAAGATAGCACCATCAACATATTTTGTCAATAGTTTCAAAAATATTTTTTAAATTATTCAGAAAATATGATATACTTGGTGTAAAATTTTTAAGGAGTGTATAGAATGTCTATTGATAAAGTCAGAGCACATTTCAGAACATATAATATGGAAGAACGTATTATGGAGTTTGATGTTTCCAGTGCTACGGTAGAATTAGCCGCCCAGGCCCTCGCCTGTGAACCAGCCCATATTGCCAAATCCCTTTCATTTAAAATTGATGACCGGACAATTTTAATTATTGCCGCCGGTGATGCCAAAGTAGATAATCAGAAATACAAAGCCCTTTTTGGTAGCAAGGCGAAAATGCTGACACCTGATGAAGCTCTCGAACGCATCGGTCATGCGGTTGGCGGCATCTGCCCTTTCGGTATCAAAAATGATGTTGAAGTTTATCTGGATGAATCCATGAAACGCTTTGAATATATGTACCCGGCAGCCGGAAGTTCCAACAGTGCCATTAGGCTCACTATTTCTGAACTTGAAAAATATTCAGGAAGTAAGGATTGGATAGATGTCTGCAAAAACTGGGCATAAAAGAACCCCTCTGTTATTCTTCGAAAGCCGTGAAATGCTTTCTTTGAATGAACAGAGGGGTTTTTTTAATCTTCTCTGATTATTTGATAATTTCTTCTACTTCATTCTCCGGAATTCCACAATCCATTGCAATTTCTGCTGCAGACTTTCCTTCTATACGAAGTTTAAAAACCCTTTTAGTTATCTCAATTCCTTCTTTCAGTCCCTGCTCGCGGCCTTCTTCCAGACGGCTCTGCATGAGATAATTATGGTCCCGAATAGCTTTCTGTCGTGCCTCATATTCCTGACGCTTCTGCCGGTCTGCACTTATGTTTACCAGCTTATTATAAGCTTCGCCCAGATATTCATTCTTTTCTGACATTGCTTCCAACTCCTCCCTGTTTTCTCCGTTCAGAAACCGTGCCCAGTACAGAAGATCATTCTCCGGATATTCATATTGTTTCAGTTTTCTCAATTCAAGAACATGAATCTCCATTTTATCGCTGTAAAGTTCATGGCGTCCATCCTCCCAAAGGTGAAAGCAAGAGTAAAATTCCTTTCTACCTTTGAACAAATCAAAATCAAGTATTCCTATGTGAATACACTTCTTTAGTTCCGTATAGGATTGTCCGGCTTCAATTTGCTCACAGAACATTTTCCCCAAATAAAATATTGACCGTTCCGGCCATGCTTTAAAAGCTTCCACCTGAATCTCAATATCTATTTGAGTACCATTCTCCATGAGAACCCGTACATCTAAAATTCCTAATTTATCTTCTTTGTAAAATTTCCGCAAATCGTTTGGTAAAAGCAGCGTCTCTTGAATTGTATCAACAGGAACCGCCATAAGTGCAGAAAGAAATCCTCGTCGGACAAAATCCTCCTGCATAAGTTCCTTAAAACAAAAGTCGACCTTTGGCTGCATGATGAATTCCTGTGTATTTTCCATATACTTCCTCCCTGATATTCAGAAATATGAAAAATACAAGCCTCAGTTATATTATAATCCCAAGCCGGTCACTTCTCAATATTCTGAATATTTTCTTTTTATTTTTTTCATGAGATTGTTTCCGAATTGGAATGAAATGTGTTTTAGAACTTCTTTCAGCTAATATTATATAGAAAAAACTCCCGCCGAGCTATATAAATTGCCCGACAGGAGCCGTCATTTTTCTTTATTTAATATCTTCCATAGAAATTAATGTTTCTGTAACTTCGACCTGTGAGAATGAAAGGCCATGGTCTTCATACTCAATTTCACCTCTCTGATTATCGATTGGGTCAATACGAAGCCATTTCTTTTCAGGCTGAAATTCCATCTGAATTTCAGAATTTGCCGGCATACGGAAAATATCCAGATTTCCAAAATAGTAAGCACGGCGTTCTTCATTACCCATGCGATATGCACTTCCACCAAAGGAAAGGTCTGCAAATACCCAGCCATAAGGTGCCACATAGAACTGTGCCCAATCGTGGCATCCTGTGTAATATGGTGTTGCGTAAAGACCTGACTGCCAGCGGGCCGGCACACCTGCCATACGGCAAAGAGTAATAAATAACAGTGCCTGCACACCACAATCGCCTTTTAAGTTGATTGCTGCATATTCCGGAATGCATTCGATGGTAAAGTATTCACGCATGTAAGAGTACATAATCTTTGATGTTACATAGTCATAAATTTTACGGGCTTTAATCACCGGATTTGTCTCATCACCAACAACCTCTTTTAAAACTTCCTGAAGATATGGTGTGAACATAATATGTGGTGCCTGCTCTTCTGTACAGAATGTCGGCTGTTCGCAAGCTGCTGCTTTTTCAGGGTCAAGTTCAAGATAATCCACATGATAATCATATGCATATTCAACCATAAATTCCTGATCTTCTTCAAGTTCCGTTTCAAAATAAACAGTTCTCTGAGGTGCATCCTCCGGAGCAATGTATTTAATCTCGGGTGATGATGCAAGAATATCAACGCTTGTCACCTGTTCACAGATTTTTGGAATAGGCAGATGTACTCGCACTTTACGTCCTACTTCTTCAAAATCTTTTGCAGCTTTAATTGTTGCACGAATCTGAGTACGGACTGTACGGCCACCATTTTCTTTCATGTAACGGACGTTGTCATTTAAAAGTTTCTGTTTTTCATCATTGGCCTGAGCATCATCAAAATCTGCAACCATAACACGTTCTGCAAGGTCCGGGCGGGTTTTAATCAGATTTTCATGAAAACGTCTATGAAAATGAACTTTACCGTCCACGTAAATCCAGTCTGCAGCACTAATTTCTTTTAAATGCTGTAATTCTTCATCCTTAAAATCTCTCAGATATTTCTGCATGATTTTTAATGCTTCTTCATAAGTGTAAGGATACTGGTCTCCTCCAATAACCTTGAGCACATCTGTTTCAATTTCAAGACGTTTACGAAGTACTTCCGGAATGTCCTTAGTCATAAAATGGTCAATCATTTTCTGGGCTCCGGCAAAATCACCATAAAACTTTAATTTCTGTATATCCTCTGGCAGAGGAATTTTCATATAAGATAAATCCTGATACATTATTCTACCCCTCCATTAATCTTCAAAGCCAATAAAACCAAATCCCGGAACGTCAGGAAGCACAAGGCTCTTTGTATTTTCTACATACATACCGCCTTTGAATGGCAAATCTGTCAATGTGAAGGTAGCATCTAAATCAGCACGGGTAATATTCTTTGTAGCCGCACCCAAACTTGCTGCTGCTGTAATACCCAGATTACTTTCCTCAGCCATACAGCCGAGCATACATTCAACACCTGCAGCTTCGCAGATTGCGTTGATTTTCAATGCTTCACGAATACCGCCGCATTTCATTAATTTAATATTGAGATAGTCCACAGCACGACGTTCAATTAAACGAAGGGCATCTTTGGATGTAAAACAGCTTTCATCAGACATAATTGGCACTCTGGAATGTTTGGTTACATATTCCAGTCCGGCAATATCGTGATAAGCAACCGGCTGTTCAACCAATTCCAGGTTGTATTCGTCCAAACGGTCAATCATACGAATAGCTTCTTTTGCAGACCATGCCTGATTTGCATCAATACGGATTTTTACATCATCGCCGACAGCTTCACGAATAGCTTTTATACGGGCAACATCTTCAGCGAAGGATGTTCCAACCTTGGTTTTGATTGTATCAAATCCAGCTTCAACATGTTTTTTAGCTTTAGCTGCCATGATTGATGGTTCATCAATGCCGACTGTCATATCTGTATCCATATGATTCTCATTACCGCCAAGAAGTTTGTAAACAGGCATTCCTGCTTTTTTACCAAGCAAATCATAACATGCTGTATCAATGGCTGTTTTGCCACATGGTGCATGTGCTGCTGCACGGTCCATAATCCAGTATACTTTTTCAAGGTCTGTAGGATCTGTTCCAATTAAGTCCCTTTCAAAAGCATGGATGCAGTCGATAGTTCCAGAAAGAGTTTCTCCGGTAATTAAGATTCCCGGTGCTCCTTCACCATAGCCAACAAGTCCTTCATCTGTTTCCACAGAAACAATAGCACTTCTGGAATGGGTAATAACCCCCAGTGAAATACGAAATGGCTCGATTAACGGAACTTCTACCTGTCTTACTTTAATTCCTGTAATTTTCATTTTTTTCTTTCCCCCGTGAAATATTTTATTATTCAGGAAAATGGCATGCACAGCAATGACCATTTCCACATTCTTTTATTTCAGGCACCTGAGTTTTGCAGATGTCTTGTGCTTTATAACAGCGTGTATGGAATACACAGCCTGATGGTGGGTTCGCCGGACTTGGCAAATCCCCTTCAAGAACGATTTTATTTTTCTTATGTTTTCTGTCAGGTACCGGAATAGCTGATAATAAAGCCACTGTATATGGATGCATTGGATGTTCGTATAAGTCTTTTTTTTCTGCCATCTCAACAACATGTCCCAGATACATAACGATCACTCTGTCAGAAATATGTTTAATAACACTCAGGTCATGAGAAATAAAGATATACGCCATTCCCATTTCCTTCTGAAGGTCCATCAGCAGGTTGATAACCTGGGCCTGAATAGAAACATCCAAAGCAGATACAGGCTCGTCACAAACCATAATCTTAGGATTTAATGCAATCGCCCGGGCAATACCGATACGCTGACGCTGTCCACCCGAAAATTCATGAGGATAACGATTGACATAACGGGTATTCAGACCAACACGATCCATAATTTTCAGAACCCGTTCCATCCGTTCCTTCTGAGGAAGTTTCAGCTGAATATCCAATGGTTCAGCAATAATATCTCCAATTGTCATTCGAGGATCCAATGAAGCATAAGGGTCCTGAAAAATAATCTGGAGGTCGCTTCGGGATTTTCTGAGTTCAGCATCTTTTAAAGCCGTATAGTCCTTGCCATCAAAAATAATCTGACCCTCTGTAGGCTCAATGAGTCTTAAAACAGAACGACCCATCGTTGATTTTCCACAGCCGGATTCTCCAACGACACCTAAAGTTTCGCCAGCATTCAGTGTAAAACTCACACCATCTACAGCCTTAATATATACCTTTTCTCTGGAAAAAGGAGATTTTTTGGATTGGAACCATTTTTTCAGATTCTTGACTTCTAATAATGGTTTATTTTCTGTTTCGCTCATTCTCCTGCCTCCCATCCTTCTGTATATTTAAAGCACCGAACTTTTTGTCCGCCTACTTCTACAAGTTCAGGCATCTGCTCTTCACAGATTTTTTTAGCTTCTGTACATCTCGGACAGAAAGCACAACCTTTCGGCATCTGATCAAAACTTGGTACCATTCCTTTAATAACGCTCAGGCGGGCCTCAGAATCATCTGTCAATTTAGGAATACAGGCCATAAGTCCTGACGTATATGGATGCTTAGGTGACTCAAAAATATCATCTGCTGAACCATATTCAACAATCTTACCGGCATACATAACCATAACATCGTCTGCTACTTCTGCAATAACGCCCAGGTCATGGGTAATCATCATGATAGATGTTCCAAGTTTTTCTTTTAATTCATTAATCAAATCCAGAATCTGTGCCTGGATGGTAACATCCAATGCCGTTGTAGGCTCATCACAGATAAGGAGCTCCGGATTACATGAAAGTGCCATGGCAATCATAACACGCTGACGCATACCACCGGATAACTGGTGAGGATATTCGTTAAAACGTTTTTCAGCCAAAGGAATCTTAACCAGCTTCAACATCTCAATAGCACGTTCTTTTGCTTTATGCTTATCTAAATCTGTATGGATTCTCAAGGCTTCTACAATCTGTTCACCTACTGTAAATACTGGATTCAATGAGGTCATTGGCTCCTGAAAAATCATGGCAATTTTTCCACCGCGGACCTTACGCATCTCTTCTTTATTCTTTTTAAGCAAATCTTCGCCATTATAGAGGATTTCTCCACCAACAATTTTCCCCGGAGGTGTTTCAACCAACTGCATAATGGACAAAGATGTGATACTTTTTCCGCATCCGGATTCACCAACGATCCCAAGCGTTTTTCCCTTTTTTACTTCAAAAGAAACATCATCTACGGATTTTACAATGCCATTATCCGTGAAAAAATATGTCTGTAGATTTTTAACTTCAAGTAAATTTTCTGACATAACCCTACCTCCTTATTGGTTCTTCATCTTAGGGTCAAGTGCATCACGAAGGCCATCACCGAAAATATTAAAGGCAATAACTGTAATCATGATTGCAATACCCGGAAAGATACTATAGGTTGGCAGGTAACTGATAAATGGCTGTGCAAAACTAATCATAGAACCCCAGCTCGGTGTTGGTGGCTGGATACCCAATCCAAGAAAGCTTAAGGACGCTTCATACATAATGGCATTTGGAATACCCAATGTAACCAATACAATAACTGTTGATAAACAGTTTGGAATTAAATGCTTTGTAATAATATGAAAGGCTGTAGCACCACTGGACTTCGCCGCCTCCACATATTCTTTTTCTTTCAGCTGCAAAATGGAGCCTCGTATCATACGGGCTGTACGCACCCAGGTTAAAAGACCGAGGGCAATAAAGATATTCTTCATTCCAGGTCCCAAAACAAACATAATGCCCATAGCAAAAATCAAGTCTGGGAAAGCTGCAAAAATTTCCATAATACGGGAAATTAATGTATCAACCCAACCGCCATAGTATGCTGCCAGAGAACCAAGAGTAACACCGATAACTGTCGCAATTAACTGAGCAAGAATACCTACACTCAGAGAAATACGGGTACCATAAAGGATTCTTGATAAAAGATCTCTTCCGTATTCATCCGTACCGAAAAGATGAGCCTTTGACGGAGCCTGCAGAATCGAAGTATAATCCTGAACATTTGGGTCATAAGGTGCAAGAAGTGGTGCAAAAATGGCAACCAATATAAGAAGAATAATAATTACCAGGCAGAACATAGACATCTTGTTCTTTTTCAAACGTTTAAAGCTGTCTTTATAATAACTGGAATATTCAATCTCACCGGAAAGAACAGCTTCTTCAAATTTCTTCTGTTTATTAAATATATTTAATTTCATCAGTCTCCTCCTTTCCCATATCGAATTCGTGGATCTATAAATGCATAAGAAAGGTCAACGACTAAGTTTACAATAACAAATACAAGTGCTATGTAAATAACAGTTCCCTGCAGTAATGGAAGGTCACGATTCATCATTCCGTCAACGGCCAGTTTACCAATACCCGGAATAGAGAAAACCTTCTCAATCAGCATAGAACCTGTCAACATATTACCTAATTCTGTACCCACTAAAGTTACAATAGGAATCATCGCATTTTTCAAAGCATGCTGCATGATAACCAGGATTTCTTTAACTCCCTTAGAACGGGCTGTTCGAATATAATCCTGTTTAATAACATCGAGCATACTTGTTCTTGTAATACGGGCAATACTTCCTGCATAACGTGTTCCCAAGGCAATACTTGGCAGAATGTAGCATAACGGATTATCAAATCCTGAAATCGGCAGTAAATCCAGTTTTAGCCCCAAAACAATCTGGAGAATAATGGCTATCCAGAAGGACGGGGCCGATACGCCAATCATTGACGTCGTCATTAGCAGCGAATCCAGCCACTTCCCTCGATAGACCGAGGCAATCATACCGCAGGTAATACCCAGCACCACCGCAAAAAGGAATGATACTGCTGCCAGTCGAACTGTTACTTTAAAGCTTCGGACTAAAGCATCTGTAACGTTCTCTTTTGTGAAATAGGACTGACCAAAATCCAGACGGACTGCACCCTTTAAAAAGTTGGCATACTGCTGAGGCAGAGGCACATCCAGTCCCATCTCGTGGCGAACCTTTTCCATAGTCGCTTCATCCGCCCGCTTATCGAGCATCATCGCTACTGGATCGCCCGGTACGACGTTTAATAAAATAAAAGTGATTAAAGTAATTCCGACTAAGACCAAAATTGTCTGTCCCAATCGTTTTAATGTATATGATAACAAGGATTTCCCTCCTTTTTAATCTTCACCGTTAAATTCCGGCAAATGTCGGACATAATTAAAGCGGTTTTGCCGCTCTTTATTCTTTAGCATTTAAAAGATATAGCTACGGCAGCTCACCTTCATCGGTTCTGCCATAGCTATATCCAGTTTATTTTTCCATCTTTAATTGCGATGAAAATTATTTTTCAATATCTGTTTCACCAAACATTGTACGATATGTAAATGTTACTTCAAAGTTTTTAACATAAGGTTTCTTTAAGTAGTAAAGTGTTTCATTGTAAAGCATTACAGCTCCGAAATCTTCATGTGTGAGGATTTCATCTGCACGAGCATAAATTTCCTGACGTTTTGCTGTATCATCTGTCTGAACGCCTTCTTCCATGAGAGTTTTAAACTCTTCATTATGCCAGAACATGGAGTTCAAATCTACACGGCCATCGCTTACAGGATATAACATACTATCTGGGTCATTGTAATCAACATACCAGTTACCAACACCACAAGTAACGCCGCCGCTCTTCTTCATATCTGTCCATGCAGCACTATCAACCTGTTCGATTTCTACATTGAAACCAGCTTCTTTAGCCTGAGCCTGAATAGCTGTTGCAATTGTTACGGATGTAGAATATTTTGTGTTAACTGTCATTCTTAAAGTATATCCATCAGCATATCCTGCTTCTGCAAGAAGAGATTTGGATTTTTCTGGATCATATGTGTACTGCTGTGCTTCTGCGTTATAGCCGATTAATCCGGATGGGATAAAGCTGGATGCAGGAGCTGCTGTTCCAAACAATACGCTGTTGCAAAGAGCTTCACGGTCTACAGCATAGTTCAATGCTTCACGAACCTTGATTTCCGGAACATCGTTCTGGTTCAGGGATAAGTAGTATCCGCCGATTGGCTGGAAGCTGTAAAGTTCATCTTTTAATTCGCCATTAGCATATGTAGGATAAAGAGCTGAGTCTAAGTAAACAACATCAACGTTACCCTTCTGGTATTCAAGAACGCCTGTGTTAGGGTCATCGATGAATGTGTATTTGATGCCGTCAAGAGCAGGTGCTCCATTGTGATAATCATCAAATCTGGTAAGTTCTGCACCAACACCGTTTGTATAGCTTACAAGTTTAAATGGGCCGGTTCCGTATAATTCAGAAATACCCCAAGCATCGCCTGCTGCTTCACAAGCTGCCTTTGGATAAATTGCTGCATAAGGTGTAGAAAGAACGGAAAGGAATGGTGTGTAGATTTCTGCCATTTTGATTTCAAAATGCGTATCATCTACAACAACAATACCGCTGAGTTCTTCAGCTTCACCATTGTTCAAAGCATCATAACCTTCAACTTTTTCAAGAAGGCTTCCCATCTTTGCAAGTTTTACAAGTCTTTCCATAGAATATTTAACATCTGCACTTGTTACAGGTTCTCCATTGTGGAATTTCAAACCATCTTTCAATGTGAAAGAGTATGTGAGTTTGTCTTCGGACAATGTAGGCATCTCTGCTAATAACAGAGGCTCTAACTCTCCGTCAGCATTTGTGGATAACAAAGATTCTGTAACATTATCTGTAATCTTCATGATAATGCTGTATGTGTTCTGCTGCATATCCAATGGTACCTGAGGGTCTTCTGAAGCCACACGGAGAATTTTATCTCCTGTTGCTGTTTCTTCAGCTGCTGTTGTTTCAGCCGCAGCTTTAGTCTCAGTCGCTGCTGCTGTTGTCGTTGTGCTTCCGTTACCGCCGCCACAAGCTGTTAAACTCGTTAACACCATAGCGGATACCAGAGCCAAACTAAAAAGTCTTTTCTTCATAACTGTTTCTCCTTTTGTGAGTTTTGAATAATTTTCCCCGGCAATATTTGGATATCTTTCACCCGTTACAAACATTAAAGCTTTACGTGAGTAAAACTTTAAAGACTTAAATTATGAAAATTGACCAAATAATAACCATGAAGTTATTATATTTTTTGTTACTTATTCTGTCAATGATTTTTTTACTGGAAAATGATTAATTCTTAACAATTTTATCACATTCCGCTACATAATGTTTCAGGCGAAATCATTTTTTCGCTTAACTAAAAAAATACACTTTTATTATCTGAATTCGGCATTTAATAGACAGTTTTCAAAAAATTGGAACAAATTAGTTTTTTTTACTATTCTTCCCAAATAAAGCTGTCACACATCTGTTTTGCAACCTCATCTACAGCAGCTTCTCCTGTGAAATTTGTGGAATGAATCAGACAATATTTGTAATCTCCGACAATATAATACTGTACCGTTTTTATGCCCGTATCACTTTCATCTATTGTAAATGTGTATAGCACATAATCCTGAGCTGTATAGGAACCGTCTCCAGTCAGTGTCACCCCTTCAACACCATCCAGCTGCTGCATAATCTGAGTCATAATGGCATCCTTAAAACTCGCATGGTCGTCTATGGCATATCGATTGCTCCCTGCCCGGATAGCAATATTATCCGGCTGCTCATCATCTTCATGCCCTTCCTGGACATAAAAATACTGCCCATCGCTGGAATGCTTCTGACTTTCAACCCATCCTTCAGCTACTTTATAACTTCCGAAATTCTTCTGATATACACCATCCACAACCGTTTCCTGAATACTTTCACCAACGGTTTCTTTCGTTATAATTATCTTTTTTGTGGTACATCCTGTCATTCCAAGAACAAGCAGAATTGCCATAGTCAGTCCTATTATCTTTTTCATTAACCTTTTCCCCCTCATAAAAAATCAGCCATTACTGTATTTGCCAAATCCAGTCCTTTCGATGTCAAAAAAATACGGCCATTCTTTCTTTTCAAAAGGCCTTTATTACAATTATCCTGAATGATGCTTCCATAGACTGCCATTATTTTCCGGCCAAATTCTTTATAAAAAGCTTTCTCAGATACGCCCTGTATCATACGCAGGCCTAAAAACATAAATTCTTCTATAGCAGCTTTCTCATCTAACAACTCTTCATCACTATACCAGCTCTCCTGAGCAAAACTGCCTTTCATATAAACGGTCATGTTTTTTGGATTTGTGAAACGTTTTTTGCCTATCAGGCTTGCTGCTCCCAGCCCTAAACCCAGATAGTCCATACGCTCCCAGTAACCTATATTATGACGACACTCCTGCTCCGGTTTTGAATAATTTGATATTTCATATCTTTCATAGCCATTTTTCTTCAGAAACGTTCCTGTTATCTCATACATTTTCCGTTCTTCATCTTCATCCGGAAGCTCCAATTCACCTTTAGCGTCCATTTCCTCGAAAGGTGTTCCCGGCTCTATAATAAGACTGTAAGCCGAAATGTGCTCTGGGCTTAACGCAAGAACCTGATCCAGCGTTTTTCTATAGGAATCCACCGTTTGGCCCGGGACTGCGGTAATAATATCCACATTTATATTATCAAATCCGGCAGCTCTGGCCCATTTGAAACTCTGTAAAAAGGCCCCATAACTATGAATTCGCCCAAGTATTTTCAATTCATCCTCTGAAGTAGACTGCAGACCAATACTGAGCCGGTTTATTCCCAGTGCATGCATCCTTTCAAGTTTCGCCGGAGTCAGCGTCCCCGGATTCGCTTCCATACTTATCTCCGCGCCTCTGGCTATGAGAAAATCCGTTCTCAACTCCGACATAAGCTGAAGCATCTGGTCTTCGGACAAAAGGCTTGGCGTTCCGCCACCAAAAAATACAGAACGGACAGGACGGTGTTTAATTCCATCCATGCTCCCGTACCATCGAATCTCCCGACATAAAACATCAACATAGGACTGGGGCACCGGATTTTGTCTATTGGACTGACAAGCTGTATTTTCAAGACTTTTATCCTCGATTCCATAGGATAAAAAATCACAATAATTACATTTCTTTACGCAAAAGGGAATGTGTATATATATCTCTAAAGGTTCTCTCTTCATGTTTCCTCTCCTTTGGGTTATGTTTCTATTCTAGCACACCCTCTTTTATCTGAATAGAAAAACAGTACCAAAAACGATAAAATCGTTCCTGATACTGTTTCCGTAAGAGATTTCACAACATATTTTATTTATTGGGAGTTTATTTGATGTTGTCTATTTCCATTCAAAGATACCGCGGTCAAGTACCGGACGGTTATTCTTTGTATCCACAAACTGGAAGTATGCTTTGCCTTCCTCTTCTTTCCACAGATGCAATGCAACCGGTGTATCCGGAAGAAGAATATTACGCATCTGAGCCGCCATATGCGTCATACGTTCCGGTTCTCCTGGCATAAGTTCGCCTATAGCCATACGGCAGGCAAATCCAAAGGAGCACAATCCCTGAATAATTGGCTGGTCAAATTTGTGGTCTTTTGCATATTCCGGGTCAACATGAATCAGATTTGTATCACCAGTCAGACGATACAATAAATTCTGTACTGGGGAAATATAATCTTCAACAATAATATCTGGTTTTCTATCTGGAATAACAATTGGATTCTTTGGCATTGGTTTGCCACCAAAGCCGCCGGCTTCATGGAAGAAGGTTGTCGAATAGTTCGTACAAACAAGGTTGCCTGCCTCATCACGTACATCCACTTTCGTCTTAACAACTGCACCTTTTCCTTCGCCTCTGTCATAAACATCTGTAATCACATCCTGGAACTGGAAAGTTCCTTTAATAGGATCGATTGGACGATGTATAATGATTTCATGATCCATATTCAAAAAAGCAACTGTAGGTTTAATAATTTCATCTGCAAGCATTGATGCTGGTAATGGCATCCACTGATACGGTTTCACGTTCACAGTTCCCCAGTAAGGGATGGTACCGTATGTAGGAATCGCCTGCAAATATTTTTCATAAGTATAATTCAAATCTTCTTTATGAGCACCAACTGCCAGTGCATATAAAGCGATATCCCTCCAATTATACTCCATGTAACGCGGTTCCATTTTTTTACCAACTAATAATTCCTCTAAATTTACCTTGGTCATAGTATCTCTTCCTTCCCTGCCATAATAGTTTTAGAAATATCCTTTGCCCTATTATCTAGCATTTTCCATTCCAACTTTTATGACAATGCCAAAATATATTGAAAATATCAGAAAAAATAATTTTTATTTATCAAATCCGTATAAAAATTATGGGATTATGCCTCAAAAAATTGTATTCTTTTATCATCAACTGTGTCATTTTTTCTATTTTTTACACAATATTCCATTGCCTCCCCACCCTTTTTTATGGTATGATATTTCTATGAAATGGGGTGTTTATAAATGTCCGATACGCAAAGATACCGTCTGATATTCGAAGAACTGATGGATAAATCCGAAGACGGATTTATTGTTATTGATACAAACGGTATTATTACAGATATTAACGATAAATACTGTGATTTTCTTGGACGAAAAAAGGAAAATATTCTTGGAAAACCTATTGAAAAAATCATTTCTACCACCTCCATGTATGACGTTATGAACCGCAGACAACGTGGTGATGATGAAGAAAGTATTTATATGCAGCCCTATGTAGCCAGTGAAACCAAGGCTTCCCACAATTCCTATGCCATAGCCAATCGTTTCTGTATTTTTGATGAACAGGACCAGGTTATCGGCGCTATGGCCCAGATGAAATTTAAAGAACGCTCTCTGGACATTGCTCACGAAGTTTTAAAGGCAGAACACGACTACTACAAATCCGAGTATTTAAATCAGATGATTCACACCAGCGGTTTTAATAAATACCTAGGTAATGACCCTAAAATCAATGCGCTGCGCCAGCTTGGTCTGAAAGTTGCGAAAACAGACTTTTCCGTGCTTATCACCGGCGAAACAGGTACCGGTAAAGAACTCATTGCCAAATCCATACATATTGAGAGCGAGCGGGCAAATGAACCCATGGTCTGCGTCAACTGTGGTGCTATCCCTATGGAACTGATGGAATCTGAGATGTTCGGTTATGAAGAAGGTGCTTTTACAAGTGCAAAAAAAGGCGGCAAGATCGGCAAGTTCCAGCTCGCTAATCATGGTACCCTTTTTCTTGATGAGATTGGTGATCTTCCTCTGACACTGCAAGTGAAACTTCTTCGTGTCCTTCAGGAGCACGAGATTGAAAAGGTCGGCGGTACAAAACCGATCCCCGTCGATGTTCGTATTATTGCTGCTACCCGTAAAAACCTCCAGGAAATGATGGCCGAAGGCACGTTTCGTGCCGATTTATACTACCGCCTCGCCGTAGTCACTTTGGAAACCATCCCACTCCGCGAACATCCGGAAGATATTATGCTCTATGCCGGTCTTTGTCTTCAGGCCTTAAATAACAAATTTAAAACCGATGTCCTTTTTTCACCCCAGGCAAAGCGATGTCTCTTAAAATATGCCTGGCCCGGTAATGTCCGGGAACTGGATAATGTCATCTCAAGTGCCTTCATCTCCAGTGACCAGATCATGATTGGTTTATCTGATTTGCCCGCTAAAATATCCGGTTCGAATCCATTGGATATTGTAGATGAGCAAGATCACGATACGCTAAAGACGATGATGAATCATTACGAGGCTGATTTAATACGCAAGGCCTTAAAAAAATTTGATTATAATATTACCAGTGCATCAAAGTATCTGGATATTGAGCGGAGTCTCCTCTACAAAAAGATGAAAAAGCTGAATATTTCCATAAAAAAAGAAATTTAAAGGGTGTGTCAAAATTGACACACCCTGTTTTTTTATTTTTCATCCAGTTTAAGTACCGCCATAAAGGCTTTCTGTGGCACTTCGACATTTCCAATCTGACGCATACGCTTCTTTCCTTCTTTCTGTTTTTCCAGAAGCTTACGTTTACGGGAAATATCACCACCATAACACTTGGCCAATACATCCTTACGCATGGCTTTGACCGTTTCTCTGGCAATAACTTTGCTGCCAATGGCCGCCTGAATCGGAATTTCAAATAAATGTCTTGGAATTTCTTCTTTCAGACGCTCACACATCTTACGTCCACGCTCATATGCAGAATCCTTGTGAACAATAAAGGACAGAGCATCAACTTCTTCACGGTTAATGAGAATATCCAGCTTACAAAGTTCGGAACGAACATAGCCCTTCATCTCATAATCGAAAGAAGCATACCCCCTTGAACGGGATTTTAAGGCATCGAAGAAATCATAAATAATTTCATTCAATGGTAAGTCATATTTCAAAAGTGCACGGGTTTCTTCCATATATTCCATACCGAGATAGGTTCCCCGGCGTTCCTGGCAAAGTTCCATGATTTGACCGATAAATTCAGTTGTTACCATAATTTCTGCAGAAACAATCGGTTCTTCCATGTAATCAATCTCTGATGGGTCCGGGAGATTCGTCGGATTCGTCAGTTCAATAACATCACCATTTGTCTTGTAGACTTTATAAATAACCGATGGTGCTGTTGTTACCAAATCCAGATTGTATTCTCTTTCCAAACGTTCCTGAACAATCTCCAAATGAAGAAGTCCGAGAAAGCCACATCGGAATCCAAATCCCAGTGCTATAGATGTTTCTGCCTCAAATTGAAGAGCCGCATCATTGAGCTGGAGTTTTTCTAAAGCATCCCTTAAATCCGGATACTTCGCTCCATCTGCAGGATAAAGTCCACAGTATACCATCGGATTTACTTTTTTAAATCCAGGCAACGCTTCATCGCATGGCTTTTCCACATCTGTCATCGTGTCACCCACAAGGGCATCTTTTAAATTTTTAATGCTGGCTGTCATATAGCCAACCATTCCTGCAGACAATTCATCACAAGGAATAAACTGGCCCGCACCAAAATATCCAACTTCAACAGTTTCAAATACAGCGCCGGTCGCCATCATCTTAACCTGAGTGCCTCTGCGAATCCTTCCTTCCTTTACTCTGAAAAAGACTATGACGCCTTTATAGGAATCGTAAATAGCATCAAATACCAATGCCTTTAAAGGTGCATCCGGATTGCCCTGGGGTGCCGGAATTTTATCGATAATCTGTTCCAGAACCTGGTCTACATTCAGTCCATTCTTCGCTGAAATCAATGGTGCGTCCTCAGCCTCAATGCCGATAACATCTTCTATCTCACTTTTGACCCGCTCCGGTTCAGCACTCGGCAAATCAATCTTATTGATAACCGGCATAACGTCCAGATTGTGGTCCATTGCCAGATAGACATTGGCTAAAGTCTGTGCTTCTATACCCTGGGCAGCATCCACTACCAAAATAGCACCATCACAGGCTGCCAGACTTCGGGATACCTCATAATTAAAATCCACATGTCCGGGTGTATCAATTAAATTAAAAACATATTCATTTCCATCGTTTGCTTTATATACAATTCGAACAGCCTGGGATTTAATTGTAATCCCCCGCTCCCGCTCCAAATCCATATTATCCAGAACCTGTGCCTGCATCTCTCTGCTTGTCAAAGTTCCCGTCATCTCAATAATACGGTCTGCCAGGGTGGATTTGCCATGATCGATATGGGCAATAATACAAAAATTTCGAATTCTGCTTTGTTCCATTGCCATCCTGGTCTTACCTCCATTCTATACATGTTTTCTCACTAAGTGTTCATAGTATATCATGAAGTTTTTTATTTGTCATGTATTTTCAATGGCTGGCTCTTCTCCGGCCAATGCCTGATTCAATGCTTCATGAAGTTCTGTGAGTTCCTGGGTTACTTCTTCGCTTTCGTCCGGGATATACCGCTGGAATTTGACAATAGCTTTAAAGAGGTCACCATCAATTTCGATATGGAAGGTGCCGCCACAGGCTTCAACAAAACTCTTAACAATAGCAAGGCCTAAACCATGGCCTTCCGTTGTACGGTTGATATCTCCACGGGTAAAACGTTCCGTTATGCTTTCTTCTGTAAAATCCATCTCATAGGAAGCAGTATTTTTAATAACAGAAACAACCTTATCCCCTTCGGCATAAGCATCTACAAAAATACGGCTGCCATCCAGCGAATATTTTAGGGCATTCTCAATAAGATTCTGATATACCCGGTAAAGTTTCTGTCCATCACTAATAACATAGAGCGGCTCTGCCGACATAGTTCTCTTTATACTTCTCTTGGATGCCTCGATACGGTCCTGCATATCTCCCATTGTCTGAAGCATAAGCGTACAGATATTGACGTTTTCCAGATGCATATCCATATTTCCACTGGTCGCCTTAGATATTTCAAAGACGTCCTGAATCATATTTTTCAAATGCTCAGATTTTCTTGCCAATACATCCACATAATCTCTTGCTTCATCGCTCAATTCGGTACGTTTCAGCAATTCAATATACCCTATAATTGATGTCAAAGGTGTTTTCAAATCGTGGGATACGTTGGTAATTAAATCGATTTTCATCTTTTCACTCTGAAACTGACGCTGAACGCTGTCACTCAGATTTTCAAATACATGGGTTAAA
This sequence comes from Clostridia bacterium, assembly GCA_009929615.1. Lineage (GTDB taxonomy): Bacteria > Bacillota > Clostridia > Lachnospirales > Lachnospiraceae > Frisingicoccus. The sequence continues at coordinate 52,456 of SAAB01000011.1, read as the reverse complement.
TCCTCTCCGGCTTCATAAATCATGGAATCCTCCGGAATTGCACTGCTTTTAAGCGGATTCCCTGTGGATACTTCATGGATTTCTTTAACCAGAATGCCTACATCCGAAAGGAATTCTCTGTGATAATGAATCCATATAAAAATAATAGTGGCTGCAATCAAAACCAGCAGACACAAAAACAGCCTCGAAAATCCCCAGCTCACCACACAAATCATGGATAACAGACCAATTACCACAAGCAGTACTGAAACAACGACTGTTTCTATACTTGTTTTTTTCTCAAATTGATATTTTTTCTGATATGAACGATTTTTTTCCTGAACCCAATTCTGAAGTTTATGCAGCATTCTTTTGCAAAAGGTTGCTTTACGCAGTTCCGGATTCTTTAAATGCTGGATGATAATCATTACAAAGGCATTATTTACCAGAATCATCGGCACCAGAATAATACTGAAATTTGATGAGTCAAAATAAGTGCCTATATAGTACCCTTCCCAGTCATATATCGGAACACACAACTGGTAATAAACTGTCAGCAAAAAAACGACTGCTGCAATAAACAGTGCCGCATAGAACAATATGAGCAAATCACAGTCCACCCGCTTCATCCAATTCATAAAAAAAGGTGCTGACGTATCCTTATCTATCCTCTTAATCAGATAAACCCAGAAAATAATGTTCATCAATCCCATAATATAAAAATAGGCAATGGACGTATAATCCCCATCAGAAACCATATCCATAAAGGAGAACAAAAAGAAAAAGGATAGTATTAGGGAAATGATATAAAGCCCCCGCATCGTTGTCATCTTTTCCTTGCATTTCCACCAGCATCGTTTTATCTTCCCTGGTTTTTTAGGTCCATACATCTTATATTTTTTCCATTTTATAGCCAATGCCCCACACCACCTTTAAATATTTGGGATTTTTCGGGTCAATTTCAATTTTTTCACGGATTCGACGAATATGAACCATGACCGTATTCTCCACCGCATAGGCATCCTCATTCCATACACGGCTGTAAATCTCCTCCGAAGAAAAAACTCTTCCCGGATAGGACATCAGTAACTCTACTATCTTATATTCCGTTGCTGTCAATCGTACTTCTTCACCATTGACATACATCTGTTTCTGATCCTTATTCAGCACCAAATCACCCAGCTGGATTTCTTCACTTCCCGGCTCCGTATTATAAACAGAACCCAAAGTCATATATCTGCGCAGCTGTGCCCGCACTCTGGCAACTAATTCTTCTGTACTGAAAGGCTTACTCACATAATCATCTGCCCCCATGGATAAACCAATAATTTTATCACTTTCTTCGGTTTTTGCAGACAGAATGATAATCGGTATGTTCTTTGTTTCACGTATCTTCATTACCGCAGATAACCCATTCAATCTTGGCATCATAACGTCCATAAGAATCAGATGCACCGTATGATCCATAAGCATATCCATAGCCTCTACACCATCATATGCTTTTAAAGTTTCATACCCTTCCAGCTCTAATAATTTTAAATTGCACGGACAATTTCCCTGTCATCATCTACTACAAGTATCGTCTGTTTCTTCATCGCCTACTCCTTCTATTCATCCTATGTACTTAGTGTACCAAGGTTTTTTAACATAAACATCTATGGTTTTCTTTCAATTTTCTTACATCACCCTAAAGCAACTCTATTGTATCGCATTTTTGCCCAAAAAGCCACTCTGCTCCGGCTAATTCCCTGACAATACAAGATACAGCAAATCCGCCAGCAAAGGCATGGCATTCTTTACTTCTTCGACGGTATTTGTCTGGGCCCCGCATTCTACCAGCAGACTTCTTGGAAGAATATGTAAATTATACTGATAAGAACGCAAATAAATCCTACGGGTAAATTCAGGATAATACTGGGCAGCCTTTGCCTGAAGTTTAAAACTGAACGCCAGATTTTCACTTAGATATGGATTTTGGAGATACTCTATCGGTCCATTGGCTGCCGTCCGGCAAAGTCCGTTTAAAAACATAATCTGCGCGGTCTCTTGCCCATTAATATTGGTCACCAGCCGGGTTTCATCGGCAACGCCATCCCTGTGAATATCAATAATTACTTTGATGGAGGGATACTCCTCAAGAACCGCTCTCACACCTTCCTCTGCATAGGTATAAGCTGCACTCCGGTCGGTCACCCCATCAATAACATCAAAGGTATCTGTTAAATGAACCGTGGCAATTCCATAACGTTCTTCTAAGTTTTTCTTCAAAACTTCCCCCACTCCAACGACCGTATCGGCCGCTTCTCCTGAACGACTGTCCAGAAAAGCTTCCTGGGAATGGGTATGATAGATAAGTATCTTGGGCTCATCGCCTGTCAGATCCATCGTCAAATCCATATTGATAAAGCTTTCTGCATCCAAAAGTCCATCTGATGCATAAGTTGTACTGTCAATCGCATAAAACTGATTTACAAAATAATTATAATCCTTCAGCTTATCCACTGTGTATGTAATACCCTGGCTGCTGGCCACCGGGGCATTAACGGCCTGGCTTTCCTCCGGATGATTTTCTGCATAAATGGCAGCCAGCAGACTATCGGAGGGATACAATTCATCTGAGTCCAAACTATCATAGCTCATTTGATTCTTTTCGACCATCCAGCGGGGCATCCAGCTGCCAATAAGACCATCCACAATACGTTCCCCCCAGCCTGCCACAGATATACGAAGCTCATTTCCATAAAGAACCGGACTCACTGCGTTTAACCAGAGATTTTCGCCTCGTAAAAGGCCGCTCGTCCACATAAATAATATTCCGCCAAATATTTGAAAAAAATAAAAGAATTTTCTGCTCTGTTTCATTGCTATGCCCCGGCTTTCATTTTTTCTCCAAGGTGACATCACTATTATATGTGTCATCCAAAAACCTATGACAAAGAATGGCAGAGTCCATTAATGGATTCCGATAGGGTATAACTCATTTGAATAACAATTTCATCAATATTTTTCGGTGTTACAAACATATTAATCATCTCAGGGGACATCAGTTCCCGCATCAGCTGATAACGTTCCTGTTCATCAAAAGGTGCTACGCCCTCCCATATTCTGTCCGAAAGTCTGTTTTTCGTTTCCTCCATAATAGCCAGCAGATTTCCCACGGCATCATTGACAATCGTCGCCGCATCAATGACTGTCGGAATCCCTATGGCAATTACCGGAATTCCCATGCTTTCTTCATCTATTCCGAAGCGGCGGTTTCCTACCCCCGCCCCGGGAGCTATCCCTGTATTTGTAATCTGAATCGTTTTATTAAGCCGTTTGACACTGCGTGCCGCCAGTGCATCAATAACAATGAGAACTTCCGGCTTCGTTTCCCTAACCGCTCCAAGTAAAATCTCTCTTGTTTCAATGCCCGTCTGAGCCATAACCCCCGGTGCTAAAGCACTGACGCATCCCATCCCCCGGGTAATCTCCGAATTTCTTCCATATTCCTGAATCAAATGCCGGGTAATAAACAAATGCTCAATCGTCATAGGTCCCAAAGCATCCGGTGCCATATCCTGATTGCCCACTCCGGCAACTAATATTTTCTTATTTTTTATATCCGGCATCAAATTTCGAAGCTGTTCTGCCACCTCCTCCGTAATTTCACGGTGATAACTGACATCCGTTTGGTCCAGTTCAGGAACCTCCAGAGTAATGTAATCCCCCATAGCCTTTCCCATCTTTTCTGCACCCTTTTCATTTTCTATTTGCACATGTACCACACGAATGCCCGATGTCCGTCCATTTTCCTCTGTAATGGATACGCCCTGCAGTTCTTCCGCCCCCTGAAACATTTCAGCATTTTCAATAGCCAGGTCTGTTCTTATTGAAGGATTCATACATTCCACCCTTTTCCTCTTTTTTTATTTTATTTTTTCCAAAAGATTTCATATTATGTATTGACATTTAGACCGTATTCCCCTATTATATAAGGGTATGTTTACATTAGAACGTCCGTGTCCGGCTATAATGAATATACAAGCTAATAATATTCAATAAAGGGAGGTGTCCAGATTGGCTAACATCAAATCTGCAAAGAAAAGAATCCTTGTTAATCAGACAAAGGCTATGAGAAATAAGATGGTGAAATCCGCTGTTAAGACCGCTGTTAAGAAAGTAGACGCAGCAGTTGCAGCGAATGATAAAGAGCTGGCTACAGCTGAATTATTAACAGCTACCAGCATTATAGATAAAGCAGCTTCTAAAGGTATTTATCATAAGAATACTGCTTCCAGAAAAATCAGTCGTATGAATATTGCTGTAAACAAATTAGCATAATTCCTACCCGATTAAGTATGAACTTCATGTCCAATGAATACACCACCCTCGTATTCATTGGACGTTTTTCGCGTTGGCAATGAGCCATGCAAAAAAATAGAGAACTGTCCGTGTTGTGCTTGCACATAAATGGACAGTTCTTTATTTTTTTATAGGGCGAAGCCCGCGACTCTTGTCGGCAATGCAAAGCATTGCTGACCTACGCACCATCAGGTGCTTCCCGCTGAGATGAAGCGTAGCGGAATCGAAGTTACGGCTCATTGCCCAAACTTCAACACTTTTCTTCGTCTTGACTCCAAAAATTAAAAATGATACAATTGTTACATATATGAGTTTACAAAGGAGGACTATCCATGGACAAAAGAAAAGAAGCAAATATGCGTGTTAAGAGTAATATTGTCAACGCACTGATTGATTTTATGAAAGAAAAGAATTATAACGATATATCTATTTCAGAAATTACAGCCCGTGCCGGTGTTTCCAGGGTCTCCTATTATAGAAACTATAGCAGCAAAGAAGATATTCTCACAGAAAATCTTGGCAGACTTATCGAATGTTTTACCGCTGAACTGGACGACATCCCTCAGCACACCCCTGTGCGACGGATAATGACTATCTTTTTCCATACTGCCCGAGAAAACCAGTCTATCTTCCTTCTGTTACATCATGCAGGCATGGACAGCCAGCTTCAGGAAAGTCTGGATAGGCTCATCCTCTCGTCCACCCACTTTCCTACTCTGGACAGCCGCCGCACTTACCCTGCCTATTTATTTTCCGGTGCCCTATTCCGCCTTTTAATCCAATGGTACAATAACGGCATGACCGAAAATGACAGCGAACTTTCGAATATATTCTGTCAATATATGGATGGTCTTTTATGAATTTGATGAAAGGCCTATAATCAATAACTCTACGGCCATCTGGTCATTTAAACGCCCTGTTTTCACTGCCTCCTCCTGCTCTACACAGGCTTCTACAGCCTGTCTGAGTTCCAGAAGAGAAAAGTGACCACACAGGGCTTTATTTTTACGCACAATAAAATCCCTTATCCCCATTCGTTCTGCAATGACGTGGTCAGGATATCCCTTTCCCTGCAAATCCTTAATTTGATACAACTGATTAAACTGTCTTGCAATCCAATAGAGAATACGCATTGGCGGTTCTTTTAAAGCAAGTAAATCATAGTAGAGTTTTAATGCCATCACCTGTTTCTTTTCTGCCACAGCTCGAATCATGTCAAAAACCTGGCTTTCCGCAAAAACAGTACATACCGCATCCACATCTTCCCGGCGAATCTCAAGCTGTCCGTCCGTATATAATACCAGCTTATCTAATTCTCTGCGGATATTTTCCATGTCCGTATCAATCCGCTCCAGAAAATACCTCATAACATCTTCAGACATCTGACGTCTTTCATTTCGAAGAAGTCCGTCAATCCAACGCATCAACGTACGTTCATCGGGAGCTGTCATATTCGCTCCATATCCAAGGGACGTCACCGTCTTATATAATTTATTCCGCTTATCGATATCCTTTTCCACAAAAACAAACGTAGTAGTCTCCGGCATCTCCTTCAGATACTCGGCCATTTCCTCCTGGGAAGATGAAAAGAAACCGCTGTTTTCCACTAAAATCAAACGACGCTCACTGAAAAAGGGTAAGGTTTCTCCCAAGTCAATCAATTCCTTAACCGAAATATTCTTTCCCTCAAAATAGCTGTAGTTCATCGTATCATCACCGATGAGGGCTTGTTTCAATCTATCTTTATATTGTTTTCTCAAATAATCTTCCGGTCCGTAAATCAGGTATACCTGTTCAAATTTTCCGGACTTTATATGCTGGTTGAGTGTTTTCATATCAAACCCTCCTTCTTATCAGTATTTTCATTATATTCGCAAAGTCCTTTTTTTTCAATCCTTCATTTTATAAGCAGATACCTGATAACCCATTTTAGAAAATTCCACCATAACCGCTCCCATCTTTGCTGTTGTCAGCCATTTGCAGCCTATATCCGTCAAACGTTCCAGTGTCTCTCTGTGAGGATGTCCATAAGAATTATTCAATCCACAGGATATAACCGCCCACGCCGGCTTTGCCGCTTCCAGAAATGCGCCGGAGGAAGAACCTGATGAGCCATGATGCCCTGCCTTTAAAATGTCACATTGTAAACTTATTCCCGTATCCAGAAGCATTTTTTCACCCAGGCTTTCCAAATCTCCCATCAACAGCATTCTAAAGGAATCCTGCCCGCTCCCCCGTTCCAAAGACAATACGAGGGAATTATTATTTTTATCACTTCCGCACCATTTCTTTTCAGGGAAAAGGCAGGTCAGCCGGAAATTTCCAAGGATGACTTTATTATTTCTATAAATGCATTCTACCGGAATACCCTGCTGCTCCGCCCGGGTCCTTATTCCATCCAAAACAGCATCCTCATAAATATCCGGCATCATTATCTGACGGATTTTCCCTCTGCCACTACCCAAAGCCTCTTCGATTCCTGATATATGGTCCTTATCTCCATGAGTCAAAAACCAAAGATCAATGTCCCGGATACCATAATATTTTAAAAGAGGTTCTATACGGTATTCATAGAGCTTACTCACATCTGAGCTCCCGCCATCGATAAAAACAGCCGAACCGTCCTTTGTCATCAGGCAGATTCCATCGCCCTGGCCTGTATCCATACACACAATCCTGTCTTCACGAATTCTGAAGCACACCATCAAAAGACAGGCTCCCGTCAGACAGAATTTCCAATTTTTCCTTCCTCCCTTTGTAATCATTACCATGGCTGTCCCTATCAATAAAATATAAAGTATCAGCTGCCACAATTCGGGCCGTCCGCAAACCCATACAGCAGATGGCAGTTGATGAACAAATTGCAATATTCTATCTCCCCCTGCCAAAACCAGACCTGCTCCCGGCGAAATAACCGGCAGTCCCCATATTCCAATAAGTCCCGCCATAAAACCTATTGGCACCATACATGAAACCAGTGGAATCATAAAAAAATTATAGAAAAAACCAAGTAAAGGAATTTCAAACATATACCATACAATCATAGGCAATGTCGTCAGAAAAATGCCAGTCTGCATCCATAAGGCCTTCTTTTTTACATCCAGCACTTTGCAAAACCAACGTCCCAGTTCCACACCCGCTACAGCACCAAATGAAAGAAGAAAGCCGGCCGAGAGTATCCGTTCAGGCCGAAGCATAACCATCACATCTGCCGTCAGCACAAGGGAAGTCATTACATCCCTCTGACGCCCCAGTAATTCCCCTGCCAGAAGAAAAGACATCATCCCCATAGCCCTCAGCATGGAATCCCCCAAATCGGTCATATAACCATAAGCCCCCATAAGAAACACTGCTGTTGCCATAGATGGTATCAAAGGCAGACTCATTTTCCGAATCCATCGGTAAAATCCAAGTGCAATAAAAGATAGATGGAGACCGGATATGGTTACCAGATGAAGCCATCCATTTTCCTGATAATAACGTCGCAAATCTCCCTGAAAAAGGACTCTTTCTCCAAGCACCGCTGCCTGAAAAACGGCCGTTCCATCCCTTTCCATATATTTTTCATAGAACTCTGATATCTTCTGCCTGAGAATTTCCAGCCATCTTAAATTTTGATAAAAAAAGCTTCCCTCAGACAAAACGCGGACTTCGTCCACCCACATTCGATAATCCACTCCCTGGGATTTGTAATAGGTCTTTTCATCGAACTGTCCCGGATTCCCCGGTTCTGAAAAATATTCACTTTCCCCCGACACCCTTAAAATCTGCCCTTTATAAAAAGGTTGTTTCCTATCTTCCTTCCGAATCACAGCCAGAATCTGTTCTCCGGAAGTTTTCTCTAAAAAGACAAAAAAAGTCTTTTCTTTTTCCTGAGTCTTATACACCCTGGCCTGAAGTTCATTTTCCAAAAGGACTTCCGGCTGCTGTATGAACACAGTTCGACAAAATCCGACAATAAAAAAGAAAGACAGTCCTACACCATATTTCCAGGAACTGTCTTTCAAATATATACTATATAAAATTACTGCAACAGCCATTATTCCACTAATCCACACACTTATTCCAAATAAAGCTGCTGCAATTCCTACCACCAAGGCGATACCTAAGCCCATCAGTGGTCGTTTCATCTACGATTCTCCTATGTTTTCTTCCGTTTCAACGATATTCTGATTATCTTTAACCTGGCCTTCAATATCACCGCTGAGGGCACTGCCGCTCTGGGCTGCCGTCGTTGCTACGCTCTCTTTTTCCGGCCGGTATACGAGAGACATATTTTTTTCAAACATGCTGTCAATTCGCATACCGTCAATGGTGCCTGTAAAGATAACGCCGTCGATTAGGAACTGAACCCGGGTAATACCTGCAAGCTGAGTCAGCGTATTGACGATGGAATAAATATTTAATTCAAACTTCTGTCCATCAATTCGTTCGAAGAAGGTCTCATCCAAATCTACATAGCAGACCCCTTCTTTAACATTGACCTTATTCACAACGATATCTGTTGACAGAGTCGGCTGAAGTCCGCTGCTGATTGGACCTGAAATAAGACTGTTGACAACCGCTGTTTCCAGATTAATCTTACTGAGATATTTGACAACGACATCCTCCTGCTGAAGCATGGTTCTGTCCTCATTGGCGAAATAGAGTGTCACATAATCTTCCCTGACATACTCCATATTACCGCTGATATTGCTGACAAAATCTTTTCCACGCATCATAAGTCGGCTGCCATCGGACGCAGCCAACGGTACCGTTCCGACGTTAAATGAAACATACTGGATATCATCGCTGAACTGAGTCAGTGTTCTTACAATCGCTGCCCGGGCAAGAATTTCCTGAGATGTCGATAATTCTTTATATTTACTGCTGAAGGAAATCGTTGCCAGTTTATTACTACTTTCATAACTATAATCCGTCACTTCCACATTTCCGGCAATAATACATTTATAACCATTATCATCCGGTGTCTGCTTCAACCCCTCGATACAGGAAGCGATAATTGCTTCCGGCGAAGATGTATCCACCTCATAGGGAACCTTTAAAAGCCGGGTTTCCCCCTGATTCATCCAATAAACACCGTGGGTAGCCTCGGTTGTAATAATCTCCTCGTCATCTGAAGAATGGACAAAGGCAGTGATTTTGTCTGCCAGTGAACATCCCACTGTTGATATAACCAACGCAAGGCACAGAATACTTAGGGTAAACAACTTAAATTTTTTCATTCGTCACCCCTCCATTCTGACCTTCCACCATGTGTTTCAATGGAATACGAACAACAAAGGTCGAACCTTCATCCTCTTTGCTGAGTACTTTGATAGCACCATCATGCATAAGAATAACATTCTTTGTAATGGCAAGACCCAGCCCTGTGCCGCCGGTCTCCCTTAAACGGGCTTTATCAACCCGGTAAAAACGTTCAAATATCTGGTCCTGATATTCTTTCGGAATACCAATTCCTGAATCTGTCACCTTGACATAGAAATACTTGTGGTCTGCATCCAGAGATACCTTAACCCAGCCACCGGCTGTGTTATATTTAATACCGTTTTCCACCAGATTCGTAAATGCCAGATTAATCTTTACTTCATCACATTCAGCGGATACGGGACGGAAACTCTCAAAAACAAGTTCAATATTCCGTTTCGCTGCTATCGGACGAAGCCGTTTGAGAATCAATTCCAGCATGTCATTGACATTGACCAGTGAAACATTCAAATCAGCCACAGCCTTATCCATCTTCACAAGAGAAAGTAAATCATTAATAATCTCATTCTCCCTGTCAATCTCCACAACAATATCCTGCATAAACTCTTTATATACATCATTTGGAACATCTTCCTGCATATTCAGTGAATCCGCCAATACTTTAATGGATGTGATTGGCGTTTTCAGCTCATGGGATACATTGGAAACAAATTCCTGTCGGGAATTCTCCAAATTACGAAGTTTATTAAGCATGGTATTAAAAGAGTCGGAAATCGTTTTAATTTCTGAAAAGCCTCTCAAGTGAATCTCTTCATCAAAATGTCCCTCAGCCATCCGGTCAATGGAATTTGCAACACGTTTCAACGGTTTTGTAAAAATATTGGCAAGCACGACTGACATCAGAACACAGAGCCCGACCAGTGCTGTTGTAATACCATTATAAGACTGTCCGATAGACTCACAGGTTCTCAAAATATCTGAGATGGAAGAATAGAACAGAATAACACCCATTACCTCGGATTTATCCTCAGTGGTAATCGGCACAGCCAGTTCCAGCATTCCATCTTCCTTATTATAATTTTTAATACTTGTACCGTCCATGGCCTCTATTGTTTCCGGCGATATGGATGTCATTCCATCCAGGGTACCGTAAGTATCCTTGACAATGCCATAATTACTGTCAATAATCAAAACTCTTCCGTTGTACATGGAAGCACTTTGATTCATATCACCATGAACTGTATCCCGGTTCTCGCCTTTAAAATAATCGCTTCGAACAATCTGATTCGAAAGAATCAGTGTATAATTTGATAGTTCCTCCATCCGCCGAGCACGGAGTTTTGCCTCAATATTGTCCAAAGCAACCAGCCGCATAATAAATAAAGGGCTGATAGTTACCAGTATCAAGGCAACTACCAACCATAAACGCATGCTGTATAAAAACCGGTTTTTTCGTTTCTTCTTTACTTTTTTAATTTTGGAAGAAATAACCAACACCCCATTTTGTATGTATATATCGTGGCTCGCTCGGATTCACTTCCACTTTTTCTCTTAATCGACGCACATGAACATCCACGGTTCGAACATCTCCCGGATAATCATATCCCCATACTAAATTCAAAAGATTCTCTCTGTTATAGACCTTATTTGGATTGGTAATCAACAGCTCGAGCAAATCAAACTCTTTTGCTGTCAGATTCACTTCTTTATCAGCGATAAAGACTCTTCGGCTGTCTAAATCAATACGCATATCTCCCGATGTAATCACACGGATATTCTTTACTTCAGGTTCTTTAACGCGGGTTCTTCGCATAATGGCTTTAATTCTGGCCTTAACCTCTAAAATATTAAAAGGTTTTGTAATATAGTCATCCGCACCGTATTCCAGTCCAAGAATCTTATCCATATCATCACCTTTAGCTGTCAGCATAATAATCGGAACATCGGAGAAGTCACGAATCATCTGACAAACCTCAAAACCGTTTAACTCCGGCAGCATGACATCTAAAAGTATAACATCATAAGAATTACTCTGGGCCATATCCAATGCCTGACGGCCATCATATGCCACTTCAACTTCCATTCCATCCTGCTCTAAACTGTATCGGATTCCCTTTACAATCAATTTCTCATCATCAACTACAAGTACCTTCTTAGCCATTCTTCCACCTCAATCTATCCTCCGGGATTCCCCGGATTCAAACCGCAGTATACGCGGCACATATCAATAAGCCTCAATCAGATCCTCAATCTTTTCATAAAGTCCTTCTTTGATCCCCGGAACATTCATCAATGCATCCTTACTCTCAAAAGGGCCTTCTTTTTCTCTGTAAGCAATGATGGCATCCGCTTTCTTCTCCCCGATACCCGGCAGGGTCATCAGTTCTTCCCTGGCTGCCCGGTTGATATCTACATAATCCTTTGAAACATCGGAAGCTGTCTCTTCCGGATTCTCAGACCACTCGGATTCTCCCACCGCCGGAATATAGACTCTTTCGCCATCTCCCAGTACCGATGCCAGATTAATACAGCTCAAGTCACCATTCTCTGAAATGCCTCCGGCCATCTCCACAGCCTGAAACCAACGGTCTCCCGGCAGTAGTTCATAAACACCCGGTGCATTCACCTGTCCACAGACATAAACATAGATTAAATCGTCTGAACTTTCTTCGCTGCTGTTTACTTCTTTCGTCTCCGGTTCTATCGTCGTCTGGCTGCCCTCTCCTGTTTCCAGAATGGGGGATTCTTTTGCACATGCCGGACAAATCCATAGAATAAAACTCAAAAAAATCAGCAGTATTCCTTTTCTTTTTGCCACTCTATCCTTCCTTTCGAATAGAGATGTCAAAAAAACATACATATCTTATATCAAAACAGTATACATATCTATTTTAGCTAAAACGGAAAAGTATTACAATATGTTTTTAAAAGTTTTACGATTTTTTTACCATTTAAAAATCATAATACCCGCCACGGCTACAATCATCCCAAGAAGTTTCGACCATTGGAAGTCCACCTTTTCCATGCCAAACAGTCCGAAAAGTTCAATCAGATAGGCTACCGCCAGCTGGGATACAACAATAATCAAGGCAGATTTTGCCGGTCCCAGTTTATCCATACTAAGAATCACCGTCAATGTAATAAATGCCCCGATAACGCCTCCTAAAAGCAGATACTTTCCATCTACCTGAAACAAAGTATAAAAGGGCTGACGGTCCCGCAGCAGCCAGGCTGCCAGACATACCACCAATGCCGTCCCCTGTACCCAGCTGTTGGCAACCCAAAGGCTGGTCTGCTTTGTAAGCCCCGTATTAAAAACACCCTGAATGCTCATTAATGCTCCTGAAATCAATGCTACTATCCATCCCCACATAGTCTTTCTCCTCCACATTTTTTATTAGTATATCCATTTGCAGAGAGTATATGACCGTCTTATGCAGAAAAGCAGACAGTTCATACGAACCGCCTGCCTTATATTTTTAATTCTTTATTTGTCATTGACCTCTTTGATACATGCTTCTAAGATGTCAATCATATCATCAACATTCTCTTTGGTAATAACCAGCGGTGGAACAAAACGAATAATGCTTGTTCCTGCGGAAATAACCAAAAGTCCCTTTTCAAGAGCCTTATTAATATATGGGTTCACCGGAACATTGAATTCCAAGGCACGGATAAGACCAAGTCCACGGGTGGATTCAATCACATCATATTGGGAAGCTAATTCTTTAAGCTTCTCATCCATGTAAGCAGAAATTTCATTGACATTGTCAAGAATCTTCCAGCTTTCAAACATATCAAAGACCTTGCATACAGCTGCTGTTACAAAAGGATTTCCACCATAAGTTGAACCATGGTCACCCGGTTCAAGGGCATCTTCTGCCTTTTCTCCAACGACAAAGGCGCCTACCGGCACACCGCATCCCAGAGCTTTTGCTGCCGTCATAACATCCGGAAGAATTCCATAATGTTCATAGGCAAACATCTTACCTGTACGTCCCATACCACACTGAATCTCATCGAGGATGAGTAAAATATCTTTTTCATCGCAAAGTTCCCGTACTCCCTGAATAAATTCTTTTTCTCCCGGATAGATTCCGCCTTCACCCTGCACAGTTTCAAAAAGAATGGCACAGGTTTTATCTGTGATCTTTGATTTTACATCTTCCAGGTCATTGTAGTTGGCAAAAACAACATTGCCAATACCCGGCTGGAAAGCTTCACGATAATGGGCATTACCTGTTACGGATAAAGCTCCCATGCTTCGTCCGTGGAAAGAATGTTCCATGGCAATAATTTCATGGTCTGTACTTCCATCTTTCTTAAAAGCATACTTACGTGCTACTTTAATGGCACCTTCAATAGCTTCTGCACCACTGTTGGTGAAAAATACCCGTTTCAGTCCACTGGCTTTAACTAATTTATGAGCCGCTTCAGCCATTGGCTCTGTATAATAAAGATTTGAAACATGCATCAGTTTATCTATCTGGGCCTTTAATGCATCTTTATATTCTTCAACATTATAACCGAAGGCACTGACTGCAATTCCTGCAGCAAAATCCAAATATTTTTTTCCGTCTGTATCATAGAGATAAACACCATCTCCATGGTCAAAGGCTACCGGAAAACGATTATAGGTATGGACAATTGCCTCTTCTGCGTAATTTTTAAATTCATTCGTCACCATGATAATACCTTCCTTCTCCTTCACTTAAAATCGCTGTACCAATACCTCTGTTTGTAAAGATTTCCAACAGAAGGCAATGAGGAATACGTCCGTCCATAATATGTACACGGGATACGCCATTATCAATGGCATCAATACAGTTATTTAATTTAGGAAGCATACCGCCACCAATAAATCCATCTTCAATCAGCTTATGTGCTTCGCTGATGGTCAGTTCGGAAATCAGTGTACTTTTATCTTCCGGATCTTTATATACACCTTCAATGTCTGTCAGAAATGCCAGTTTCTCCGCATTGACAGCTTTAGCAACCGCACAGGCTGCATCATCTGCATTGATATTATAAGTATTAAACTCTTTATCCAGGCCAACAGGACATATAATCGGGAGAAAATCTTTTTCAAGAAGGTCATACAGAATTTTAGGATTCACTTCCGTAATCTCTCCGACAAATCCGATATCCTTACCATCCGAATATTTCTTTTCCACGGTCATAAGTCCGCCATCTTTGCCACTGATTCCGACAGCTTTAACGCCCAGTTCCTGTACCATCTGAACAAGACTTTTATTTACTTTATTCAATACCATCTCAGCAATCTCCATCGTATCTTCATCTGTCACACGAAGACCATTGATGAAATGAGGTTCCATTCCTACTTTGCCAACCCAACGGCTGATTTCTTTACCGCCGCCATGAACGATAATCGGTTTAAAGCCTACCAGCTTCAACAATGTAACATCCTGAATAACCCGTTTTTTCAAGTTTTCATCCACCATTGCACTGCCGCCGTATTTAACAACAATAATCCGTCGGTTAAATCTTTGAATATATGGAAGGGCTTCAATCAATACTTCCGCCTTTTCCAAATACTTATCCATCTCTGTACCCATTATCCTTCGCTCCTAACTGCGGTAATCCGCATTGATTTTCACATAGTCATAGGTAAGGTCGCAGCCCCATGCAGTTGCTGTGGCGTCCCCCATCTTCACATCGGCAATAGTTGTCACTTCCGGCTCAGACAGAATCTTTGTTGCTTCATCTTCACTGTAGCCTGTAGACACACCATTTTCCATAATCTTAATCTTACCAGCCGCACTTTCAAAATACAAGTCAACCACTTCCGGGTCAAAAATAACTCCGGAATAACCCATGGCACACAGAATTCGGCCCCAGTTGGCATCATGTCCGTAAATAGCCGCTTTGGTCAAACTTGAGGTGACAACAGATTTACTTAAAGTAACCGCATCTTCTTTAGTTGCAGCACCTAAAATCTTGACTTCAAAAAGTGCTGTGGCACCCTCACCATCCCCTGCAATCTTCCGGCAGAGATAGGTATTGACCATATTCAAAGCTTTCTTAAAGGTTTCAAAAGCTTCGCCCTTTTCAGTAATCTCCGTATTTCCCGCCATGCCATTGGACAAAAGCAGTACCGTATCATTCGTGGAAGTATCTCCATCTACAGAAACCATATTATATGTATCTTTAATATCTTCACTCAGTGCTTCCTGAAGCAGTTCCTTGGAAATGGCCGCATCGGTTGTGATGAAACCAAGCATGGTACACATATTCGGATGAATCATGCCTGAACCTTTACACATGCCGCCCATGGTTACTGTTTTACCATCGATGGTAAATTCTACTGCGATTTCTTTTGGCACTGTATCTGTTGTCATAATAGCCTTTGCAGCCTCATGTCCGGCCTCAATGCTATCCTTTTTTAACTGTGCTAATTTTGCCGAACCGGCTTTAATCCGGTCAATTGGCAGCTGCATACCGATAACCCCGGTAGATGCAACAAGAACGGCGGAAATATCAATTCCCAGTACCTCTGCTGCCCCGCCGGCTGTTTCTTTACAATAGCCATAGCCTTCAGCTCCCGTACATGCATTGGCAATTCCTGAATTAATAATGACTGCCTGTACACTCGGAGATGAGGCTACAACTTCCTGATCCCATTTTACCGGAGCGGCCTTAACAACATTCGTTGTGAAGGTTCCGGCTGCCTTACATGGTTTCTGGCTGTAAATCATCGCCATATCCGTACGGTCTTTATATTTAATCTCAGCTGCTGTTGCAGCTGCTTCAAATCCTTTTGCTGCGGTTACACCGCCCTCAATCTTCTTCATATTTCCACTCTCCTATCCTACGGGAACATCGGCACTAATTCCAGTCCTTCAGCTTCCTCCAGACCAAATATCAAATTCATATTCTGAACCGCCTGGCCGGCAGCACCTTTAACAAGATTATCCAAAGCGCCCATCATAACAACACGGTGTGTTCTAGGGTCTACCTTGAAATTAATATCTGTGTAATTACTTCCTTCAACCCATCTGGTTTCCGGACACATGCCCGGGTCCAGCACACGGACAAATTTCTCATTCTTATAATATTTATCATAGGCTGCCCGAATATCTGCTTCGGTAACACCTTCTTTTAAATCGGCATAGGCTGTTACCAGAATTCCCCGGTTCATTGGTACCAAATGAGGTGTGAAATTAAGAAGGAGTTCTTCTCCTGCCGCATAACCAAGCTGCTCTTCAATTTCAGGTGTATGACGATGACTTGTCACGCCATAAGCTTTCATATTCTCATTAACCTCACAGAAGAGATTATCTACCTTAGCACTTCTTCCTGCACCGGATGTTCCTGATTTTGCATCGATAATAATCGAATGGGGATTAATCAGTCCTTCTTTAACCAGCGGATAAGCTGTCAAAATAGAACAGGTTGTATAACATCCAGGGTTCGCTATCAATCGGGCACCCTTAATCTGCTCTCTGTTAATCTCACAAAGTCCGTAAACAGCTTCCGGAATAAAGGATGGTGAGGCATGTTTAAGACCATACCACTTTTCGTATACTTCCACATCTTTAATTCGAAAATCCGCACTTAAATCTACAATCTTTACTTTCTTAAGAACTTCTTCGCTGACAAGGGATGCACAGAGTCCCTGCGGTGTTGCCGTAAAAATTACGTCTACAGCCTCTGCCAGTTCATCCATGTTATCATCCTTACAAATATTCTCCACAATCCGGAACATGTTTCTAAAGACTTCGTAATACTTCTTATCTATATAACTTCTGGAACCATACCAGACGATTTCCACATCTTTATGTCCAAGAAGTAATCTCACAAGTTCCTGGCCGGCATATCCGGTCGAACCAATAATTCCCGCTTTAATCATAGGTAATTCCCCTTCTTTCTGAAATGTCTTTTCTTATAATAATACAATTTTCTAAAGCTGTAAAGATGTATTTTTAATAATTATGAATATTTATTGCTAAATATACATTATTTATGCATATTATTTGGGTATTCATTCATAAAAATACACATTTTACAAAAAAAGTTATTGCTTTTCCCTGTGAAGTGGTGTATATTATGTGAAGAATAAAAAGAAGAAAAGATAGAATTTCAGGAGGTTTTATTATGAAAGAAAAAGTAATTTTAGCATACTCAGGTGGATTAGATACAACCGCTATCATCCCTTGGTTAAAGGAAAACTTCGACTATGACGTTGTTTGCTGCTGTATCGACTGTGGACAGGGTGAAGAACTTGATGGTCTGGAAGAACGTGCCAAATTATCCGGTGCTTCGAAATTATATATCGAGAATATTATCGATGAATTCTGCGATGAATACATACTTCCTTGTGTTCAGGCCGGTGCCGTATATGAGAACAAATATCTTCTCGGTACATCCATGGCTCGTCCGGTCATTGCAAAACGTCTTGTAGAGATAGCACGTAAAGAGAACGCTTCTGCTATCTGTCACGGTGCTACCGGTAAAGGAAATGACCAGATTCGTTTTGAATTAGGCATCAAAGCTTTAGCTCCAGACTTAAAGATTATCGCTCCATGGCGTATGACAGATGTTTGGACCATGCAGTCCCGTGAAGATGAAATCGAATACTGCAAACAGCACGGTATCGACCTTCCTTTTGATGCAAGCCACAGCTACAGCCGTGACCGTAACTTATGGCACATCAGTCATGAAGGCTTGGAACTGGAAGACCCTGCCAATGAACCAAACTATGATGATTTATTAGTTCTTGGCGTATCTCCTGAAAAAGCTCCGGATAAGGCTGAATATGTAACAATGACTTTTGAAGCCGGCGTTCCAAAAACTTTGAACGGTAAAGCTATGAAACTTTCTGAAATTATTACTGAATTAAATAAACTTGGCGGCAAAAACGGTATTGGTATCGTTGATATCGTTGAAAACCGTGTTGTTGGTATGAAATCCCGTGGTGTATATGAGACACCGGGCGGAACCATTCTTATGGAAGCACAGCAGCAGTTGGAAGAACTTGTTCTGGACCGTGCTACCATGGAAGTGAAAAAAGATATGGGCAATAAGATGGCTCAGATTGTTTACGAAGGAAAGTGGTTCACGCCTCTTCGTGAAGCTGTTCAGGCCTTTGTTGAATCCATTCAGAAGTATGTTACCGGAGAAGTTAAATTCAAACTTTACAAGGGCAACATTATTAAAGCCGGTACAACTTCCCCATATTCACTGTACAGCGAATCTCTTGCTTCCTTTACAACCGGTGAATTATATGACCATCATGATGCTTCCGGCTTCATCACACTCTTCGGACTTCCATTAAAAGTTCGTGCTATGATGCTCGCTGAAAACGAAAAAAATAAATAAATTTTGACAAAATCTTGACAAAAGAAAACGCTCTGCCTTACAATACAAGGTAGAGCGTTTTTTGATTCTGAATTGGAGGAAACATGTATGCGATTTACAACCAGTATCGGCTTTACGAATAAAGTCCATAAAGAACCAAAGCCATTATCACGTAATGTGCAATTTCTTTTGTTAACTCTTTCCCCTGCATACTTTTTACTATGGGGGTTATTTTTACAGCCTTTCCCAGAGATGATTAAGGGATTGCTTACAATTTTTGTAGAACCTGATTTCCTGA
This sequence comes from Clostridia bacterium, assembly GCA_009929615.1. Taxonomy (GTDB): domain Bacteria; phylum Bacillota; class Clostridia; order Lachnospirales; family Lachnospiraceae; genus Frisingicoccus. The sequence goes on along the minus strand of SAAB01000011.1, from coordinate 33,309 downwards.
TAACCGATTATGTCGTTGTCGGCGGTGTGGGTGCCGCCTTAGTGAATGCCAGCCTGATTACCATCATGTGTATCCTGATTGTTTATTTTCTGGATATGAATATCGACGGTAATACCATTGCTGCTCTTTCCCTGATGATGGGCTTCTCCTTATTTGGAAAGAATCTTTTGAATATCTGGGCTATTATCCTTGGTGTTTACATTTATGCCAAGTACCATAAAACCCATTTATCCAATTACATATATGTAGGTTTCTACGGAACCAGTTTATCACCTATTATTACACAGACTATGCAGCTTGGCAATTTTCCACTGCCGGTACGCGTTTTCTTCAGCGTATGCGTAGGTATTGTCATCGGTTTTGTATTACCGCCTCTGGCAGCCCATCTCTATAATACACATAAAGGTTTTTCTCTGTATAATGCAGGCTTTGCCGCCGGAATTATAGCTACAGTTATTATTTCTTTATTTAAATCCTTTGGTGTTACACTGGAGAGTCGAAAGCTCTGGGCCACCGGATACAATATGCTTTTTGCCGAAATACTTCTTGCCTTTTTCGCCGTCTGGATTATCATCGGAGTCATTCTGGGCCGGAACGTTTTTCGTAAATATTGGAATATTTTAAAGTACCCCGGCCTCGGCGGTACAGATTTTACTAACAGTGAGGGCTTCTGTCCGACACTGATAAACATGGGGATTAACGGTATCTTTTCCACCCTTTTTGTCATTGCAGTCGGTGCCGAATTAAACGGCCCGAGTATCGGTGGTATCTTCACCATTGTCGGTTTCTCTGCAACGGGAAAGACCTTGAGAAACATTACACCGATTATGCTCGGTGTCACCCTTGCAAGCTTCTGCGGGAACTGGTCGATTACCGACCCATCGGCCGTACTGGCACTGCTTTTCTCCACAACCCTGGCACCTATTGCCGGACAGTTTGGAGTCATTGCCGGTCTTATTGCCGGTTTTCTCCATGCGGCGGTTGCCTTAAATATCGGTATCGTCTATGGCGGTATGAACCTTTATAATAACGGTTTTGCCGGAGGTGTTGTTGCCGCTTTCCTCGTACCTATTATTCGTTCTATTCAGAATCGTCAGGCGAAAGTCAAAGGAATTATATAGATATCAAAAAATCCATTATTCACCGGAATAATGGATTTTTTTATTTCTTGTCAGGATATTAAATTTCTCATACTTGATAAGCTGATGCCCAGCGTCGAGGCATTATGTAAAAAGGCTGATGTGGTCGGTTGAATAACACCACCAACACCCAGAAGAATAAGTGCCGCATTAATACCTACTATTTTGCGATAATTACTGTGAATCCGCTTCATAAGGCTCTGACTGAGTATTTTTAAAGTGACAATTTCATACAAATCATCTGCTGAAATGGTAATGTCCGCAATTTCACGGGCAATTTCAGCACCATCACTAATGGCAATCCCTACGTCTGCCGCTGAAAGAGCCGGTGAATCGTTAATACCATCACCAATCATAATGACTTTGCAGCCCGACTTCTTCTCTTCCTCGATGAACCGGGCTTTATCTTCCGGAAGGACCTCTGAATAGTATTCGTCAACCCCAACCTGTCCGGCAACGGCCGCTGCGGTTCGTTCACTGTCTCCAGTCATCATGACCACTTTTGTAAAACCGGCTCTCTTTAAAGATGTAATCACCGCCGGAGCCTCTTCCCGCAATGGGTCTTCAATACATATAACCGCTTCAAGCACTCCATTGACCGCCAGATAAAGATGGGAACAATCTGTCCTCAGTTCCTTATATCTGGACTGAAATTCCTCACGTATTTCACATTTCTCATCTTCAAAGACAAAATGGGCACTTCCGATAATGACTTTCTTTCCCTCAATACTGGTGGAAATTCCGTGGGCTACAATATAATCCACCTTTGAATGCATCTCTTCATGCTCGAGCCCTCTGTCCTGTGCTTCTTTAACCACTGCCTTTGCCATAGAATGCGGAAAATGTTCTTCCATACAGGCCGCAATTCGAAGCATTTCATCTTCTGTATTATTTCCAAAGGTCACAACCTCTTTCACCGTCGGTCTTGCTTTTGTCAGTGTTCCTGTCTTGTCAAAAACAATGGTCGAAGCCTCATCCACAGCTTCCAGATACTTACCGCCTTTAACGGTCATATGATAAAATCCTGCTTCACGAATCGCTGATAAAACTGCAATGGGCATAGCCAGTTTTAAGGCACAGGAAAAATCTACCATAAGAACCGCCAGGGCTTTTGTTACATTCCTTGTTGCCAGCCATACCCCCGCTGTTCCAAATAGTGTATAAGGCACAAGCTTATCCGCCAGATGTTCCGCCTTGCTCTCCGCCGTAGATTTGAGTTTTTCAGAATCCTCAATCATCTTAACAATCTTTTCAAAACGGGTAGCACCTGACACAGCTTTAACTGCAATAACAACTTCTCCCTCTTCGACAACCGTTCCCGCATAGACATAACCATCTGCTTCTTTTCTCACCGGCAGGGATTCTCCCGTCAGAGAGGCCTGATTCACCATAGCCTCTCCTGAAACAATGCTTCCATCGAAAGGAATAACATTTCCCATGCGGACAACAACTTCATCGCCCGGCTGAATCTGGGATGCGGGAACAAGAATCTCCTGTCCTTCCTGGCGAAGCCATACACGCCCCACCTTCAGGGACATGCTTCGTGCTAAATCACCTACAGATTTTTTATGGGTCCACTCTTCCAGCAGTTCTCCAATACCAAGAAGAAACATGACAGAAGATGCCGTATTCATATCCCTTCGAATCACAGAAACACCAACGGCAACCGCATCAAGAACAGATACTTCCAGCTTCGCTCTCCTGAGACTCTGTAAACCTTTGCCAATATATTTTAATGCCTTAAAGGCTGTATACACTGCCCGAATCGAATAGGGAACAAATAATTTGCCACCCATCCGAAACAGGACTTTATTGACAAGTTTTTCCGTATACTCTGCATTCAAAGCTCTGCCTGACGTTTCAGCAATCCCCTCCGGCATCTCCACATCTTCATAGCAAAAGCATTTTAGTGCACCTATAACTTCTTCCCGGTCCCCCACATACTCAATGGCCGCATCACCGGTTCGCTCATAGACCTTAACACCCGTGACATTATTCAGCCTCAAAACATAGTAAGTCAGTATATCTGCCTCTTCAAAAGACATGGTATTCTGTACCATATGAATACGGAGCCGCCCTTTAATTTCGTGCTTAATTATAAATTTCAATTTTATCCCTCCAAAAAGAAAAGGACTGTCCAAATCCACAGCCCCGCTCTCATTCCTTTATTGAATTTATTCTGCTTCTTCTGCAGCTGATTCTTCAACAGCTGCTGCCTCTGCAACAGCTCTGTCGTCATTAATCTGTTTTGCTTCGGCAAGAATATCTTCTGTATTCTCCTGAACAGCTGTTGCTGTCTTCATAACGCAGTCTTTCGCACGTAATACGGCAGCTGTGCAGTTTGTATAAAATTTCTTTGCATCTTTACTTGAGAGAGCTTTAACACCTGCTGTTCCAAATAAAATGCCTCCCGCAAAAAGTCCTGCTTTTTTTGGATTAAAATGAATCTTCATATCTGTATCCTCCCTTCATAATTTACATAAACTTCATACTGAATATGATAACACTTTGCAAATATAAAGGCAATCGTCAGATATCTTGTTTATAAATTTTATCATTTTCTAATTATTGTATACTTTTCACTCTATACCCTGCTTTTTCTACCGCATCTATAATCACCTGATTATCCACTTCACCGCTGAGAGAAACCTCCGCCTCTTGTTTTTTCAAATGAACCTTAGCAGCCGCTCCCGGGATTTTATTAATGCTCTCTTCCACCCGGTTCTTACAGTTCTCACAGGTCATTCCCTCAATAAGAACCTTTTTCTTTTCAGTAATATTATCTAATTTTTTCTTCTGCCTTGGTACACTTCAGCCACCGCAGCAGCTTCCTTCTCCTTTAAAATGTTTCACCGTAGAACGCAGTCCGATAAAAGCCAGGACCAGTATCACACCAATAACAATTGCATTTCCCATAGTTGACCTCCATTCGTTAGTATTGACTAACCATAGAATACATCATAATTTTGCAAATGTAAAGCCCCGGAATTATCCCAGGGCCACATCTAAAATCATCATTAATACAAATCCCAGTGCAAAGCCAAGGGTTCCTATGTTGCTGTGCTCGCCCTCGCTGGCTTCCGGGATTAATTCTTCAACAACCACGTAAATCATAGCCCCCGCAGCAAAGGCCAGCAGATAAGGCAGTATGGGCGTCACAATGGCACTGAGCAATATAGTGATTCCCGCTGCAATCGGTTCTACAATGCCCGAAGCCATACCGCAGAGAAAGGATTTCCCTGAGGTCATCCCCGACTCACTTTTCAGAGGCAGTGAAATCACGGCGCCTTCCGGAAAATTCTGAATGGCGATACCGACAGCCAGTGCAAAGGCACCCGCCATGGTAAGCCCGCTGTTTCCACTCAATGCCCCGGCAAAAACGACACCGACAGCCATTCCTTCGGGAATATTATGAAGAGTTACCGCCAACACCAGCATAAGCGTCTTGCTTATCTTCTTCTTTGGTCCCTCCGGCGTATCACTTCCCAAATGAAGATGGGGAATACATTTATCCAGTAAAAGTAAAAAGAGGATGCCCAGTAAAAGGCCTACTGCCGCAGGTATAAAGGCAAAACGCCCCATGGCCTCCGACATATCCATCGATGGAATCAGCAGCGACCATACGGAGGCTGCAACCATTACCCCGGATGCAAAACCAAGCAGTGCTTTCTGAACTGTTGGCTTTAATTCATCTTTCAACAAAAAGACGCAAGCCGCTCCGGCCGTTGTACCAATGAGCGGAATCAGTAATCCCCATAATATTCCCATAATACTCTCCCTCTTTTAGCTTATTCTTTTCTTCTCTCTCCGAATGCATATTAAATGCCATAAAGCCATTGCCGGATGGTACATCAGCATCCTCGGTCCGGAAAAACGCATCACCTGACGGATTTTTTCACGCATCTCCGGTTTATAACAATGAACCTTGCAGTTATTACAAAAGGTTTTATGTTCCATGAAGGGACAATGTTCACTCCTGGCTTTGGCATAATCCCTAAGCTCTCTGCAGGAAGAACACAGGTTATCCCGGTCTCGATTGGAATGGTTTTTACGACAGTAGAGCTCAATCATTTTAGCCACCACCTGTTGTTCCTTCAATCGCTTTTCTTCAATTTTTTTTGTTTCATTTTCTATCACCCATTTCATACACTGTATCCGCAATATTCATTGTAGACTTTCTATGGGACACCAGCACCACTGTTTTAGCCTTGCAGACTTCATTTAAAGATTTTAATATAATGCCTTCGTTTAAAGAGTCTAGATTACTTGTGGGCTCATCCAGCAGAAGAAAGGGTGCATCGTGAAGAAAGGCACGGGCAATACCTATCCGCTGGCGTTCTCCTCCGGACAGTGTATCTCCCAATTCTCCAACCTGAGTTTCATACCCCTCAGGCAGTTCCCTAATAAATTCATGAACCGATGCTTTTTTAGCCGCCTCCATAATTTCTTTATCTGAGGCTCCCGGCCTCCCAACGGCTATATTATTCTTGATAGAATCATGAAACAGATAAGTCTCCTGAGTCACGTAGGACTCCATTTTCCGTAAATTGGACGTGTTTAACTGACAGATATCCTTCCCCGAAATAGAAATATTACCCGCCTGTCTATCCCAAAACCGCATGAGGAGCTTTAGAAGAGTGGATTTCCCAGAGCCGCTGGCACCATGAATACCGATGATTTTCCCCTTCGGCAGTTCAACAGAGTACTTCTTCAGTATCTGCTCTTCCTCATAGGTGAAATCAATATCTTTTACAGAAGCACCTCTGAATTCTATATCCTCCATACCGGATACCTCTTCGGTCTGAGGGTTTTCTTCCAGCAGTGAAAGGACACGTTCGCCACATGCCAGTGTCTGATTCAGATTATTTGAAAGGTTCGCCAGGGCTACCACCGGACCGAAAGAACTCATCATGGATGCCGTTCCAACTACAAGGGCTTCAAAGCCAACACTCCCGTTCATATATAAATATAACATAAAAAACAGCATAGCAAAAGAAAACAACAGAATCATAAGATTGGTCACGGACTTTTGAGAAGCCTCAAATCGATTCAGTTTCTTCTGAATCTGCCCCAGTTCCTCTGAACGTTCTGTCATTTCTTTCATACGTTTTTCTCCGGTCCCATACTGTATTGTTTCATCCAATCCCCGTAGAGAGTCCAGTATAAAGCTATTCAACTCTCCAAATTGATTTCGAAACTTCATGCCGGTTTCTCCACCCCGGGCTCCAAAAAGCAACGGAAGAACCGCACCCACAGTAACATAGCCGACGAGGGCCAGAAGACCGGCAGCTATCGAATAACGGCCGATAAATAAAACCATGATTGTCGAAGTTACAACGGCTATCACTATCGGAGAAATTGTATGGGCATAAAAAACTTCCAGCAGCTCGATATCCGATGTGAGCATTGAAACCAGATTCCCTTTATCCCTGCTTTCCAGTTTCGCCGGGCAAAGTCTGCGTAAGGCAGAGAAAACCTTATTTCTTATAATCGCCAATAGTTTAAAGGCAATAAAATGATTACAGTACTGCTCTCCGTAATGAAGAACACCACGAAGAACCGCCATAATAATAAGTATACCTGCAAGCTTTCCCGGCTCTGTTAAACCGCCTTGAATCAGACCATCACTGGCTAAAATAACTAAAAAAACAGCACAAAGATATCCGGCAACACCTAAGACTACAGCCGCCAGCATGATTGGCAGCAGAGGACAGACCAGACCGATGAGCTGTCCCATGATTTTCATTCCGCTTCTTCGCTGCATTATTCTGCCACCACCCTTCCGTAAGTTTCCAAATGACTTTGATACCGGTACAGTTCTTTATAAAAATGTCCATTGTCCATTAACGCCTCATGGGTACCTGACTCAACAATCTCTCCATTCCTCAGCATATAAATACAATCTGAATCCACCACATTTGCCAGTCGATGCGAAATCAGAATCACCGTTTTTTTCTTTGCCAGCTGATGAATCACGCCCATAATCAGCTCTTCGCTTTCCATATCGATATTTGAGGTCGCCTCATCAAAAATATAAACGGGAGTGTCATGAAGCAAGGCTCTCGCCAGTGCCAGTCTTTGGCATTGACCACCGGAAAAATTAGAACCGCGTTCAAGAACCGGCGTCCGGATTCCCTGATTACTGTCCAAAAAGTCCAGAAGATTGACCTTTGAAAGGGCCCGGCGCATCTCTTCTTCCGTCGCTTCCGGATTTCCCATTTTAAGATTATCTTCAACCGTCCCTTTAAATAAATAACTATTGTGACTTATAAGTGTCATATGCTCCATCCGGCTTTTTTCGGATATATCCGCCACCTCGACACCACCAATACAGACCTTGCCCCTATATCCTGCATTGCGCCCCATTAATATGCCGGCAATCGTACTTTTTCCCGAACCCGAAGTCCCTACCAGTGAGGTGAAACTTCCGGGCTTAAACTCCATAGAAATGTCTTTAAGAATTTCCCGATTTTCCTCATAGGAAAAGCAGACCTTGGAAAAATTAATTTCTGTATGTTCAGGGCAAATAGTTCTCCCTTTATTTTCCTGCTCCGGCAAATCCAGCAGTGCAAATATTTTATCACTTGCCGCCATACCATTCATGGCAATATGGAAAAAGGAACCCAGGAGTCTTAATGGGATGAAAAATTCGGATGCCAGAAAAAGAATCATTAAAGCCCCCGATAAAGTTACATTTCCATAAAAGAATTCTCTTAATGTCACAATCATCCCAAGGGCTGCGCCGCCGTAAGCAATGATATCCATAACACTGGTGGAATTTAACTGCATCGTCAGAACCTTCATAGTGATACGACGGAATCTCTGGGACTCCGCATCCATTTCCTCTGCTTTCTGTTCATCTGCTTCATAAATTTTTAAAGTTGTCAGGCCCTGAAGATTTTCCAGAAAACTATCCCCCAGTTCTGTATAAATACCCCAATATTTATTCAAAAGCTTTTTTGCAAATTTCTGTACAGCTACAATAGATATTGGAATCAAGGGAACACATACAAGGAGGACCAGACTGGCTTTCCAGTTTACCGGAAACAGAATAATAAACAGCGTTACCGGTGCCAGAAGACTATAAAATAACTGGGACAAATATTTTCCAAAATAGATTTCCAGCTGCTCTACGCCCTCAGCGGACATCTGGACAACCTCAGAAGTGGATACACGCTCCCGATAGGCTGCTCCCAAATTCAAAAGCTTCTGATAGATCTTCTCGCGAAAAATTCTTTTCACATCCACACTGGCTTTATAGGAGGCATACGCCGCCATCCTATCGCACACAAACCGTGCCACAACCGCAATAAGCAAAATAAATCCACCCCGAAGAACCATTCCTCTAGTCAGATTCCTATAAAAAGCTTCTTCGATAAGATGGGTCATCGAATATATCATCACTACTTGGCATAACAAGGAGAACCACTGCCAGAGCACCTGATATCCAATATACTTTTTCGTATGATTTAAAAGCTTTACAAGCCGCATTTTAATCATTCCTGATGCTCCTCCTTCAACTCAAAATTCTCCTTACTCCCCGAAAGGGTTTTCACTCGAAATACAAAATATAAAACATGGCATACCCATACCACAGCCAGACACACCCTTCCGACCGGAACATTTTTCATCATAACAAAACCAAGTGCCATAACCAGTGTTACCATGGTCATAATAGATAATTTGGTTTTCATCGTCATTCCCTTCTGCTCCACAAAGCTCTGCAGATACTTTTTGTAAAGGCCTGTACTTAAAAACCAGCTATGAAGACGCTGTGAGCTTTTGGCAAAGCAAAATACTGTCGCCATATAAAAGGGCACCGTTGGAAGAATCGGCAATACAACACCTACTGTTCCCAGAGCAAGACACACAAAACCTAATACTATCCACACTATCCGAAACAAACTTTTATCCATTTTCATATTCTCTCCCTTTTTCCCTTTGTTAATAAATGATATAATTTATCAATTAGTTCAAACTAACTCTTGCTTTTATGTTTATACCATACCTTGATGCTATTTTGCAAGTCTTTTTATAAAGAAAAACGGATGCTGAAACCTAAATTTCATCATCCGTATCCCTATTTCCTAATATTTTAATATGATTTATCGCTCCTCTTTGCGAAAGTGTACCACCAGTATACTGCCCATACATACTATAGAAGCTGCCAGCAAAATACCCCAAAGCATCAACGGTCTATCATCCCCCGTATTCACAGAGGTTGTATTTTTCTTTGCAGCTTCTGTGCCCGATGTTATTGTTGGCTGTGTTTCTGGCGCCGGTTCCGTTGTGGGAGTTGTTTCCGCCTCTTCCACTTCCAGTTCTACTTTCCGTGCCGTTACAGGAGCCATTGGTTCACCGATAACAAAAAGCATATATGGGGAAAATTTCACACCCGTCAGGGTCATATCCACTTTTGTCCCATTAACAGGAGCATTGACCGGGTCATATAATCCACCGTCTTTATGCATGAGCACTGCTGTTCCGCTCATACTGTTATTTAATTCCGCCTTCAGGGAAACATCGCCTTCATCCCTTATAATCACCGGATTACCATTATATGTTGGTGTAATATCGGATGCATAGATGCCGTATACCGGATAAGTTTGATTATTGCTTACAGCCTGATATACAGGGGCGTCGCTTTTATTAAAATCATCCGGATGCATCCCCGGATAAAAATATATGTTCTCCCTACCATCCGTTATTTCCCCTGCTGCCTCTCCGTCTTTATATATAGTGCAGATTCGGCTGTGTCGTTAATCCAATACCATATTGATAGACAACTCCATCAATCTTTATAAATTCGCCCGCTTTATCCATCAGTGTTTTAAAATTATCTAAACCATACATTTTGTCATCGGAAATCCAGGTCCACTTTTCATTTATAAAACGAATATTTCTGCCTTTTTCTCCACCCATCCAGACTAAAGCACCTATCGATGCAAGATACTTCGAACCATTGATTACTAAAATTTCACCCGCTTTTATACCGCCGTACTCCGGTCTTGACTTTCTCAATGCTCCTCCATTCCATACTTCTACATCCTTCACTTCTGCATTATTAGCATTTGGAAGGCCTGCTTTCACTGCATAGGCCACATCTTCTATCGTTATTGTATATTGTTTCTCAGTTAAAATCGTACCTGCTTCAAATCCATGTCCACTTGCAGTAAGTTCATACGTCCCTGCATCGTTTGAACCTTTTGCTGCTATTGTCGTTTTAGGGTTAATCAAAATCGAAACTAGCTCTGAAGGATATTCTTGTTTACCCGGTTCATATATTGCAGTGCAGATGTACTGCTTATGTACATTACTATCATCCGTTGTTATTTCAATGCTTGAACCTGTCGCATTGGAGATAACATTCCATTTATCAGCCCCTTCGCTTTTTTCACTCCATTGCAATGTATGGGTTGCAGCATCTGTTGCGAAGGATGCTGTTAAAGTAACCTTGTTCCCTTGATTGACTGTTACTTCGCTATCATTTTGGCTTACTGTTGTACCTGTTGCTGTTATTTCAGGCGCAATCATAATCGGAGCAACATATTTTTTTGGTTCAATGGTACATCCTTTTTTTGCTATTCTTATTCCATTTGGTAAATTAATCTCAAATAGATAACGCCCTGCTATACCACTCACCTCGTCCACTGTTCCGTCCACTGCCGCTATAAAAGCTTCTGGTCCATCAGTAATTGTTGGCTGAGTTTCAATCGTGAGTTGTGCAATTGTTGTACCGGGATATGCTTTATTCAATGCGTCTGCAAATCCATTTATACTAAGAAGCCATGCATCCTTTATCCAAGTTTTTAAATCATCCTCTGTATTTGCAGTTGTAGAAGGAACTGTGCATTCTGTACCTGTTATAAGCGTCTCTATACTTGGTGTGCGTTGAAGTGCAACAGCCTCCCCATTGTAGTTACAAGGAGATCCTTTAACATAGCCGCATGTTTCATCATGAATTCCCTCTGCATGCTTGCAGCTCGTGCCCTCTACTGCCGGCTGATAACTGCAGGTCCCGTCTGTACAGCTATGGGTACAGCCACCTTCTGTCAAATAACCACAAGTCTCATCATGCTCATGGTCACAGGGTATTTCCGTCTGCTCTGCCTTATATCCACAGTCTTCGTCATGATTTTCCCCATGCGTACATGCAGCTGCTTCCCTATAACCACAGGAACTGTCATGGGTATGCTCATCTTCTGCCATGGCAGCCGCTGGTATAACCCCTATCACTAAAGCAACTGCTAATATGATTGTGAAAATCGATTTCATTTTTCTTTTCATCTGCCTGTCCTCCCACGCTGGTATTTATTGACCCAAATCCACCTCTATTATACAAGAAAATTTTCGCCTTGGGTACTGACCTAAAGGTAAGTCTTATGCTGTAAATAAAAACGCAGCCCTTTTTGGACTGCGTTTTAAAATTCATATTATCTTTTATACACGATTATAATTGATAAGACATCCTTTCAGGATAATCTCTCTTTCCTCATCCGTTAATTCTCCAAGAGACATGGTAAACGGTACCAGTGTTTCACCAACTTTATAGGCTGCAATACTATCCGCTTTTTCTTCAACTGCTTTTTTAATATCCGGCACAAAGATATAATCACCATTAACAAATGGTAAATCTCCCTTTGGAATGATAAATGGCAGCATACCCCAGTTAATGAGGTTTGAACGATAACGTTTTGTTGCATATTCATTGGCAATATTGGCCCATCCGCCAAGAACCTTCTGACAGGATGCAGCCTGTTCACGGGCTGAACCGTCCCCAGGTTTTACTGCAAAAATAGTGCTTCCTACACCCAGATTTCCTTCGCCTGCTTCAGGGAACTGTGTGTGTACGGTTGCCATAACCGGTTTGATTTCAGGAAGTGCTTCCAGTGGACAGGTTCCCGCTTCAATAGCTTTCTGAGCAACCTGTACTTCTTTCGCTTTACCCACATAAGATGGGTCTTTTCTTGAAAGTGTAAACTCTGCCAGTCCCAATGGGTTGGAACGATAGGATGAAGTTTCTCCGGACGGAATTAATTCATCTGTTGTAGTTACAGGGTCATGAATCTCACAGACAACCTTCAGAAGCATGTTCTGAGGCAGCGGAGACATCGCCGGCCAATCCTTAATGTTTGGTCCAAGCTTAATCTCTGCATCCGGGTCAGCCACACCATGACTGTCAAATACACGATTTTCATAAATCGTTTTATCAAAGAAATATTTTGGTTTTGTATAATTCACATCAATATCTGTTGCAGGGGTTAAATAGCCTTTATTTGCTGCTGTTGCAGCAATAGAGCGGGCATCCATAAGGGCAACGGAAGCCACCTGGCCATTCTGAATCTTAGAGCCTTCACGATTCGGGAAGTTTCTTGTTGAATGACGAATGCTGAGGGCATTATTCGCCGGTGTATCTCCGGCACCAAAGCAAGGACCACAGAAAGCTGTTTTTACGATAGCACCTGTAGACATCAATGTTGCTACAGCACCATTCTTCACAAGTTCCATATAAATCGGTGTACTTGCCGGATATACGCTCAGTGTGAATTCATCCGGTCCAATACTTGCACCCTTAAGGATATCCGCAGCATCACAAATATTCTCAAAACCACCGCCGGCACAGCCTGCGATAATTCCCTGTTCAACATAAAGTTTTCCATTACGGACTTTATCCTTTAATGTAAAATCCACCTGTCCATCAAGACTGACAAGGGCACGTTTTTCACAGTCATCCAGAATGTCCATCAGATTGGCATTCAGTTCTTCAATCGTATAGGTATTGCTTGGATGGAATGGCATAGCAATCATAGGACGAATGGCACTGAGGTCAATCTCAATCATTCCGTCATAATATGCCACCGGTCCGGGATTTAATTCTTTATAATCTTCAGAACGTCCATGAATATCATAGAATTCTTTAATCTCATCATCTGTTCTCCAAATAGAAGAAAGACAGGTGGTCTCTGTGGTCATTACATCCACACCAATACGGAAATCCGCACTCAGGGAAGATACCCCCGGTCCTACGAATTCCATAACCTGATTCTTAACATAACCATTATCAAATACTGCACCAATAATCGCCAGTGCCACATCCTGAGGACCTACACCGATAATCGGCTTGCCTTTCAGGTAAACACCGATAACCCCCGGCATATTGATATCATAGGTCTGATTCAGCAGCTGTTTTACAAGTTCTGGGCCACCTTCGCCCATAGCCATGGTTCCAAGGGCACCATAACGGGTATGACTGTCAGAGCCGAGAATCATACGTCCGCCGCCTGCCAGCATCTCTCTGGCAAACTGATGGATAACTGCCTGATGGGGTGGTACATAAATACCGCCGTATTTTTTAGCACAGGTCAGACCAAACATATGGTCATCTTCATTAATCGTACCACCAACTGCACAAAGACTGTTATGGCAGTTTGTCAAAACATAAGGTACCGGAAACTTCTCCAAACCTGAAGCTCTCGCCGTCTGAATAATACCTACAAAGGTAATATCATGGGAAGTCAGCTTATCAAACTTGATTTTCAGCTTCTCCATACTGCCGGAAGTATTATGGGCTTCCAAAATACCATAGGCAATCGTGTTCTTTCCTGCTTCTTCTTTGGAAATTTCTTTTCCTGTTTTTGCTGCAAGTATCTGTTTTACATCACCAGCATCTTCAACAATCTCTGTACCATTAACAAGGTACACACCATTCTCGTATAATTTCACAGGTTTTATCCTCCTATTCTACAGCCACATGGCTCATCAATATTTCATAAAGTTCAGGATAACTCCGCTTCATTCGAATCGGTTTGTATTCTTTATCCAAAAAGCAGTGGGATGTTTCTCCGCTGCATCTGAGTTCACCGGTTTCATGGTCCATCACTCTGTAGGATAAAAACATCTTCACTCCGTTAAACCGGGTAATCTTTGTATAAATATCCACAATATCATTATAATGCACCATCGTCTTATAATCGCAAGAAGCAGATAATACGGGAATCATAATTCCCAATGCTTCCACATTCGCATATGAGTAGCCGATTTCCTCCATGAAATTCATCCGTGCTTCTTCAAACCAGCGTATATAGTTGGAATGATGAATAATTCCCATCTGGTCGGTTTCATAATAATGAGCACGGCGTTCATATAGGCTCTCTTCCGGTTCCTTTTCATCCTGATTTTCAATAATTATCTCTCTCATCTTTTGTATCTCCTGACCTTAACTATATTACCATACAAAAATGTATTGAACAAGAACCATATATAAAAGTGTTCCTCCTGCAATACTCAAAAGAACATTCTTTTTCCACCGGTGAATAAATACAATAAACACAATGGCAATCAATTCAGGAAGGCCATGGCTGCTCCCAAATACATTGACATCCTTCAAACAATAAATAACCAGAAGTCCTATGACCGCATAGGGTAAAACAGTTCCCAGATACCGGATAAATTCCGGTGTTTCTTTATTCTCCGGAAATAAAATAAAAGGCAGAAACCGGGTAAGCATCGTTCCCAACACACACACACCAATGGTTATACAGGCCTGCAAATCTGTCATGCCTTCACCCCCTTTTGAAGCGGCTTCTTCATCGCCGAGAGGCATATAAGAATACCAATCATTGCCGGAATCAGAAAGGAACTGCTTCCAAAAAGAATACGGCATAAAAGGGTTACTGCCAGACCGATTATCGCCGGCCGGTGTTCCTTTGTATCCTGCCACTGTCCTACAAAGATAACAACAAAAAGAGCTGTCAAAACAAAATCCAGACCCTTTGTATTAAAGGAAATCATCGTTCCGATAAGGGAACCGATACCACTTCCCGTCACCCAGTAGCACTGGTCAAGAAGCGTCACCCAAAACATATACCATGTCCGTGATACACTCTTTTCTCCATCCAGGGTACATAGTACGGAAAAGGTTTCATCTGTAAGACCAAATATCAAATACGGTTTAAATTTCCCGGTGCTTTTAAACTTCTCCAACATGGACAAGCCGTAAAACAAATGTCTTGCATTGACCATTAGGGTCATCATCAGGGCCGCTATCGGATTAAAAGCAGTAACCAGTAAGGAAATGGCTACATACTGCATAGAACCTGCATAAATAAACAGGCTCATCAGCAATGCCCATCCAATGCCGTATCCCTTTTCATTCAGTAATATTCCAAAGGCTATTCCAAGAAAAATGTATCCAGTCATAACCGGAATCGTTTTTGGAAAAGCCAGTTTCAATGTTTTTATCTGTTCACTCATATCTCATCGTCATCGCGTTCTTTCTCCTGTTCTTTACGCAATGCCTGTTCCTCTCTTTTTTTCTCCCGTTCAATGCTTATATTCTTATAGCTGCCATATTTTTCCCGCCGCTCTTTACGGGTATCCACATCCCCGGAATTATAAACCAGCTGTTTAGTTTCTGTATCGTACCGGTCTGAACTGATATAAGGCTTTGTTTCCAACGGCATATGCTTCTTATACAGGGTATACTCAATAAAACTCTTTATAAGATAGTAGATGACTGCAAATACCGGCACTCCAAGAAGCATTCCCGGAAAGCCGAAAACACCGCCACCTAAAAGAATTGCAAAGACAACCCAGAAAGGGGACAGTCCTGTGGAATTCCCAAGAATCTTCGGTCCAAGAATATTTCCATCAATCTGCTGAAGGATAACAATAAAAACAAGAAATATAATGCCCTGTCTTAAATCTGTCAGACTGATTAAGATAACACTCGGTACTGCACCAATGTATGGTCCAAAAAATGGAATAATATTGGTTACACCTACAATAACGCTGACAAGCAGTGCATAAGGCATATCGATAAGACTCAGCACGACAAAACAAACAAGACCGATAATCGCTGAATCAATTAATTTTCCTGAAATAAAGCCACCAAAAATCTGATTACAGTGGCGGGCCACATCCACCATTGAATTGGCTGTATCCGGTTTAAACAGGGCATAAGTAATCTTCTTTGCCTGACCGGTAAAGGTTTCCGCACTCATCAGCACATAGATGGAAATAATAGCTCCTACGAGCAGGTTATAGAAAAATCCGAATACATTCATAACACTCATTGTAAAGGTGTTAATGCCCACTCGAATCTGCGGATATAAATCATTCTTCATCCAGGTCTGAAGGTAGTCCAGTCCCTGGTTTACCAGGCTCTGTATATCCTGGGAAAATTTACTTTCTGACTGCAGGTGGCCGAACCACTCTCCGATCTGCCTTGTATAGGATGGAAATCTTGCAATAATCAGTGCAATACTTCGAACTAACTGGGGAACAATCATATAACCCAGCACAAAAAGAACGGCCACCGCAAAAACCATAGCACCGCCTATTGAAATATTTCGAACCAGTTTTTTCGTTTTCAGCGGCTTTTTACTTTCTTTAAAAACACTCAGTTTCATCAAAAGCCTCTAAAAAAATTCAACCACGGGAAGAAGCACATAGGCAATAACAATTCCCGTGATAACCGGGGCTAAAATACGAAAAAGCGTACCAATCGAATGTTTTATCGCATCCCATCTGAAAAGTACAAATATAAAAATGCCGCCGACAGCAATAACAAAAAGATATATCATTGCCTGACGAATAATAGTTTTTAATGACATTTTTCCTGTTTCTTCTTTTTTATTGCTGTTCTCCGACATTTTCCTCACTCTTTTCCGGACTATTCTGCAGTTTCACCATTTTCTTATGATAATTATTCTTTCGAATCTTTTTATAAATCGTACATACAATCCACGCACTCAGCATACCGAGCAATATTCCTGCAATAACATCCGACGGGAAATGAACCGCCACATAAAGTCTGGACCACGCAATCGCCGCTGCAAGAACAACAGATACCGAACCCAGACGGCGCAGATTTTTATTGTCTGCTGACCAGCACAGGGCACACGCCGCTGCAAAGGAACTGCAGGAATGACCCGATGGGAAAGAAAAATCACTCTGTCTTTCCAACAGAAGAATCAAATCACCAAACTGGTCATAAGGCCTGATTCTTGCAACAATATTTTTCAAGGCTACATTTGTAATCAAAGCGCCTACAGCTAAGGCCAGCAATCCGCAAACTCCCATCATTCTGGTTCTCTTTGGAATAAGAAGTAAAATACATAGAGCTATCCAGAACCATCCGGAATTCCCCAGATGACTGATAGCTACTAAAGGCCCGGTCAGCCAGTCAAAACGCAGATGCTCCTGTATGAAAAGCAGAATCCTGTAATCTATCTGTGTAATAAATTCAAACATATCTCATTTCCTCTCTCTATGTATCACTGCCCGGCAGCACACCATAGCCATCGAAATCCGGAATAAAACTTTCCTGTGCTGTCTCACCCTCCTGAATGTAAGCATTTTCTACACCCTGGCGAATCGTATACTGAATCAGTCGTTCGTATACGGAGGACTTCACCTTCTTTTGGAGTTCCGGAAACTTTTCCAAATCTCCACTCGGTGTATACTGATTCATAAGGCTCAGATAAATATTATTTTTATAAGTTTCATGAAGGTACTCTATAATCTGTCTGGAATCCATGGACTGTCCCGGAAGAACCATATGACGCACGATAATTCCTTTAATCATCATTCCATCTTCATCAAAAACGGCCGGTCCTGTCTGACGGTACATCTCCTCTAAAGCCTTTGAAGCATAAAAGGAATAGCCTTCTTCTCTGGCATACTTTTCCGAAAGATGTACATCCATAAATTTAAAATCTGTCAGGTAGACATCGATCCATCCATCCAGAAGTTCCAGTGTATCAATTTTTTCAAAACCGCCGGTATTGTAAACAATGGGCAGCGTCAGTCCCATCTTCCGGCTAATGCGTAAAGCTTCAATAATCTGTGGAACGAAATGGCTGGGTGTCACAAGATTAATATTGTGGGCTCCCTTGGCCTGCAATTCCATAAAAATCCCGGCCAGTCGAACAATGGAAATCGTTTCGCCACGGCCTTCTTTGGAAATCTGTCCATTCTGGCAAAAAACACATCCCAGATGACAGCCTGTAAAGAACACTGTTCCTGAGCCTCTTGTACCGGAAATACAAGGTTCTTCCCACATATGAAGAGCAGCCCGGGCAACTTTTAACTCTGCTGTCTGACGGCAGAACCCCTGCTGTCCCTTCAAGCGGTTAACACCGCATTCTCTCGGGCACAATCCGCATTCTTTATACCATTTCTTCCAATTCATAGCATCTTACGCCGTCCTTTTCCTTAGATGTCCAGTTTCTGAAATACTCTTTTAAGAAAAATACCACTTAAAATAACAGCAACGATTTCCGCTACCGGAAAAGCCAGCCATACCATATCCAGATTTCCCATCTTGGCAAATACATATGCCACCGGAATGAGGACAAAAAGCTGACGTCCTACAGAAATAAACATACTGTATATTCCGTGTCCCAATGCCTGAAGTGCCGAAACACTGATAGTACTAAAGGCTGCAAATGGGAAACTGATACTGATAATTCTCAAGGCAGGCACACCAATGGTCAGCATTGCCTCCGATGCGTTAAACAAGCCCAGAAGCTGGGTTGAAAGGAACTGGAAAGCAGCAAAGCCAAGCACCATCATGCAGAAAGCATATAAAAGAGCGAATTTCATCGTTTTTGTAATACGTTCTCTCTGCTTAGCTCCATAATTGTAAGCCACAATCGGCACCATACCATTGTTCAGACCAAACACAGGCATA
Source organism: Clostridia bacterium (assembly GCA_009929615.1). Taxonomy (GTDB): domain Bacteria; phylum Bacillota; class Clostridia; order Lachnospirales; family Lachnospiraceae; genus Frisingicoccus. The sequence continues at coordinate 14,475 of SAAB01000011.1, read as the reverse complement.
AAAATAAAACTCTGTAATTTGAAATAAACACCAAATACGGCTGTCGCTGTGGATGTAAAGGACATAAGAATCTTATTCATACAAAAGGTCATGATGGAAGCAATACTCGCCATAATAATAGATGGAACACCTACTGCATAAATACGGGCGATAACCGCTTTATCCGGTTTCATCTCACGGATATGCAGGTGTATCTCTTTATTCTTCATCACATTCAATATAACGGTAATAATCATACCGATAATCTGACCGATAACCGTAGCCAGAGCCGCTCCTGCAACTTCCATCTTAGGAAAACCAAACAGACCAAAAATCAGAATCGGGTCCAGAATGATATTGATAACCGCACCTGTAAGCTGGGAAAACATGGTATAAATGGTCAATCCCGTTGCCTGAAGCATACGTTCAAAAGCTATCTGCAAAAACAGTCCAAAGGACAAAATACAGATAATAAATGTATAAGACTTACCATAGGCAATAATCTCCGGGATATCTGTCTGGGCACGGAAGAAAACATCCGTACAGGTCAGACCAAAAATCAGAAAAACCAAATAACTCATACATGCTAAAAATGCACTGTTATTCGCCGCTTTATTCGCCATCTTATAGTTCTTCTCGCCAAGGCTTCTTGAGAGCAGTGCATTCACACCAACTCCGGTACCCGTTGCCACGGCAATCATAAGATTTTGAACCGGGAAGGCCATCGATACGGCCGTCAATGCATTTTCATTAATCTGGGCTACAAATACACTATCTACCACATTATATAATGCCTGTACAAGCATCGATATAATCATCGGTATAGACATTGTAATCAACAACCGGTTGACCGGCATGGTTCCCATCTTATTTTCCTTCTGTGCAGTTACTTCCTGATTCATCCTCTGTTCCTCCAAAAATTCCCTTAATCATGCTTTCTAAAACATCTGTCGCTAATTCAAGTCCACCTGTTGTATTTATACATGCATCAAAATTATGATAATCGCCAAAACGGTTCATCGTAAAATGATTGTAATAGTCACTTCTCTGTTTATCTCTCTTTTTTACATAGTTTGGATTATTGTCCTTATTCTCGCCATAAACTTTAAGAACCCGTTCCATACGCTCCTCCAGTGGTGCGTAGACAAAAAAGCTGAGAACATCATCTCTGTCTCTTAAAATATAATCGCCGCAGTTTCCTACGATAACGCAAGAGCTTTTCTCCGCAAGTTCACTGACAATCTTTGTCTTTGCCAGGTAAATCTGGTCAGAAAGAGGCCGTTCCTGTGTAGACATATAAAGGTTATAAAGAAAACTGGAAGTTTTCTTCTCCTGCCATTCTTCAATCGTCTCTCTTGTAAAACCACTTTCTTCCATCAGCATATGTATCATTTCTTTATCATAGAAATCAATGCCCATACGCTCTGCTAAAGCCTTACCTATTAATCGTCCGCCTGAGCCAAACTCTCTGCTGATTGTAATAACAAAATGTTTCATAATATCGCCCTCCTGAGTCAGTCAATCTACCATCATTAAAAATATCCTGTGACGGTCATAGGAGCCATGGCTTTCCACCCACGGCTCCATCCTCAAATTCTTTCATATCTTCATTATATTCCCAGATAATATCCCTGAGACAAAATGGATTCGGTCCTTGAAAGGACCTCCTTAGCCTCATCATAATTCTGTTTCGCCAATGCTGCGATCAGATAGTTCGTCAGACATAATGGTGCTGCAAAGGAATTCTTATAGGAAACACTTGAAATGGCACATGGCAGCATAATATCTCCATAACCACTCACGGCCCCATAGTTCAAACTTGTAATCAGAATAATCTTTACACCATGTTCCTTCAGCCAGGATATCATAGTAGCTGCAACCTTAGAGTATCTTGGAAACAGGTAAGCAATACATACATCATCTTCTCCCGCTCCAACAATCTCCTCCGGATAAATCATTCCGATAGATTGAATCAGATTCACATGTTTCTTAATTTCTCCTAACTGAGATGCCATATAATGAGCCACAGCAAAAGAGCTGCGCATGCCAAGAACATAAATATGTCTGGCTCCGGAAATAATCTCGATTGCCTTTTTTAAATCCTCATCTTTCTGTACATCCAGTGTTTTTTTGATATTTTTAATATCATTCTCAATAGACTCCCGCAGCAAATGGTTATCCGATATTGACGGCATATCTTCCAATCTGCCCGGTAAAGACTCTCTGTGCTTCAGTTCAGCCTGAATATCTCTCTGCATCTCTGAAAAGCCCTTATACCCCAATGCCCGTGCAAAACGTATGATTGTTGTTGTGCTGACATTGATCTTCTCCGCCAGACTCTCCAGTGTACTGAATGCAAAATCCGACATATGATCCGTCAGATAATTAGCCGTTCGTTTCTGGGAATGAGTAAAAGAATCGAAATGCTGGGAAAGATTTGTTAAAAAATCCGACACCTTGAACGCCCCCTCTCAGGTGAATTTATCCCTATTTTATTGATAATATCTAAATTGTATCATTTAATACATAGGGTGTCAATTTCACCTTTCGACCTTTATTTTAAATTTTTGAAAATTGTATTGACATTTGTACAATATGGATGTAGTATTTAAAGTACAAAAAGAATTATTTAATACATTTTTGTTTAACACCTTGTACTCTATTATGAAAGAAGGTATACGTTTATGGGAAAAACCTACAATCCTTATGACAATGTTCTGGCTGTTGTTGACAAGGCTGCTGCGCTTCTTGGATATTCACCGAGCGATTATGAAGCTATCAAATATCCTGAACGTGAACTCAAAGTATCCATACCTATTACCATGTCCAATGGTGAGGTTCGTGTCTTTGAGGGTTTCCGTGTCCAACACTCCACAACCCGCGGTCCTGCCAAAGGCGGTATCCGCTATCATCAGAACGTAAACATGGATGAGGTCAAAGCACTTGCTGCATGGATGACATTTAAATGTGCCGTTGTCAACATTCCTTATGGCGGCGGAAAAGGCGGTGTCATCTGCGACCCAAGCAAATTAACTGAATTAGAGATGCGGCGTATTACCCGACGGTTCACAGCGATGATAGCGCCTATCATTGGACCGGACATGGATATTCCGGCACCGGATGTTGGAACCAATGCTCAGGTAATGAGCTGGATTATGGATACATACAGCATGCTGGCAGGCCACTGCGTTCCCGGTGTCGTTACCGGAAAACCGATTCCGCTGGGCGGAGCCCTTGGAAGAAGCGAAGCTACCGGCCGGGGTGTTATGATTACAACTTTAAATACATTAAAGGCTATGGGTCTTCCTATAGAAGGTTCAACTGTTGCCGTTCAGGGTATGGGAAACGTTGGAAGTATTTCTGCCAAACTGCTTCATGAGCAGGGGCTGAAGGTTGTTGCTGTCAGCGATGTCTCCGGTGGTATTTATAACCCATCCGGCTTAAATATTCCTGAAATTATTGAGTACCTTTCCACCAAAGGACATCTTCTGGAAGACTACTCAGGCGAAGGCATTTCTCATATTTCCAATGAAGAACTGCTGACGCTGGAAACCACCGTACTTGTTCCTGCTGCCTTGGAGAATCAGATTAATGCTGAAAATGCCAACGATATTAAGGCAAAACTTATTGTCGAAGGTGCCAATGGACCTACGGCTATTGAAGCTGATGACATTTTAGAAAAACGTGGTATCGTCATCGCACCGGACATTCTTGCCAATGCAGGCGGTGTTGTCGTTTCCTATTTTGAATGGGTGCAGAATATTCAGTCTGTTTCCTGGAGCGAAGAAGAAGTCAATGAACATTTGAAAAAAATCATGGATAATGCTTTTGACGCGGTTTGGAATATAGCCAAAGAGAAACATGTCTCTTTGAGAACCGGGGCATATCTGATTTCTGTTAAGCGAGTTGTCGAAGCCAAAAATCTTCGAGGTATTTGGCCGTAAATAACTTCTTATATCCTTAAAAAGGGCCAGTCTGCATGCAGACTGGCCCCCCTCCTTTTATACAGCAGCTTCGCCGTATCTTTCTTTGACATTCTTATAAAATATATGCCATAATCCCTTTAAAAGTAAATCCGGGTCATAAATAATTTTCTTACGGCAGTAGGGAATAATTAATCCGGCAATTCCTCCGGTGGCCAGAACTGTGACCTTCGTCTCCATCTCATCTTCAATCCGTTCAATCAGCCCGTCAATCATCGCGGCATTTCCATAAAGAAGACCGCTCTGCATACTATCGATGGTATTTCTGCCAATCATATGTTTCGGTTTCTCAAAACGGATATGTGGTAGTTGAGACGCCCGTTCAGACAGAGCATCCTGGGATATTTTCACGCCCGGCATAATAAGTGTTCCGAGATACGCCCGTTCTTCACTGACAACAGAACAGGTTGTGGCTGTCCCCATGTCAAAAATTACCAGAGGCCCTTCATAGGATTCACAGGCCGCTACCGCATCAACGACCAAATCACATCCAAGGCTCGCCGGATGGTCTGTAGCAATCTTAATGCCTGTTTTAATACCCATTCCAACAACCATCGGACATATCCCTGTCAGCAGTGCCATACCCTCTCTGACAACGTCTGTAAGTTCGGGTACGACGGATGAAATGATGACACCCTGCAGCCCTTCCAGAGAGACATGATAAATATCCATCAGCGTTCGCATTTCAATCATAAATTCTTCTTTTGTTTTCTGACGGTCACTGCGTATTCTTCCTGAAAATTTAATATGCTGTCTGTGGTCCATCAAACCTACAACAATATTTGAATTACCTATGTCCACTGCAAATATCATCTTTATACCTCCCTATGTCTGCCAAAACATCTAAAAGTCTGTCTGCTGCCTCTTCCTTTGAAAGCATTCCTGTATCAATATCTTCTTTTTCTGTAATTAAAATCAAATGATTCGTATCTGTTCCGAAGCCGGCCCCCTCTTCCCGAAGGGAATTGGCCGCAATAAGGTCTGCCTTTTTCTTTACCAGTTTCTTTCTGGAATTATCCAAAACATTCGTCGTTTCCATAGAAAATCCACAGAGTACCTGATTCTCTTTTTTATGCGTCCCCAGCCATGACAAAATATCTATCGTAGGCTTCAACTGAATATCCATGGCTCCGCCATCTTTTTTAATCTTCTCATCACTGACTGCCGCCGGACTGTAATCTGCCACTGCCGCCGCCTTGATGAGAATATTCTGGTTTTCAAAGCAGCTTTCCACAGCTTTAAACATCTCTTCCGCCGTCGTGACAGGTATAACCTTAATAAATGGTGGTGCTTCCAGGGAAACCGGACCACTGATTAAGGTCACTTCTGCCCCCCGGAGCATGGCCTGTCTGGCGATGGCATATCCCATCTTGCCCGTCGAATTATTTGTTAAAAACCGCACCGGATCCAGCGCTTCTCTTGTTGGTCCCGCTGTCACCATCACCCGTTTTCCCTTGAGGTCCTTCTCACAGGCGATTTCCCTGAGAATATAGTCCAGAAGCACCTGTTCATCCGGCATCTTACCGGCACCGGTTGTCCCACAGGCCAGATATCCTTCTGCCGCAGGAATAATAATCTTCCCGTAGCTTTCCAGCTTTTTAAGATTGTCCTGAAGAATCGGGTTCAAATACATGTTCACATTCATTGCCGGCGAAATAATCACCGGACAGGTCATTGCCATCGCTGTCGTACTGAGCATATCATCGGCAATACCATTCGCCAGTTTTCCAATAATATTGGCGGATGCCGGAGCTATAAGCATGACATCGGCCTTTGCGGCCAGAGAAATGTGTGCAATATTAAACTGAAAATTACGGTCAAAGGTCTCTACCATGCATTTATTTCCCGTGAGGCTTTCAAAGGTTATGGGATTGATAAATTGAGTTCCGTTCTGAGTCATAATCACATGAACATCGGCCCCAAGCTTTACCAGACGACTTGTCAATCCGGCAATTTTATAAGCGGCAATACTGCCTGTCACTCCGAGTACAACTGTTTTTCCCTTGAGCATATCCATCCTCCTGTCACATATCTGCAAGCAATCCGTGTTTTTCATAGCGGCTCAAACGGGCCACATGATTCTCCTCGTCTACGAATACTACTTTCGGTGGATACGCTCTGACTTCTTCCGGTGTCATAGCTGCATAACACATGATAATCACTTTGTCACCAACCTGTACCATTCTTGCAGCTGCCCCATTCAGACAGATCATTCCACTGCCCCGTTCCCCCGCAATAGCATAGGTTGTGAACCGCTCGCCATTATCAATATCCACAATATGAACCTGTTCATATTCACAGATGCCTGACGCTTCCAGTAAGTCCTCATCAATCGTAATACTTCCTACATAATTTAATTCTGCCTGAACCACCGTCGCACGGTGGATTTTTCCTTTTAACATTGTCAGATTCATATCTCGTCTACTCCCATATAAAATTGTCGATTAATCTAGTTTTTCCAATATAGACTGCCATAGCTACCAAAACCGAGCCATCCACCTGATGATGCACTTCGATACTATCCCAGGCTACCATCTCCACATAGTCAATTCGAGCCATCGGTTCCGCTTCAATAATAGCTTTCATCTGTTTAAGAACTTCTTCGCCATCGGTTTCTCCCTTGGAAATCAAGTCCTTTCCAACTTTAACAGCACGGCTCAATACCAATGCCGCCTTACGTTCCTCTGCGGACAGATAGGTATTTCTGGAACTCTTTGCCAATCCGTCGGATTCTCTGATAATCGGGCATCCGATAACCTCAATGTCCATATTTAAGTCTCTTACCATGCGTCGGATAACTGCCAGCTGCTGGGCATCCTTTTCACCAAAATAGGCTCTGTCCGGTGCCACAATATGGAACAGTTTAGACACTACCGTGCAGACTCCCTGAAAATGAATCGGACGGCTTTTTCCACACAGTTCTTCGGTCACACCACTTGTATTCACATAAGTTGTATAATTTTCCGGATACATCTCCACCGGTTCCGGATGAAAAATCAAACTGGCACCTGCTGCCTCACAAAGTCTGGAATCCGCCTGTAAATCTCTCGGATAGCTTTCCAAATCCTCATTAGGTCCAAACTGGGTTGGATTTACAAAAATGCTTACGACAACTCTGTCGTTCTCTTTTACTGCCCGCTCAATAAGACTTCTGTGTCCTTCGTGGAGATATCCCATGGTTGGCACAAGTCCAACCGTCAATCCTTCTTTTCTCCAATCCTTAACCTGACGGCGCACCGCCTCTATTCTATCTTCTATACGCATCTTCTCCACCTCCATCAATACAGCTTTTCAAGAACTTCATTTGAAATTCCAAAGCTGTGCTCTTCAGATGGAAAAATACCGTTACTTACTTCACTCATATAGGACTTGATGGCAGACTGCATATCTGCACCGATTTCTGCATAACGTTTCGCAAACTTTGGTGTAAAATCCGAAAACATACCGAGCATGTCCTGATAGACAAGAATCTGTCCGTCACATCCTGCTCCCGCACCAATACCAATGGTCGGAATCTCCAATGTATCTGTAATCATCTGGGCAAGAGATGCCGGAACACATTCCAGTACAACCGCAAATGCCCCTGCAGCTTCCACTGCCTTGGCATCCTCAATCAGTCTCTGAGCAGCTTCAACATCTTTTCCCTGAACCTTGAATCCTCCAAAGGCATTGACCGACTGAGGTGTCAGTCCCAAATGGGCCATCACCGGAATTCCGGTCTGCACAATAGCTTCAATCTGTGGAACACTTCGGCGTCCGCCCTCTAATTTTACCGCATTGCCACGGCCTTCTTTCATCAGACGCCCTGCATTTTTTACAGCATCATAAATCGATGCCTGATAGGACATAAAAGGCAAATCAATAACAACTAAAGCCTCTTTGGCACCTCTCGCAACAGCTGCCCCATGATGAATCATATCTTCCATGGTTACAGAAATCGTATCCTCATATCCTAAGACGACATTTCCCAGAGAATCTCCTACTAAAATGCCGTCAACGCCGGCCTGGTCCATCAGACTGGCTGTTGAGTAATCATAGGCTGTCAGCATGGACAGCTTCTTACCCTCTTTTTTTGCTTTCCTGAATGTTTCTACTGTTTTTTTCATTTTTCCGTCCTTTCGAATATCCCGGATAAGGTTTTATAATCTCTTTCCGGATTTTTAATCTCAGCGATTTCAACAAGCACTTCCGACAATTTCTGATAGATTTCCAGTTCCCGGTTTTTTCCTGCCAAGGCATTCAAATGGCCTTTGACCGTTTGAATGTCACAGCGTTCCACAGGTCCTGTCAACGCTTTTACAGGTCCCTCCTTCGCAACAGATATGCAGTTTTCAACAAAAAGAGGCCTTAATGCTTTCTGCCCACTTTCCCTGTCAAAACCGCAATCCATAAGCAGACGTACCCCTGTTTCAAACAGACCTGCTGCCAGATTACTGGTAAATACAGCCGCACAATGATAAAGCACCTTTTGCTCAGCACTGATTATCCGAACCGGATTACCCAGTTTTTCAAAAAATTGCTGCCAAAAATGCAAATACTTCGGCGGTCCTTCAATTGTAAAATAAGCTTGAGAAATTTCCTGATACGATTGCAACCGACTATGGATTGCAAACAAAGGATGGATAGAATAACCAAACGCTCCCGTCTGATTAATTCCAGAAAATACGGTGGATGACATCGCACCGCTACAATGACAAATAAACTTGTTTGTCAAACAATATCTTTTTAGAGAATTCCATACCTCTTCAACGGCTCCGTCCGGAACTGTCAAAAAGAGAGCATCACTCGACATCACTAATTCTTCTAGTGTCTTGTAATACGTTGTATGTGTAAAAATTGATGCCTGCTTCGCTGACTCTTCACTTCGGCTGTAGTAACCGGATACACACTGGTTATGTTCCGTCATATATCTGCCCAGAGTAAAGCCAACTTTTCCTGCACCGACAAATCCTATCCTCATTAGAATCACCTTCCTTCCAAGGTGACGCCCTCGTGAAATCTCATTCGATAACGATATAAGTTCCATCCAGATTCTTTTAGAATCAACAGGATTTGCAAACAAGTTTGTCTAGGTATAGTTTCCTGGAGAATACTATCCGCGTTCATTATATCACAATCTTTTTTATTGTACAGTGATAAATAAAAATACAGCCATTAAATCATGTTCAAAAATCAGAACATGTTTAACAGCTGTATTTATAATGAATTTAATCCCTGTAAACAACCTTTCCGTCACAGATTGTATATTTCACTTTCCCCTGAAGTTTTTCACCAATAAAAGGTGAATTGGAGGATTTGGATTTGAATGTTTCCACTGTCCAGCACTCATCCTTGTCAAAAATCAAAATATCAGCTTTGCCGCCAACAGCAATATATCCCGCATCCAGATGGTAAAGCCCTGCCGGATTTACTGTCAGTTTTTCTAAAAACCGGCTGAGACTTAAATGCTCCGGCACAACAAGATTTGTTATTCCGAGGGCTAGGGCTGTTTCCAAACCAATCATACCGCTTGGAGCTGACTTAATATCCTTTGCCTTCTCCTCAGAACTATGGGGTGCATGGTCTGTCGCAATACAATCAATCGTTCCATCCTTTAAGCCCTGAATGATGGCCATTCGGTCCGCTTCTCCACGAATCGGAGGATTAACCTTTGCCAGCGTCCCTTTATCCAGCACTGCCTTTTCCGTCAGCGAAAAATGCTGAGGCGTAGCCTCTGCATAGATATGGCCGCCTAAAGTTTTCATTAAACGGACAATTTCCACAGAGGTTTTACTGCTGATATGCTGGATATTCACAATGGCTCCGGAGGTCAAGGCCAATGCACAGTCTCTTGCTACAAGGACATCCTCTGCAACTGCAGGGGCACCTTCCACACCAACAGCCTTGGAAACTTCCCCTTGATTAATTCCAAAACTACCTATCAGTGCCGGGTCCTCTTCATGGAAACTCAACGGCACATCCAATGCCTTTGCCAGCTTCATGGCCTCCAGAACAACCGCCGTATCTGCTATCGGTACGCCATCATCTGTAAAACCTACAGCACCCAGTTTTTTAAGCTTCTCCATATCCGTCAGCTCTTTGCCGCCAAAACCTTTGGTAATGGCCGCTGTGTTTAAGACATGCACGGGAAGATTTGCTGCCTTATCCCGAAGATACTTTAGCGTTTCCTCATTATCCACCACCGGTTTGGTATTGGCCATACATATAACTGTCGTATAACCACCTGCTGCCGCTGCCGCTGCACCTGTTTCCATATCTTCTTTATAAGTAAATCCCGGGTCTCTGAAATGCACATGGACATCCACCAGTCCCGGTGCCACGATAAGCCCCGATGCATCAATGACCTCATCACCTTCATGCCGTTTTAAGTCCGCTGTTCCCGCCGGAGTAATTCCTGCGATTCGCTCCCGTTCTATACAAATATCACAAATCTGGTCCGTCTGGCTTTTTGGGTCTATCAATCGTCCATTTTTTATCCAAAGCATCTTCCATCCTCCTTGCATATTACTTCTATTATTCCCAGCTATCCTGGAGTTTTTTCATATCTTCAAACTTTTTATCCCTTAGGGATACCGCTTCTTTATCCCTGCCATCACTATAGTCATAAAAACCTCTGCCGCTTTTTACACCATAACATTCCTGTTCATACAAGTCCTTAATAAGCTTTTGAGGTTCTTTTTCATCACATAAGTCTTTGTTTAAATATTCTGAAATGTGATAAAAGGTATCCAGCCCGCCAAAATCAGCCACCTCAAAAGGTCCATAGGCCGCATAACGAAAGCCCAGACCATATTTCATAACCTTATCCACATCTTCCGGCGTTGCTGTGCCTTTTTCCACAATATCCATACATTCTCTCAAAACAGCAAACTGAATCCGGTTTGCTATAAAACCCGCCACATCATTCTGACAGATAACCGGCTTCTTTCCAATGGCCTCTGCCAATGTATAAACCTGCTGTACATAACCATCGGATGTCTCATCATTTCGGATAATCTCAATAAGGGGAATAAGATTTGACGGATTAAACCAGTGCATTCCCAGAAACCGTTCTTTACCTTGAACCCTTTCACAGATTTTATTAATAGAAAGACCTGAAGTATTCGTCGCCAAAATGGTTTCCGGCATCACAATCTTAGAAATCCTTTCAAAAAAGTCCTGCTTTGTATCCAGATTCTCTACGATGGACTCAATAATAATTTCACAGTCCTTCAAATCCTCTAAATCTGTTGTATAGTTGACCGAATGTTCATCCCCAAGATGAATGATTTTTTCAGCTCTGCTTAAAGAAGCATCTGTCCTTCCATAAATCCATGTTTCATAGCCCTGTTCCGCAAAAATCTGTGCCATGCTGGCACCCATAAGTCCCGTCCCGCAAATGCCTATTTTCTTCATGCTTCTGCCTCCTCAGCCTTCGTATTGGTCCAGTAATTCTTTAAGAAACCGGCGGTATTTTCCAACCACTTTCTCCGGGGTAAGAATTTGCACACCTTTACCCAGACCGGACAGCCAGCCAAAAAACGGATTGCTGACAACAACAGGAACTCTTACATCAAAATGATTTTCATCCACCGGCCGTATACTGATATCTTTACCAAACCGGTCAATGACAACCCCGATAAAACGATTTTCAAAACGAATCTTTACGCCTTCCTCTTCACCGGCAAACATTCCAAATATCTTCTTCGAGAAATCCGCCGTATCAAAATGCTCAAAATGTTCCCGTCCCACTCTCGGTGCCTTCGTCATTTCAATGGATAACATCTTATCCACCCGGTAATGTTTGACAATTCCCGCTTCTTCATCAAAGCCGAGCAGATAATAATTCTCATCCTCCCAGGTCAGTACCCAGGGACTGATACAGTATTTCCCACCGCCTTTTTTTAGAGTCATGGTTTTCGGAACAGTCCACTCAAAATACTGAAACTCAATTTTAACATTCGCCGATATGGCATTGTGAATTTTATCCACATTATAATAGATACTTTCATTCATTGTCTTAATCCGGTTAGCCACAAAAACCTGACGTTGAAGCTGACGGGCTTCAAAATGGCTTGTCAGACTTTCCAATTTTTCAATCAGTTCAGCGGACTTTTTCGCTGTAATAAATTTGGATGACTGAACCACATCCACTAACAGTTTCAACTCTGCCAGTTCAAAATCCCGGCTCGCCAGGTAATAGCCGGAAGGCTGTTCCCGACGATTTAAAATATCCATTCCAAATACTCTTAATACCTCAATATCCGTATAAATGCTTTTACGTTCTGCCTGAATTCCATAAAGAGCCAGTTCATCAATTAACGCCTGGGTATTCATGGGATGATTTTCATCGGTCTTTTCTAAAAAGGCCCGCATCAGATACAATATTTTTATCTTTTGATTTGGTGATTTTGCCATAACCTTCATCCTTTCCAAAAGGGGCTGCCTATATGAATCTATTATATCAGTGTCCTTTAAAAAGGACAATCCCCCTTCATGGAGATTCCAAAGACAATGGCCTCCGAAACGGTCAGGGACATCCATACCCCCGTCATCCCCCATAGTGCCGACATAATAAAGGCAACAGGAATGATTACCACAATTCCCCTGAGCATAGAAAGTAAAAATGCTTTTTGGGGCTTATCTACGGAACTGAAATAAATAGCTATTATAATATTTAAACCGGCAAAGAAGAAGGAAGTAAAATAAATACGAAGTCCTGTCACTGCCATAGACGATAATTCCGGATTCATATCCCGGTTAAATACATCTGCCATGGGCTGTGCAAAAACAAAAGACAGACCATAAACCACAATCGAAATTCCCAGAGCCAGACATATGCCGTATTTCAACAATTTCTTTATATTATCTTTTTCACCTCTGCCGTAACTCTGACTCAAAATCGGCTGTATTCCCTGAGAAATACCTGTAAACACCGACGTAACGACAAGGGCTATATTAACAACAATACCGTAAGCGGCAACACCCAGATTCCCAGTGAGCCGTAAAATAATCACATTAAATACAAGAATCACCACACCTGAGGAAATCTCTGTAATTAAAGATGCACTGCCCAGGGATACAATATCTTTTATCATCCGAAACTCCGGTCTGCAGGAAACCAGTTTGAATGTATTATGCTTCTTATAAAAATGAGAAGATAAAATTAAAAGACTGATAATCGGTGCCAGTCCGGTGGCTATGGCCGCTCCAAGCATTCCCATCTGCATCGGAAATACGAGAATATAATCAAGAACAATATTCGACAGACTGCCTATAATCATCCCCGCCATAGCAAGGTGGGGACCACCATCAGTTCGTACAAAGCACAGGACCAGATTATTGGTCAAAAACATGGGTGAAAAGCACAAAATAATTCTCAGATAAGTCGCTGTATAACCGAAAGTTGCACTGTCCGCCCCCAGCAATCCGGCAAGATATCCCGGCAGAAATATACCGGCAGCCACAAAAAGAGCGGCAGCCATACACAAAAAGTACAGGGCCTGTGTAAACACGGTAGTGGATTTCGTTATTGAAAACCTTGTCGCTCCACCCATGCCTATCATGAGCCCTGTGCCATGAATTAAGCTGTAAACAGGAATTGTCAGATTTAATGCAGTCAAACCATCTGCTCCTACACCTCTGGCAATAAAAAAGGTGTCCGCCAGAATATAGCATGACAATCCAATCATCCCCAAAATATTTGCGGATACATATTTTATAAAAAGCTGCCGTATGTTACTACTCATCGATGTCCCCCATGTCTTAAAGCAAAAGCTGTTTTTTTGCTTCGTCAAATCTTTTTTCAAACTGAGAAAAGAAATCATCTTCAAATGAATAACTTTCCAAATAAAATTTTTGAAGAATATACAGACTCACCTGTCTGCGTAAACTGTCGTTATTTTTAGTATTCAGCATCTCTTCTACATCTGTCAGGAAGAAATGCCACTGTCCCACTAAATCTTCATATTTTTTTAATTCCGGCTCATCGAGCCATTTCTTCACTTTGACCTTTAAAGGATGGGCATTTTGACATTCATTAATCTGAAGAAAATATTTAAAGCTTCTATCTTCATAATATCTGCCTAAGGGAAACAAACGGCATATATCCGGTCTGAATCCATGAATTGTGCATTTGTTCTCATTGTCCAGAAAATGGCACTTTTCTCCCACACCATCCATTTTTATATTTGGGAGTATAATTCCGTCAACCACATTCAGTTCAATTTTATCATTTATAAGGCTCTCAAAATCCACTTTTAAATTCGATATTATTCGAAAAATATCTAATGGAGACAAAACGATACTCTGTCCCATTCCCTGACAGCAACCACCACAGCCGGCACACCCTGCCTTTACCATATCATTCACTTCATAGAACCTTCCATCGGATATTTCTTCCATTGTCACATTCCGTTTCATCTTCTCATCTCCATTCTACTACAATGTATTTATGGTTAATATCCCTTACAACCAGTAAGGAATTATCCATCTTGTTACTTAAGCTGTTAGAATGTAGGTAGCAATGGTATAT
>SAAB01000105.1 GCA_009929615.1 Clostridia bacterium | reverse complement strand
ATGGTGCGTCTTCTGTCTTCTTTTCGCTCGTTATTGTCGCAGCGAGTACATTACCACGGGTAACTTTGAATAGATCTTTAACCTTACGCTGTTCCCAAGCTTCATTAAACCCTGCAAATCTAATTTCAGGTACATCTGCACCTTCTTTAGGAAACATTTTTTGAAGCATAGCTTTCTTATTTTCTTTTAGCAATTCTAACTCACGCTGATGAAGGGTGATAAGGTTGTCGATGTGTTGAAAAAAGTTCCCTATTATTTTCTGTTCCTTAAATTCAGGTATCAAAACATCTATTTCTTTAATTGCAGTTTTGGATAAACTTGGTACACCTGTCGATTCATCTCTCTGCTTCCAGTTTATATTTTGAAAAATATCAAAGATAAAATCTAAATCATTATTGGTCTCAGGAAGCGCATAAAACAGGGTATCTACAGTCCAAAAAGGAGCTTTTAAAATGTATGGTTTATCAATTGTTCCCTTTCTACCAATTCCTATTGCGTCTTCTTTGTATGATAAAGCTTCATTCACACTTAGCATATATCCACCTGTTCCATAAACAGGAATTTCACCTGCTGAAAGGTGTTTGTAGTCCCGACCACTTCTAAGATCAATTATATTTCCAAGCTTACGCTGTTCCCAATCATCATGAAAACCTACAAATCTAATACTTGGCTCTTTTTCTTTTTTCTCGTCCATCTATACTCTCCTTTTCCATTCTTGTATTTTTCACGTTCCTATTCCTCCTTTTTTATCCTGTCAGCCATCTTATAAAATGCCTTTCTAAATTCGATACGGTATTTCACCCAAGTTAATTCTGCAATTTCTTTATCTGCAATTTCCTTATAGTCATTTTTTGCCGCATTCATAATTGCAGTCAATTCCCCTTGCTTATCCATATCTTCTTGTTCAAGTTGATGCTTTTGTATCAATCTTTCTAATTCCACTGGTTTCATACAGTTGTCTAAGCCCCATGTACGAATAAATGCTGTTATAAGTTTGATATCTGTATTCTTTTGTGCACTTTCCATTGCTTGATTCATTTTTTCAACATTTCTTGGTGCAGGATAGCTATCAAATACAAATTCTTTTGAAAAGATTCTGGATACAAAGTTGCGAACCTTCGCTTTTTCACCCTCATTATCTGATTTGGCAATCTCAACATGTATCTCATCTCTAGTTCTTTCGGCTTTTGCCATTTCATCTGCATGTACTTCATCAGCCATTCTTGCAATTAGCTCAACCAGATAATCATAATTAATAGTAACATCATGTATGTGTATCATGGATAAATTAATCTGAGAAATATCAATATTTTCTCGCTTTGCTCGACGTTCCTTTAATTCCCCTGCAAGAACTGTAGTTAGAATAACTTCCTGTTCCTCACTTAGTCCTATGCGTTTATAAAAATCTTCCGGATCGTCGTATGCTGATACTGGATTTTTATCATCATCTTCCGTATACTGTTTCAATTGACTAAGCAAACGATTGTAATCCTTTAAACTGTCAAATACTTCATCCTGTTCGTTTTCGCTTGGTGGCAATTGTATAAATTCACTTGTAAGTGTTGATAACCTTTGCACCACACCCTTCAATTCTGCCTCCACTTTGCTATATGGCATAGATATAATTCCAGATTCTTCATTTTTATGTTTTAGTTCTTCAAGTGTAAGCTGTTCATCTGCCGATGCACGATTTGAATAAATAGCAAATGCTTTATTCATTTCATATTCGTTCTGCTTTGGCCAGCGATAATTCACAATATTTCCCTTTGGCTTATCAATGCTATGATGAATTCGGTTTGTTCGGGAATATGCCTGAATCAAATTACCACCTTTTAACGTTCTATCTATATATAATGTATTTAATTCAGGTGCATCAAATCCAGTTAAAAGTTGGTCAATAACAATGACCAAATCCAAATTCTTACCGTCATCAGCTGTCTTATTCAAACGTCTTGCTACATCTTCTGTATATAGTTTTACCGTAGTCATATCAAAAACAGTGCCAAACATGTCATTATATACCTTAATTGCTTTATGCAGATTGGTATTTGTGGTTAATTGATTTTTCCCATTTGTCGTATCCATAGAAAAACTTACTGCAACTTTCAACCTTTCTTCTTCTGGTCTGGTTTTATTCTCTTCTACAAATCGGTCGAAGTATTCCATTGCCCTTGGAGTACTTGCTTTATTACCACCTACATGAACCGTAAATAACGCATTATACTTCCTATTATTAGAACGTTCTTTCCAGTTATCATATATATCCTTAACTACTAATTCAACATGTTCTGAGCTAGTATCATAAACACTACTGCGAACATTATCGTCTATATCTTCTTCACTTGGATCCTTTGGTGCTTCAATTGTCTCTTTAAATTCCACCTTAAATCCAAGAACATTTTTATCTGCAATTGCTTCTTTAATCGTGTATGCGTGTAGTATTTCTCCAAATATTTCTTTCGTCTCTGGAAATTTTGGCGTACCAGTATAACCTACCCATGCGGAATTTGGTACCATCTTGCGTATTGTTTCAAGCATCCCTTCATTTTCTCCACCATCCCCTGTTGAGCGGTGAGCTTCATCTACAATAAAGAGAATGTTTCCTTGCAATGGTTTAAATGTGGGACGTGCTACATACCTTGACATTTTTTGGATACTAGTAACAATAATATTTTTATCGCTTTTCTTTGTTAGTTTTTTATCCAAATCAGAAATATTGGCTGTATCACTTACAACCCCTGACTTTCCTTCAAATCCTGCCACTGGATCATAAGCTTTATAAGCATCTGCTGTTTGCGTGGTAAGAGCAATACGGTCAACCAAGAATACAACTTTATCAACGTTAGATAAGCGACTGGCAAGCCAAGCAGTCTTAAAACTTGTAATTGTTTTTCCAGATCCTGTTGTATGCCAAATGTATCCTAATCTTCCATCATCAAAGATAAATTTGTACTGTCTCACTTTATCAAGCACACGTTTCGTAGCATAAACTTGATAAGGGCGCATCACTTTAATACACTCCTTATTTTTGGTACCATCGAGTACCATATAACGTGTTGCCAAATCATGTGCCATAGGAATAGATAAAACCTTATCAGAAAAAGTTTTCCAAGAGCGAACTGGTCTAGCATTCTCTTCGTCTTGCCAATTAAATGCAAATGCACGATTAAAATTTTCAAGTGTTGTATTTGCCATATATCGAATATCATATGGAGTCATTGCTATCAGAATCTGTAATGTACTATAAATCCCACTATACTGCTTCTCTGCAATATACTGTTCCATCTGATTCAACGATTCGGTTGTACTATGAAGTGCTTTTTTTAATTCAATCTGAATAATTGGCAGTCCATTAATCAGTAATGTTACATCAAACCGACGCTCTGCCTTTCCATCAATTACTTTTGCTCGCTTAATTTGATTTACCACTTGGTATACGGTATTTCCGCCACCAACCTGTGCCTGATCAAACACTGTAAGAAATACGTGCCTGCCATTATCAAGGTCAACCTCTATCTCTGAAACTCCATTCACTCCATACAAAAATTGTCCAGCTCGATACGGTGTTTCAATACCTGATATTATTTTTTTTACTTGGTTAAATTCTGTGATAGATAATGGATTGTCCAGTCTTGCTTGATTGTTCTGTTCTAATATAGTCTTGAAATTGTCCCACAACTGCTCTGTAGTTTTAATTTCTTCCTTGTATTCCCACTGCTTTACTCCACCTATTCTTGTCAAATACAGGATAACTTCTTTTTCAAAATCCAATTCTGATTGACTTTTCATCATATTAGCACCCCATTATACTTTCTTCTAATAGCTCATTTGCAAACAACTCCATCAATTTTCCATACTCACTTAGCTCACTTTGGAGTTTTAATGTTTTCACATAAATTGCTCCCATTTTTCTCTGCTCTTCCATAGGAACAATTGGTATCATGATTTCACCTAGTGACTGGAGTGGTATTTTAAGAATAGGTCCACTTCCCTGTAACTTCTTTTCTTTTTGATACTTTACATTTTTATATGCATTAAATAAAAATAAAAAGTATTCTTTATTTAATAGCTGTTCGTTTAATTCAACCTTTGTAAAATTAAGAGATAGCACTTTACCAGCATTTTTTTCACTGACCAAAGTTGCACACTGTAGTGAATTGCTAATCACGATATCACCAGCCTTTAGTGCCTGATTAACCTTATTTACAGCATACTGTTCCTCTGTGTGGATTCCTTCATGTTTGTAATCCTCTGTAAACGATGATTGATCATAATATTCTATAGTTTTCACTTTGGATTGTTTCCTGACTTGTTTTTGCGCTCTCGTAGGGTTTATTCCCGGAATAAAAGTAACAAATTCATTTAATTGCTTTGTATTCAACTCTATACCTCCTAAGTCGGTTAGATTTATTGTAATAATTTTATATTTCTATCAAATCACATTGCATTGTGTATGTCAATTATTTTATGTAATATATTTTTATTTCATTTTTATATAGGAAGAGAGCATGCAATAAGTCCATCTCGTCAATGTTCTTGTTGCATACTCTCTTTGAAATTTATCTCCGCGCATTTATCAATCTCCGCGTAATATTATACCTATTTCTCGCACCCGTCTGTGGGAACAGAAATCCCTCGCAAGCTCTTCCCCAACCGCCTGCGGAAATCTATTCCCTAACAAATGCCCATTTTACGGGCTTTCTAAGCCTTGCGACTGAGCAGACACACCGTCTCCACGTGCGTGGTGCGGTGGCAAGTGCTATATTTACTTTTTCTATTGGCAATGACTAAATCACTATTTTCTGAAAGATTGGCTACATTATTAGTTCCGCATAAG
>SAAB01000104.1 GCA_009929615.1 Clostridia bacterium | reverse complement strand
CTGGTAACAATTGAATCCTTCAGTTCTTGACTATAACTTGCCATAGTAATCCACCTTTCCGATGATAGTTAAACCTATCATATATTATTTAGGTTACTGCGACAACAATCCTACCACACAGGGAATATCTCTAAAGGAGGTATTTAAAAATGCTAAAAGTTATGAGAAATTGGGATAATGTTTATGAAGATTATAAAGTATCAGGAATGTCAATAAATGCATATGCAAAAAAGCATAACATTCCACCATCATCTGCATTCACTCAAATGAAGAAAAGATTGGTTGAGGAAGGATTAACAAGTGAGAATATCATTAATTCTTCACCAACAAAAAATATGAATTTTATTCCTGTGGAAGTTAAATCTGAATATCCGAAAGATATTTGTGAAAATTATGATAAAGACAAATGTAAGCTAACCATATCTATAAAGGATTATAAAATTGATATTTATGAAAACTTTAGTCAGATGCTTTTAAAGAATGTAATTGAGGTATTGAACAACTTATGTTAAGAACAACACTACATCCAACTGTTTATCTGGCTTTAGGCGTTACAGATCTTAGAAATAATATTGATGGACTGGCACTTATAGTACAAAGAAGATTTAAACTTGACCCTTTTGACAAAAGCCTTTTTGTTTTTTGCAACAGAAAAAAAGATAAATTAAAAATTTTATATTGGGATAAAAATGGATTTTGGTTGTATTACAAAAGATTAGAAGAAGGATTTTTCAAGTGGCCGGATAAAGATACTGGCAAAAGCTCCATTGAAGTTACAAATCAGCAATTATCCTGGTTACTTGACGGTTTATCAATTTATCAAAAGAATGCATTTAATGAGGTTTTAAAAAGGAAAATCATATAACCATTTTATTCTAAATGTCAAGTATAAACAGTGCGTAAAATTAACGATTTTATGCGCTGTTTTCTTGTATATTTCATCACTTTACTAATAGAAATTAAAGTACATAAATACTATAATATATGTATGAATAATAAAGATAAAAAAGAAACTGATTTATCAGGACTTAGTCGTGAAGAATTAGAGAAAAAATATGTACAACTTAATACAAAGTATAACAGTACCATTGCAAAATTGAATTGGTATTTAGAGCAATATAGACTTGCAATGCAGAAACGTTATGGTAAATCTTCTGAAAAAGAAATTGACGGACAGATAAATTTATCTGATCTTCCACTTTTTAATGAAGCAGAGACATTTCGTGAGCCTTTCAATGTAGAAAATGATTTATCAAAATATTCAGAAGCAGAAAAAAACGTTGATATATCTATTTCTAATAAAAAGAAAAAAAGCAGGAAGAAATCAATTGATAACTTACCTGTTGTAACAGATGTTTATGAACTTACCAAAGAAGAACAGATCTGTCCCAACTGCAAAAGTGTACTTCATGAAATGAAAGAAAAAGTCAGAGTTGATGTAAATGAGGTAAATCATATCTTTCCCTAAAATAATTTAAGGTGCATTGTCATTCCCGCTGTGGGAATCAATGCACCTTTACATTATGCTTTTTTGAAGTACAAGTCAAGACCTTCAAACTCTGATTTTCTTAATTCCCTCGTTACATCCGTATATATATTAAGGGTTGTTGATATATCTTTATGTCCAAGAGCATCTTGAATCACTTTTACATTGACACCTGCTTCACACATTCGGGTAGTGAATGTATGTCTAAGAGAGTGACAACTGAAATGAGGCAGTAACACATCTGGATTATCATCTTTTAGAAATTGCTCGTCATTACAATTACGGATAATTCTTCTAATAGCTTTATTCAAGGTTGACTGGTGTTGCGGCTGTCCGAAACGATTGATAAATATAAAATCTGTATAACCATCCACCGTTGCTTCACAATGTAAATCTAATAAATCTTGTCTCTCTTTCTCCATCAAAAATGCTTCCTTAACAAAATCCAGCATTGGCACTTGTCTATTTCCTGCTTCAGTTTTGGGCGTATGCACATTGAAGTAACACCCCTTTTTGCCCTCAGAAGTTCTATGGTCATAATATACCAGCGTGTGACTTACATTTATAATGCCTTCTTCAATATCAATATCACACCATCTGAGTGCAGTAACTTCTCCTACTCGAAGTCCAGTTCCAATCATAACCGCAAACACAGAATACCAATTTTGAACACTAGGGTCTTCTTTCATATAGGAGAGAAATAAATCCTGCTCCGGTCTGGTAAGACCTCTTCGTTTTTCCGTTTTGAATATGTGCGACTTCTTCAATTCCTTAAGAACATTATTAGATGGATTATTTCTTATGTAGTCATCATCCACTGCCATATCCAAAATCTGATGTAAAACTGTGTGAATATTATCAATCGTTGCTGCCTTCAAGCATCTTTCATCTGCCAGATAATTATAATATCTTTTTACATCAGATTTTTTCAGTAATGCAATTCTTTTATCACCTATCTGATGGCGAACAAAAGTCTCGTACATATACTTATAATTCTCGAAGGTGTTATTTTTCAGTCCACGTTTCAAGTCTTTCCATAATTCATAAAGTTCATTGACTGTTGTGTATCTTGCCTCTGCTTTAATGCCATCGCTAGGGTGCCTTATCCAGTCTGCTGCAGCGTTCCTTCACAAAATCCCGACAGGTTTGGTTGCAGGTTGGGCAGGAGGCACATTTGACTCCGCATATAAGAATCTTACTGCAGACATTTACTTTTCGGCAGCTATACCTGTGAATGCAGAAGTTCTTGGCATTATAGAAGGTGCCCTTATGATACCAGTCAGAGGAACGCCTGGCCCTGACTTCCTTAGAGATAGTGGTTGGATCTTTACACAGGTATTTTGCGGTATCCTTAAATGTGTGATTCTGATTTAAAGAGTTCTCAATAAAAATACGATCTTCCAGGGTGAGATGCTTCTGGTTACCAGGGATATATTTACTCATAAAATCTCCTTCTACTGCTGTCAGAAGGAGTTATAAAGATAGCATGTATGTATGAAAGAGTAAATATCAACTGTGCAGAGGTAAACTCTACCAGCCTAAGAGGGAGTGGAATTTACTTTTTCAATTTTCGAAAACTTTCTAATTACCAGCATTTGTTGACTCTGATTTCGTTAAGTGATAAAATTATTTTAATACAATTAAGAGAGGGAATGATACTATGAAGAAAAAGAAATTGCTAAGTCTTGCACTCATTTTAATTATGATGTGTGTCATCGCAGGGTGTTCGAACAAAGAAAAGGAAACCGCAACAAATGAATTTAACGCTGCAGTATCGACTATTGAGGAAAATAACTCCTCCATCAAGAAAGCCAGCTCTGAGTTACAAACTCTGATTGATTCGGAGATACCACCGCTCGATGCATCCTTATTAGACACTTCTAAAGCAACAATAGACAGTGCTTCTAAGCAAATTATCGAAATACCTGAAATACCTTCAAAGACAGAAGATATTAAATCGAAGACAGAAGAATTGACAAAACAAAGTGACTGTCAGAGTATATTATCCGAATTGGAAGCTGCAACTTCTACATTGTCAGCAAGCATCGCACAGATGAAGCAAGTAACCGCTCCAACCGAAGGCTTTGTAACGGAACGTCTCACCGGATTACCAAATATCACTGAAATGGCGGCTGTCACTGAAGATAATGACCCAAATGGAAATCTCAACAAAGCTGGTGGATACACTTCTTGTATTTATTTTACATCAGACTTAGTAAATCAAGCCGAAGTATATGGTGACTCTATTATCGACAAAGGTACAGATGGTGGCGGAGCCGTAGAAGTTTATACAACTGAAAAAGATGCTAACACACGCAACGATTATTTGGCCACTTTTGATGGTGCAACAGCCTTAAATAGCGGTTCACATTCCGTAGTCGGAACAGTTGTTATTAGGACATCTGCCAACCTCACTGCAACACAGCAAAAAGAAATGGAAGCGAATATTTACAACAGCTTAACAACAATCAAGTAAAAAGAATCCCCACATTAGTTATCATTCCATAACTTCTGTGGGGAATTATATTTCTATTATTCAGTATTCTCAAAATCTGCAAACAATTCCCCGAACAAATCAATAATATCGTCAAGGGATAAACTAAAACAAGAAAACTATCCTATTAACTTCTTTATTCTTTCATCTCGTTTTTGGATGGCACTTACGCAGCCCTTAATGTAGTTCTTATAATTATGGGAATATGCTTCCATCAACGCCTTTTTATAATCATTTTTGTATTTTACATCTGGCTGTTCTTGAATAAATCTCATATGGCCATAGTCATCCAAACTAGATAAATCATACACTTCATAGTTCTCAGATACAAAATCATTCAACTTAAAGAAATCAACAAATTCCGGAAACTTTCCAAACTGCTCGAACCACTTTCTATTACCCTCAAAGACACCCGCTGACGCTTCTACTTTATTCTTTCCCACACTAAACAATGATAATTCAAACAGGAAATAGTCGATTCTTTCCTCAAATCGATAACTTCTTATTTGATTAAGGGATTTTGGCTTGCTTTTTACTTTATATATATCTGTTGGAAACAGCAAATGTCCCCCCATAATTCTTGACTGATATTGAAATTCGAAAATAGAATTCTCATCTATCCCATTCATTTCAGCAATAAATGCCGATGGACCGATAAAATCAACGCCTAATGTGTATTTTCTATCTCCAACACTCTGAAAAATCACATTTTTACTTTCATCATATTCCAATGGATTGTCGTAATCTTTATTCAGAGCATTTATAGTGTTGACAACATCTCGATTCAATTCTGGTAATTTATCTATTTTATTATCCATTTTCTCAAATAATTCTTTATTCTGGTTAATTGCATAATGAAGTTGGACACTTGGATAAAAAATCCATAGTGATTTTGCTCGCATGGTAGAATGGAGTTCCTACACCACATTCACCAAGGAGG
>SAAB01000047.1 GCA_009929615.1 Clostridia bacterium | reverse complement strand
CAGCACGATGTGGTGGTCTTATTTTGATGCCTACTTTTCAACCTGTATAAAATTTTCAATGTTCTTTCAATTTAGCCTTGACTTTTTATTTGCAGGCTTTTTTATATTATAGTACATCCTTGCCATTTTGGCTATTTTCATATATAATCGAGATACTATTTCCGGGAGGATTTACAAAATATGGAAAACAAATCAAAAAATACATTTAACACCCGGCTTGGATTTATCCTTGCCTCTGTTGGTTCAGCCATTGGCATGGGAAATATCTGGATGTTCCCATATCGCCTGGGACAGAACGGCGGTGCCGCCTTTCTTATCCCTTACTTCCTTTTTATTGTTCTTTTTGGCTATGTGGGCCTGTCCGGTGAATTTGCTTTAGGACGTATGACAGGAACCGGTCCGATAGGTGCCTACGACACAGCCATGAAAACCAGAGGATGGAAAGGTGGTAAATTTCTCGGTGCCATTCCTCTGATTGGTTCTTTTGGTATTGCTATCGGATATTCCGTTATTGTCGGCTGGGTTCTTCGTTCCATGTTTGGTTCACTGACGAATCAAATTGCCCGTACCGGAGCCGAAGCCTATTTTGCTCAGGCCACTTCATCTTTCGGTAGTGTTCCCTGGCATCTGATAGTCATCCTGCTTACAGCCTTTATCCTGATGCGTGGTGTCACCAAAGGTATTGAAAAAATAAATGCCGTTTTAATGCCGGCCTTTTTTATTTTATTTTTCATCATCGCCATCCGGGTAGCTTTCCTTCCCGGTTCCCTCGAAGGCTATAAATACTTATTTATTCCTGACTGGAGTGCTTTATTAAAAGTCAACACATGGATTATGGCGATGGGGCAGGCCTTTTTCTCCCTCTCCATTACGGGTTCCGGTATGATTATCTACGGAAGCTACCTAAGTAAATCCGAGAACATTATTCATTCTTCATGTATGACAGCCCTTCTGGATACCTGTGCCGCACTTTTAGCCGGCCTTGCTATTATTCCTGCTGTTTTTGCTTTTCAGATGGACCCGGCTTCCGGACCACCTCTGATGTTTATCACCCTGCCAAAGGTCTTTTCACAGATACCTTTTGGAAACGTCATCGGAACTATCTTCTTTCTTTCGGTCCTCTTTGCCGGAATAACCTCTCTGATGAACATGTTCGAAGTATGTGGTGAAGCCTTGCAGAAAAGCCTTGGCTTAAGCAGACATTCAGCCATTGCCCTGGCCTCCGGCCTGATTTTCCTTATCGGCCTTTTCATTGAAAATGAAGCCCGGCTTGGAAGCTGGATGGACGTCATTACCATTTATGTTGTTCCATTTGGTGCTTTGCTCGGCGCCTTTATGATTTACTGGGTTCTGGATACGAAGATTATTCACAAAGAATTGAATCTTGGTGCCGGAAAATCTGTCGGAAAACTTTTTACATTCCTTTCTAAATACGTATATGCCATCTTAACGGTGGTTGTATTTATTCTGGGCATAATTTATGGCGGCATCGGTTGATGCCGCCATAAATTATGTCAGTAAACGAATAATCAAAAATCTTTGACATCCTATAAAACCCTGTAAATTCCAATGCCCATCGCTCCCGGTCCTGTATGGGAAGCAATGCTGCATCCTAAATCTTCATACTTCACTTCATATCCGGGGAAGTACTCTGCCACTTCCAAACGCCATGCTTCGGCCTCCTCCGGGTTCTGAATGGTTCCCGCTGTGGCAATTCGCAGCCCGGACATATCTCCATCCGAAAAACGATTTTCCAAATCCGCTTTTAAAGCTTCGAGTAATTTGGCTCTGCACCGTTTCATTCCCCGGGCTTTGGCATAAGAATCCAGCTTATCACCCTGTATGGACAAAATCGGTTTAATATTAAGAACGCTGCCAATCGCAGCCGTTGCCGCTGTAATACGTCCGCCTTTTTTTAGGAATTCCAGCGTTTCTACTGCAATATAAATGCTGGCCTCAAAAGATTCTTTTTCCAGTATTTCTTTAATTTCTGCAGCAGATTTCCCTTCTGAAACAAGCTTGATTCCATCCAGAACAGAACCATGCTGTGTTACCGAAATCCGGTGGTTATCCACCACCTGAACATTTCCCTTGTAGTCCTCCGCCAGCATTGCTGCACTGGCATAAGAATTACTTAGACCGCTGGACATAGGGATATAAACAATCTCATCATATCCTGATGCCAGAACTTTATCCCAAAGACTTAAAATGTCCCCCGGCGAAGGCTGGGATGTGGAAACGTCATAACCGCCTGTCAGATTCTCAAAAAAAGCCTCCTGGGTCAGATTCTTCCCTTCAAAATAAGTCTTATTATCAATAATCACTGGCATAGGAACGATAAATATACCAAGATGCTTTCCTTCTTCCTGTGATATTCCACTGTTGCTGTCCGTTATAACTGCCGTCCTCATTCATCGACCGCCTTTCTTTGTTTCTTCATGTGTTTTCTGGCCCATATAAAACATATAATATGTGCTGCCAGAGTAATCACCCACGATATTGGATAGGATATATAAATCGTCTGTACCGTATGAAACTCAGGAATTTGAAAAATCGTCGCAAGCCATACAAGGCGAAGGCCACAGGCCCCGATTAGGGATACAATCATCGGAAGTACGGAATAGCCAATACCCCTGAGGGAACCTACCATAACATCCATCATACCACAGAGTGCATAAGTGGAAGCAATCACCCTGAGGCGATTCATTCCCGCACCGATAACTTCGGCACTGGATGAATAAACGGATAATAACTGATTTCCGAAAAGAACACAGGCATTTCCCAACACTAAACCGACAATCAGCACACATACCTGCCCGCTGAATAATATTCGGTTAATACGTTTGTACTGCCCTGCTCCCATATTCTGACTTGTAAAAGATAATGTTGCCTGATGAAAAGCATTCATAGCCACATAGACAAAGCCTTCAATATTCGCCGCCGCAGAATTTCCTGCCACAACGGTTGCTCCAAACAAGTTAATGGATGACTGAATCATAACATTCGCCAATGAGAATATCATTCCCTGAACCCCCGCCGGAATACCGATTCGTAAAATTCGCAGAAGTTTGTCCTTATGAATACGAAGCTTCCGTGGCATGAGTTTCATAGCGCCCTCTTCCCGCATAAGGCATCTCACAACCAGTGCAGCTGAAATACATTCGGAAATAACCGTTGCCGTAGCAACACCGGCCACATCCATTTTAAATTGAATAACAAAAATAAGATTCAAAACAACATTAATGACACCGGCTCCGCTCAGGTAAAACAGGGGCCTCTTTGTATCTCCCACCGCTCTTAAAATAGCACTTCCGAAGTTGTAAATCATCGTTGCCGGCATACCCAGAAAATAAATTTTCAGATACAGGGTTGCCAGGTCCAGAACCTCCGGCGGTGCCTGCATCCAGGTCAGTATCAGGCGGGCACTGAAAAAACCACCGATAGCCAGAAAAATACCGCTGAACACACTGAGCAACATGGCGGTATGGACGGTTTCACTTAAATCCTTTTCTTTCTTTGCACCATAACATAGGCCTGTCAAAACATTGGCTCCGACAGATAACCCTATAAATAAATTGGTCAGCAGATTGATTAAAGCACCATTCGAACCAACGGCTGCCAGAGAGTGGTCTCCGGCGAAACGTCCAACGACTACTATATCCGCTGCATTAAATAAAAGCTGTAAAATGCTTGAACAGACCAAGGGAAGGGTAAAAATCAACATCTTCCTTAAAATCGGACCACTGCACATGTCCATTTCATAGCGTTTTTCCTGTTTCTCTTTCATGACTCTTTTCTTCCCCCGTATAACTTTACAAATAATTATTATTCTGCTTTAAACTGTCTGCCCAGGTTTTCGATTGCATATAACGGCAGATTGATAAGCCATTCTTCTTCCTTATAATCCGCCATTGAAGTACGTATGGAAAGCTTTGGATTATATTTCATATAATAGGTTTTCAGACTTTTCGCTTTAAGATTAATCTCTGCTTTCACTTCAATTGGAATGACCTGTTCGCCGTTGTCAATAACAAAATTAACCTCACAGGAACCACGATCATTCGTAAAATAAGAAATATATAAATCAGGGATTGATACCAGTTGCTGCAAAACATACTGTTCTGTTAATGCACCTTTAAATTCTATAAATAAATCATTACCATCAAGCAATGTTCGTTGCCTCAATCCTGTCATGCAGCCAAGCAAGCCAACATCAAGAATAAACAACTTAAAGGCTTTCAAATCCTCATATGCCTTCAACGGAAGGTTTGGAGCGTTAATGCGGCCAACTTTGTGAACCAGTCCACAATCCGACAACCAAAGAATAGCCGTTTCATATTCTTTGGCTCTGGCTCCTTCACGCACAAGTCCATAGATAAATTTTTTATTTTCCTTAGACAGTTGGGATGGAATGCTATTCCACAGCATACGTATCTTAGGCACCATATCATTTGGTGCGTGCTTTGAAAAATCTTGCTCATAGGCTGCGAGAATACGTTTCTGAATTTCGCGGACTTCATTGAAATTTTTTTCTTCGACAAAGGACAAAACCGCTTCAGGCATACCACCTACAAAATAATACTGCTTAAGTGCATCAATATATACATGCTTAAAGCTTTTTACCATCTGATAATCCTGACTATCCATCAACTCAACGAAACGCTCATTTCCTGTTGCCATCATAAATTCTTTAAATGACATAGGATATAATTTCAAAAAATTTACTTTCCCCACAGGGAAGGATGTGCCTCCATGCAAGGCAATTCCCAATAATGAACCAGCACAAACAATATGATACTGTGGTGCGTTTTCATAGAAATATTTAAGACTGGAAAGTGCCTTTGGAACTTCTTGAACCTCATCAAAAATCAACAGCGTATTTTCACAATCTATTTTTCTTCCGGCATAAAGCTCTAAACCCATAATCAAACGTTCCGTATCCAAATCTGTCGAGAACAACTCAGCCATTCTGGAATTGGAATCAAAATTAATATAAACTGTATCAGCATAAGATTGTCTTCCGAACTCTTTCATAAGCCAGGTTTTACCAACCTGTCTTGCTCCCTCAATAATTAGAGGCTTTCGGTTTTTACTTCTTTTCCATTGATTTAAATTTTCAATTGCATATCTATACACTATTACACCTCCATACAATAATATATATTATAATATGGTTTTGCAAAAATTACAATGAAATTCTGATGCCGAATCACATTTTTTACAGCGAATATAGAAAAAAATCCCTTTTTGAATAGATTTTAATGACTCCTACTATCTACTCAAAAGGGATTCTTTTTATTCACATTAATCTCTGACTTTGATATGGGTTTCACGAAGCTGTTTTTCCGACACTTCATTTGGCGCACCACACATCAAATCCTGGGCACTGCTGTTCATAGGGAAGGCAATAACTTCCCGGATATTCTCTTCGTTGCGGAGGAGCATAATCATACGGTCTACACCCGGTGCCATTCCGGCATGAGGCGGTGCTCCAAACTGAAATGCGTTGTAGAGAGCTCCGAATTTTTCTCTCAACGTTTCCTCGTCATAGCCTGCGATTTCAAAAGCTTTTACCATAATTTCAAGGTCATGGTTTCTGACTGCACCGGAAGATAATTCAATACCGTTACACACAATATCGTACTGGTAAGCCAGAATATCCAATGGATCCTTTGTATTCAACGCTTCTAAACCACCCTGTGGCATGGAGAAAGGATTATGAGTGAACCCGATTTCTTTTGTCTCTTCATCCACTTCATACATCGGGAAGTCATTGACGTAACAAAAACGGTAGGATTTTTCTTCAAGCAAGTTCAGACGTTTTCCGAGTTCATCACGAATCTGTCCGGCATATTTACATGCCATTTTTTCATTGGCCGCAATAAAGAAAATCGTATCTCCTGCATTAAGACCAGCCATATCTGCCAGCTCTTTTTTCATATCCTCAGGAATGAATTTATCAATTGGTCCTTTGTAACTCATATCCTCTAAAACTTCCAGGTATCCAAGACCTGCCATGCCGATTTCCTGAGCAAATTTTAAAAGCTTTTCATGAAAACCTTTAGAGAGGTCTGCATGGACACGAATGGCACGAACGGTCTTTTTGTGGAATGGCTTAAAGGTACATCTCTGGAAGAAATCTGTAACATCAATAATTCTTAATGGATTTCTTAAATCCGGTTTATCGGAACCAAATTCCAGCATCGCCTGTTTATAACTGATAATAGGAAATGGGGCTGCTGTCACTTCATAACCTTCCGGCGCAAATTTTTTGAAGGTTTCGTATAAGACTTCTTCACCAACTGCGAAAACCTCTTCCTGAGTTGCAAAACTCATTTCAAAATCAAGCTGATAGAATTCCCCCGGTGAACGGTCTGCACGGGCATCTTCATCTCTGAAACACGGTGCTATCTGGAAGTATTTATCAAATCCAGCTGTCATTAATAGCTGTTTATACTGCTGAGGTGCCTGAGGAAGTGCATAGAATTTACCCTTATGCACACGGGAAGGGACAATATAATCTCTGGCTCCCTCCGGAGAGGATGCACATAAAATAGGTGTCTGGATTTCCATAAAGTCCATGCTGCTCATCTTTTCGCGAATAAACTGAATAACTTTAGAACGGAAAAGAATATTTTCTTTCACCTTCTGGTTTCTTAAATCCAAATAACGATATTTCAAACGCACATCTTCACGAATATCTTTGGATGCTGTAATTTCAAAAGGCAAATCTCTGTAAACCTTGCCCAGTATATCCACTTTTCCGACTTCAAGTTCGATGGTTCCTGTAGCAATCTTCGGATTATAGGTTTCTTCATCACGTTCACGAATAACACCTTCTACAGAAATACACTGTTCCTTACGAATACCCTTAAACAAATCTGTATTTCTGAAAACCACCTGCACAATGCCATACATATCTCTCAAATCAACGAAAGATACACCGCCATGATCTCGGATATTTTCAACCCATCCTGCTAATTTAATCTGTGAGCCGATATCACTTTCACTTACCTGATTCATTGTTTTGCTGCGATATACATTTGCCATTTTCTTTCTCCCTTTCTTTTCTTCAAACAAAAAACTGCCCATCCTGAAATTTTACTTTCAGGACGAACAGTGTATTTACTATCCGCGGTACCACCTGACTTACTGTCATAATATATAACAGTCACTTTCATGACCTGCTGTTTTAACGTCCAGCCCACGGCGCCCCTACTTATCAACTGTCTTGATGTTCAGTTTGCAGCTGTTAGAGTGTTATTCCTGAAAATTCACTTTACGGATATCCCACCATCATCCGCTCTCTGGAAACGATAATTTACAGTACTTCTCTCTGTCTTTGCTTTTTTGTGAATTTTAAACCATATCATTTTATTTGTCAAGTTTTTTTTCACAAACTCCTTATTCGACATTTTTTAAAGCTTCATCCATTGGGATTCTTTCTATTCGTCGGAACTGGAGCAATGCAACGATGCAGTAAACAACCATAACAATAATAAACATCTCTCCATAAATCTGTGGTGCTATGTAAAATGTCAGCCAGCCCGAAAAATCTTTAATAATCATCCGGAACAAAGCCTTTATCACCCAGGTGGAAATGACCAGACTGATAACTACAGAGAAAATAACCACCCATGTTGTTGCCATCAGATAAAGACGTCCTATCTCACTATTTTCATAGCCTAGGATTTTCACCATAGAAATAGACGTAGTGTTTTTCTCCACAATAAGCTTTGTGAGTAAATAAATTAAAAGAGCCGCTAAAATAATCGCAAAGACATTAATCATATAAAACATTTTTCCCATAGATAAATCCAGCTGCCGGGATACCTTTGTTAAATCCTCCTCTGTAATACAGGATGCAATATAGTTTTCATCAATATCCGAAAGTTCTTTATTCGAAAAATATCCATTAAAATAATCTGCTTCCTTATCAAAGACTTTCACAAATTCCTCTGCCGGCATAAATACAGCCATAGCTGCCGGATAATCATAAATTCCCGTGATTTCAAAAGAATATTCGTTTTTCCCATAGGCCTCTCTGAGGGTAATTCTGTCCCCTTCGTGCAACCGGTATTTTTCTGCCATTCCCACAGAAATAGAAACGCCTTCCGAATCCAAACCGGCCTTCACATACTCGCTATTTTCCGCAATGCCGTAGGCACTCACTTCTTCGCCGTCATTATCGTCGACGAAATATTTCAGCGATGTGACCGAATATTTTTCGGCTGAAGAATCTTCCGCTTCCACAGGGGCTTTCAATATATACTGGTAATCCGCCAGCATATTCGAAGATATTTCTTTTTGATAATGGGATAAAAGCGGCCCCATCATCATTCCAAAAAGCAATAAAATATTGGCAAAGACAATTCCTGCGAATAATGTCAAATAACTTGAACGGTTCTGAAGCATAATTCTCAGGCGAAAACGATTAAAGAACTTAAAGGCCGGCAGACGGATTGCCTTTTCCTTGTGTTTACGGCTCAAATCATGTCTCAAAAAAGCAAGTGGTGAAAAGGCCAATCGTCGAATAAGTACTACCGTATTTGCCACTGCCATAATAAGTATCGGAATAATTGTTGTCAGTACAAAGGCTTCCCCATTCCATATGGTTTTATAGGTTGGCAGACTATAGCTGTTATAATACATAGCTGCCACAATATTTTTAAACAGTGTGTATCCCAAAATATTTCCGACTAATGCGGCGGCCAGCGTAACCAGAACAGGCAGGGTCAAATAATGTTTCAGCATTTCGCCCTTGGTATAACCGGAAGCCCTCAGAGTTCCTATAACAGCTGACTCCTTGACAATCGTGTGGTTAATCGTCACCGAAAAGACAAATGCTAAAATAATTATCAGAATATACAAAAGGACAATCATCATGGTCCGGTCACCGCCCATATCTTCTCCGGTAAAGTTGATGGCCTGATTACTGTATCTCGGAACATATTTTGTAACAGCCACATTTTCACCAAGCAACTCTAAAAAATCATCTGAAGCTTCTTTCTCTGCAATCTCATCCACCGGTACCGGATTATATTTCCATGAATAATTATAATGCACAATCGGAGTATCAAAATGGTCAAACCCCTCTTCCGTCATAATCGCCACACCAAATTTCACTGCATCAAACATCATATCTGAATTATCCGAAAAAAGTGCACTGTAATCCGAAAGAGCTACAAGTCCTGTGACCTTTAATTCTCTATCCCCAGACGTTATCCTATCCCCCACTTGAATATCGTTGTTATTGGCATACATCCGGTCCAAAGCAATTTCATTGTCTTTTTCCGGAAACGCCCCCTCCATAAGGTCTTCCAGATTAACAATCTCTCGTTTCTTGAAAATTCTCACCTTGCTGTCTGTATTTGTATCGGCATCGATATAGAAATCCGGATAAATTTTCACATTTTCTTCTAACCTATCTAGTACTTCCTCACTTGCCGCTTCCTGTAAAACGAAATGACCATCTTCAATATTATAAGTCTCAAAACTGTCATTGTATGCTTTAATCATACTGCCCCCGGCTACAAGAAAGCCGGATACAAAACCAATAGTTGCTGCCATAAAAAGAAAAATAACCAGATATTTCCCTATTTCCCCGGTAAATTCACGGGGAAGCCGTTTATTTAATGGATTTCTCATCAATACTCCCCCTTACCATTCCAAATCGACGGCTGGAATTTTCACATCATTATAATAATCCTTGCGAATCTGTCCATCTCTCAAAAGAATTACTCTGTCCGCCATATTTTTTATGGCATCATTATGAGTCACCATAATAACCGTATTGCCGTACTTCCGGTTCACATCCTCAATCAATTTTAAAATATCCTTTGAAGTATT
This sequence comes from Clostridia bacterium, assembly GCA_009929615.1. Taxonomy (GTDB): domain Bacteria; phylum Bacillota; class Clostridia; order Lachnospirales; family Lachnospiraceae; genus Frisingicoccus. Next base: position 14,322 of record SAAB01000047.1, on the reverse strand, counting down.
ATAATCTAATGCTCCAGTAGGTTCATCACAAAGGAGAATATCCGGATTCTTTATGATTGCCCGACCAATAGCGGTTCTCTGCTGCTGTCCTCCGGACAACTGATTCGGCAGTTTGTAACGATGTTCGTAAAGTCCCAGAGTCTTCAACAAATCATCAATTTCCAGGGCTTTATCGCTTAAATATTCTCCGACTTCGATATTCTCTTTCACATTCAGGTTTGGAATCAGATTATACATCTGAAAAACATACCCCAAATGTTTTCTCCGATATCTGGTCAATGCCTTATCTTTCATGTCTGCTGTTTTTTCACCCTCGATAGATATATATCCACTGTCAGCATCGTCGATACCGCCAATGATATTCAACAAAGTAGACTTTCCTGAACCGGATGGTCCCAATAATACACAAATCTCTCCACGCTCAATATTAAAATTAATATCTTTTAATACCTCTACCCGGTTTCCATCATTTCCATAGCTTTTCTTTAAATCTTTGATTTCCAAAAACATCTAATATCACTCCTATTTTCAAATTAGTTCAAACTAACCACATTCATTATAAATCCTGAATTTTGAATTACAAGACTGTTATCGATAACTTTTTTCATTAGCAAAAAAAGATGTACATCCTCCAAAAGGAGAATGCACATCTTCTATCATTTTATAAAGCTTTAAATGCCTCGTTTAAGTCCTCGATAATATCCTCAGCATTTTCAGTACCAATGGACAAGCGAATGGTGTTTGGCTTGATTCCCTGGTCTGCCAGTTCTTTCACATTTAACTGGGAATGGGTTGTTGATGCCGGGTGAATCACCAGAGATTTCACATCTGCCACATTAGCAAGCAGTGAAAAGAGCTCCAGCTCATCAATAAATTTCTTGGCCCTATTCTCATCCCCTTTGATTTCAAAGGTAAAGATTGAACCGCCACCCTTTGGAAAATACTTCTGGTATAGTCTCTGCTGCTCTTCATCCTCAGATACTGCCGGATGATGCACCTTCTCGACCAATGGATGATTTTCAAGGTAAGACACAACCTTCAATGCATTTTCTACATGACGTTCTACTCTGAGGGAAAGGGTTTCCAATCCCTGAAGGAAAAAGAATGCATGGAATGGTGAAAGTGTTGCTCCCGTATCACGCAGGAGAATCGCACGAATCTTTGTAACAAAAGCTGCCGGACCAACGGCTTTCGTAAAGCTGATGCCATGGTAACTCGGGTCAGGCTCTGTAAGGGATGCAAATTTTCCGCTGGCTTCCCAGTCAAACTTTCCGCTGTCAATAATAACACCACCCACCGTTGTTCCATGACCGCCAATAAATTTTGTAGCTGAATGGACAACGACATCTGCACCATATTCAATCGGGCGGACCAGATAAGGCGTTGCAAAGGTATTGTCAACAACAAGAGGTATCTTATGTGCATGAGCTATCTGGGCAATTCTCTCAATATCAACCACATCTGAATTTGGATTCCCCAAAGTTTCTATATGGACCGCTTTTGTATTCTCCTGTATAGCGGCTTCAAGTTCTTCATAGTTAAACGGGTCTACAAAGGTTGCTGTAATTCCGTACTGTGGCAGTGTATGTGCTAAAAGGTTGTAAGTTCCGCCATAAATATTTTTTGCAGCTACAATATGGTCTCCGGCATGAGCCAGATTTTCAAAGGTATAGGCAATAGCCGCTGCACCGGATGCCACCGCTAAAGCTGCCACACCGCCTTCAAGAGCTGCTATTCTCTGTTCAAAAACATCCTCGGTTGGATTGGTCAGCCGACCATAGATATTGCCTGCGTCACTAAGATTAAACCGGGCCTCTGCATGGGCTGAATTCTTAAAAACATAGGATGATGTCTGATAAATTGGTACGGCTCTGGCATCCGTTACCGGGTCTGGCTGTTCCTGTCCTACATGAAGCTGTAATGTTTCAAATTTAAAATTTCTTTCTGAATATGTTTTCTTTCCCATAATTTTTCCTCTTTTCTATATTGTATATATATAATTCCTATCTGTTTACAAGGAAATAGTATCATGGAAATTCTAACATGTCTAATATGTAAAAACATGGGCTGGCTATAGGTTTGTTCTATAGCCGTTCAATGGAAAGTAAACTTGACATTTCCGCCATCCGGTTCTATAATGTAGGTATGGAAAGTAAACTTTCCACAGAGAGGAGGTCTATCGTGAAAAATCGTTTAGAAGAAATCCGCAAGGAACATGGACTAAAACAGGAAGATTTAGCAACCATTCTCGAGGTCTCCAGACAGACCATTGGCTCTCTGGAAAACGGCCGTTATAACCCTTCCATTCTCCTGGCTTTTAAGATTGCCAGATACTTTGATATGCAGATTGAAGATATTTTTATCTATGAGGAGGAGCTTTTATGAAATCAAAAAAATTAAATTATTTAACAGCGGTCGCCGGTCTTATTCTGGCAGGCATCGGTTTATATCTTGTAAAAACCCAGACATCACCTGCCGGTCTTATGCTGACACTCCCCTATATATGTGTTGGTATCGGATGTGGTTTTTTCGGACATGGTATGGGGAATATCATTTCCCACAATATTATGAAAAACTATAAAGATGAATATAAACAGATGGAAATTGAAAAAAATGATGAACGTAATATCGCCATATTGAATGCTTCCAAAGCCAAAGCCTATGATATTATGGTGTTCGTCCTGGGTGCTCTGATGATATCACTGGCACTGATGAATGTGGATTTAATTGTAGTGCTGCTTCTTGTCTTTGCCTATCTCTTTATTCAGGGCTCAGCCATCTATTACCGCTCAAAATTTGATAAAATAATGTAACTATCAAAAAATGCTTCGCCTTTTTCAGACGAAGCATTTTCTATGTTTACTCTTCTGCATCATTCGTCAAATGACATTTTTCCAAAATATAAAAGATAAGGCTTAAGGCCATACCGACAATACATGCCAGCACCATGCCTTTAAGCTGGACATTGCCAATCTTTATCACGATACCGGAAAGTCCCGTGACAAAGGTGACCGAAGTCAGAATCAGATTTCTGGATTTCCCATAATCCACCTGAGCATCAACAAGAATACGAATACCGGATGCCCCAATCATTCCGTACAGTAAAAAGGAAATACCTCCAATAATCGGATTCGGAATCGTCTGAATCACAGCCGCCATTTTCCCGATAAAGGAACATATAATCGAAATAATAGCCGCCCCTGCGATAACCCGTACACTGTAAACCTTTGTCACCGCCATAACGCCGATATTCTCACCATAGGTTGTGGTCGGAACAGAGCCTATAAAACCGGATAACATGGTTGAAAAATTATCTCCGAATAAGGAACGGTGAAGTCCCGGGTCTTTCAATAAATCTCTGCCTATGATTTTACTTGTAACAACCTGATGACCTATATGCTCCGAAGTGATAACCAGGATGACCGGAAGAATAATGAGAATTGCTTCCAGACTGAATTTCGGTGTTTGAAAATTCGGCAGTGCAAAAAAGGGTGCGGCTTCTACCTGACTAAAGTCCACAATGCCACAGATTACTGCTGCTGCATAACCGGAAAGCACGGCTATCAGAATCGGAATAACCGCCAAAAACTTTTTAAAGACGACGGAGCCAAATACTGCGACACCCAGAGTGACGCCAAAGACAATAAGGTTCTTTGCATCCAGTGTGTCATCTAACAAACCTGCTGTCTCCGCAGCTGAGCCGGCCAGTTCCAAACCAATCAATGCCACAACCGGTCCCATGGCTGCCGGTGGCAGTACCACATCTATCCAGTTTGAACCGAACTTATAAATAATACCGGCCAGAATACAGCCGATAAAACCTACAACGACAAAGCCTCCAAGGGCATAGGGATATCCCATCTCCTTAATAACTATGGTTGCCGGGGCAATAAACGCAAAACTTGAACCCAGATAAGCCGGCGCCTTTCCTTTCGTAATAAATATAAACAACAGCGTACCTACGCCATTCATAAACAATACAATCGCCGGATTAATTCCAAAGATCGCCGGTACCAGAACCGATGCTCCAAACATGGCAAATAAATGCTGTATGCTTAAAGGCAGTAACAGTTTAAATGGCACCTTCTCTTCCACCTGAATAATTCTTTTGCTCTCCATAACCAACCTCCACTACTTTACATTTTAACCCAATTATATCAAAAAAAATGCTTTTATACTACGATAACCCGATAGTGCTTGACATTTATTACTGTAACATTTATAATTACAGTATAAACTGAAACCAAAAATGTTTCAGTTGAGAAGGAGAAGTGGTATAATGAAGAAGTATGATGTGATTATAATTGGTTTTGGTAAAGGTGGTAAAACATTAGCAGGTAAATTTGCATCCGAAGGTAAAAAGGTTGCCCTCATTGAGAAAGATGAAAAAATGTATGGTGGTACCTGCATTAATGTGGGCTGTATTCCTTCAAAATCACTGGTAAACAGTTCTCAGGTGCCCCACAGTCATTCCCGAAGAAGTTTTCGCGATATGACAACTTTCTATAAAGACTCTATTGAAGAGAAAGAAAAACTCGTAACCATGCTTAGAAATAAGAACTACTATAAACTCCATGACATGAAACTGGTGGATGTCATTCACGGTGAAGCCTCCTTCCTTAGTACTCATGAGGTACAGGTTGTGATGAGTGAAGAGCCGTTGGAACTTGAAGCTGAACAGATTATTATTAATACCGGTGCTACTCCGGTTATTCTTCCGATTAAAGGCATCCCCGGCAACCCTTTTGTTTATACCAGTGCTTCTTTAATGGACTGCTCGACACTGCCTAAACATCTTGTTATTGTTGGCGGCGGATACATCGGTTTAGAATTTGCTTCCATCTACAACGGTCTTGGCAGCGAAGTAACGGTTCTTCAAAATGAAGATATGCTGATTCTAAGAGAAGACAGAGATATGGCTGCTGCCATTCAGGAATCTCTTGAAGCCAAAGGTGTTATTTTCAAACTTGGTGCTCAAATTCATTCCATTGATGCCGAAAAAGATTTTGCTGTTGTAAGCTATGCCTGGGACAGACGGGAACACAAACTTCCGGGGGAAGCCATTCTTCTCGCCACCGGACGGAAGCCGAATATTGAAGGTCTCCATCTTGAAAATGCCGGCATAAAAACAACTGCCCGAGGTGCCATCGAAGTGAATGATAAGCTGCAGACGAATATTCCAAATATATGGGCTATCGGCGATGTCAATGGCGGTCTCCAGTTTACTTACATATCTTTGGACGACTCCCGTATTGTATGGTCTGCCCTTCATAATCAGGACTATGACAGACAGCTTCGAAAAGCCGTTCCCTACAGTGTCTTTCTCTCCCCTTCCTTTTCACGGGTTGGATTAAATGAAGATGAAGCCCGCAATGGCGGTTATGATTTCCGGGTAGTAAAAATGCCTGCTGCTGCCATTCCAAAGGCTCAGGTCCTTGGTAAAACCACCGGCCTTTTAAAAGCAATTATCGATAATAAAACAGATAAAATTCTGGGATGCATGCTTTTCTGCGAAGAATCCCATGAAATGATTAACATTGTGAAGCTTGCCCTGGATATGGATATGCCGTACCAGATGTTAAGGGACCAGGTCTTTACCCATCCTACAATGAGCGAAGCTTTAAACGATTTATTCAGTTTATAACCCAACACCCCACTCATAAAATAAAAAAGCGAGGTATTTTACAATGAAAAAGAAAATGAATATAATAGTATCAGGACTGCTCCTACTCGGAGCTGTCGCACTGACCGGCTGCGGTGTGCGAAAACCAACGACCGCCGACTCTATGGCGGCTGACAGCTCAAAAACAGAAACAACAATGGAAACAACAATGGCCTCCTACCAGAAAATTTCTGCCGAAGATGCAAAAAAACGCATCGATTCCGGTGACAGTCTTATCATCCTCGATGTAAGAAATGCCGACGAATATGAAGAAAAACATATCCCCGGTGCTATCCTCATCCCAAATGATGATATTGGTACAGAGCCTTTAGATGCTCTTCCTGATTTGAATCAGGAGATTCTCGTATACTGCCGAAGCGGCAACCGGAGTGCTCAGGCTGCAAAGAAACTTATTGAAGCAGGCTATACAAAGGTTTATGATTTTGGCGGCATTGGTGACTGGACTTATGAAACAGAATCAGGAGCTTACGAATCTATGGCCATGGAAGCTACGGCTTCAGAGGGTCTGCTTGGCACCTTTCATACAGCCGATATTAACGGCGAGCCTGTAACTCAGGACGTTTTCGCCCAGTCGAATCTGACCATGTTAAACATCTGGGGAACCTTCTGCTATCCTTGTATTCAGGAAATGCCGGATATCGGTCAGTTATCTGAAGAATATAAAGACCGTATGCAGATTATCGGCTTAATCAGTGACGTTACACAGCCCGAAGATAAAGGAGCTCTGGAAATTATCGAATATACCGGTGCCAATTATCTTCACATTGTGAATTCTGTAGATTTAATGAATGGCTATGTCGGCCAAGTACAGCTGGTACCCACAACTGTTTTTCTGGATAAAGAAGGAAAACAGGTTGGAAGTGTCTATACCGGCTCTCAAAGTAAAAGTTCCTGGGAACGTATTATTAAAGAAATGTTAGAAAAGGTCGAATAAATAATGAACACAAAACAAAGAAAATGGATACGGGCAGGCGTTATGGTGCTTGCCCTGGTCTTCATCGTTATTGGCGTAACCCGCGGCGAAGCCGCTACACTATTCATCAAGGCTGTAAACATATGTATGGAGTGTATTGGAATTGGCTAAATTATTAAAACATATAAAAAAAAGAACACGCCTATGGGTTCAGGTCCTCTTTACGGCTCTGACCAATGGCTATCTTCTTGGATTTGTTAAAGGAAAAATATATACAGGCCCTTCTAAAGCCCTGTGTGTTCCCGGACTTAACTGTTATTCCTGTCCCGGTGCCTTAGGTTCCTGCCCCATCGGCTCTCTTCAGGCAGTTCTGGGAAGCCGGAGCTATCACATTTCTTTTTATGTGATAGGTTTTCTCATGCTTGTAGGCTCCTTTTTTGGACGTTTTGTCTGTGGCTGGCTCTGTCCTTTTGGACTGGTCCAGGATTTATTACATAAGATTCCATTTCCCGGGAAAAGAAAAAATCTTCCCGGGCATCGGGTGCTGGTCTGGCTTAAGTACATTATTTTAATTGTATTTGTCATTCTTCTCCCCATTTTTGCAACAGATTTTCTCGGTTTGGGCAGGCCCTGGTTCTGCCAGTATATATGTCCAAGCGGAACCCTCGCAGCAGGTCTTCCACTTGTTATAACCAACGAACCACTCAGAGCCGCTATTGGCTTTCTTTTTACCTGGAAAGTGAGTATTTTAATTCTTACTATTATTGGCTCTATGTTTGTTTACAGACCTTTTTGCAAATATGTATGTCCTCTTGGAGCCATTTATGGTCTTTTCAATGGCATCTCTCTCTATCGTATGGAGGTAGATGAAAGCAAGTGTATTCATTGCAAAAAATGTCAGAAAACCTGTAAAATGGATATCCCTGTCTGGGAAAAACCCAACAGTTCCGAATGTATCCGCTGCCGGGATTGTATTCACACATGCCCGACCGGTGCTATTTGCAGTAAACTAGAAATAATAGAAAGGAAGGCCGAAAATTGACCAGTGAATTTACAATTGGTGTACATGCCCTTGTATACCTCTATCACAAAAATGAAACATTATCCAGCGAGGTGTTAGCAGAAAATATATGTACCAATCCGGCCCGTGTACGAAAAGTTCTTGCAAAGTTGAAAATAAAAGGCTTTGTCGATACCCGGGAAGGTCTACGGGGTGGTTATCATATTGGAATGCCCGCAGATAAAATTACATTGAAAGATATCTGCGATGCCCTTCAGGAGGAAATGGTAAAAGCCTCCTGGAAATCCGGCAGCGCGGATATGGACTGTCTCGTTTCAAAAGGTATGGCCGGGATTATGGATGGACTCTGCACAGAGCTGAACAGCCTTTGTCTGGATTACTTAGATCAGCTGACGATTGTCGATATCGAAAAGCGTATTTTCCTTTGATTTTTCATTGTCCCCCTAGGTGGACACCAAAATCCTATATTATATCCCTATAAATAATATTATATAGGAGGGACTTATATTATGAAAAAACAAATGATTACCATGGCAGTGGTTACTGCCATCTGCTTATCCATCACCGCCTGCAGCGGTATTTCCGAGGCCGACCATGAGTCTGTAAAGACCGAGCTTTCCGGCTTGGAATCGGAGCATGAAAAACTTGAATCGGATTTTAAAGAACTGAAGACGGAGTACGAATCCTATCAGGAAAAGATGGGACCTTACGAAGAGCTTGAAGAAGCTGATGCTGAAGCCAGATTGAAAGAAATTGAAGAATCCAAAGCTGCTGAATCCAAAGCTGCTGAAGAGTCCAAGGCTGCTGAAGAAGCTGCAAAAGCCGAATCCGAAGCTGCCGAAAAAGCCAGACAGGAAGAAGAGGCTGCCCGCGGTTATGAAACAGGCATCACCTATGACCAGCTTGCCCGGACACCGGATGATTTTGTGAATCAGAAAGTGAAATTCTATGGCAAGGTTGTCCAGGTTCTTGAGGGCGATTCCGAAATTCATCTCCGTTTTGCAGTGGATGATAACTACGATACGATGATGTATGTTGCCTACTCCAAAACACTTTTATCCTCACGGGTTCTGGAAGATGATTATATTACTATTTACGGAACATCCCTTGGTTTGTACAGCTACGAATCTACGATGGGAGCTACTATTACCATCCCATCTGTCTGGGTAGATAAAATCGACCAGTAACGCATAAATTAAAAAGTGCTGTCAGTTTCTGACAGCACTTTTTTTACTTTGTAGACATAATATACTTCACAAGGGTATCATATAATTTTACAGCTTCTACCGGTTTTGCCAGATGGCTGTTCATACCTGCTTCAATGGTTTTCTGCACATCTTCATCATAGGCATTTGCCGTCATTGCAATAATCGGAACGGTCAAAGCATCTGTTCGGTTTAACCGACGAATTGCCTTAGCCGCTTCCAGACCATTCATAACAGGCATCCGTATATCCATCAGAACAGCATCATAATAGTGTGGCGCTGATTGTAAGAATGTCTGAACCCCTTTGCTGCCATCATCTGCCCAAACCACATGACATCCGGCTTTTTTCAAAATCCGCATAGTAATTTCTGCGTTCAAAGGATGGTCCTCCACCAGCAGAATATTCCTGCCCTTTAAAAGTTTCACCATCGTTGATGTCTGGCTCTTTCCATTCTGAAGGAAACGTTTTGCTTCCTCATCGCTAACCCGCTTAAGGTCCAGATAAAGTGTAAAGGTTGTCCCTTTACCCAATTCACTTTCCACTTCAATATGTCCGCCCATCATCTCAACCAGACTGTATACAATGGAGAGCCCCAGTCCTGAACCGGCATACTGGGTCGACAACATACTCTGTTCCTGAGAAAACGGTTTAAAGAGGCGGTTCTCAATAAATTCCCGGCTCATGCCAATTCCTGTATCCCTGATTTTAAAACAATCATGGGAAATCATTTCATCCCTTCCAAGGCACTCAAAACCGAAAGAAATCTGTCCACCTTCCGGTGTGAACTTTACAGCATTGGATAAAAGATTAATAAAAATCTGGCGGATACGGACAGAATCTGTATGTACATACCACTGCAGCTCTGCATTCTTATTTTCAATAATAAACTTTATATTTTTGGCTTCCGCCGCTGGTTTAATAATCTCCAGAATATTATTTAAAATCGTTTGAGTCGAAACAATCTGATATTCCAGTTTCATGTTTCCGCTTTCAATTCGCTGAAAATCCAGGGTATCATTAATCAGGCTCAGCAGATAACTCCCTGATTCTTTAATTTTATTTATATTCTTTCTAAGGACTTCGATATCCTGTTCATCCTGGGATAACTCGGCAAGACCCAGAATTCCATTCATCGGAGTCCTCATATCATGGCTCATACGAGAAAGGAATTCCGTCTTCGCTTTATTTGCCTGATTCGCATCAAAGGCCGCTTTTTTAAGTAATTCTTTCTGGCGCTGCTCCTCAATATATAAATCCGTTATATCACTTCGTGCAATGACAATATCCTCATGGCTGTCATCCAGATAAAAAGCTCTCGCTTTTTTACGCAGAACAGTCTTCTCACCAATCTCTCTCCTGTAAATAGCAGAAATATCCTTTTCCTTTTGAAGCCGCTGTACTAATTTCTCATTATTAAAGAATTCCAGCATCATCTCCTGGTCTTCCTGTTTAATCGATGCAAACTCCGTCGATGCCACCGCCAGATTAAAATCAAAAAAGTCATGGAATTCCGGTCTGTCAAAATCCTGTTTCAATCGTACAAACTTGGCCCGATTTGTTTTCACATGCAAAAGCATAACATATTCAACGGCTTCATCAATAACACTTTCCGCCGCCAAATGTGCTTTCCTCTCATCATCAATATCATAATAATAAGCATAGGCAATAATATCACCCGTAGCTTCATCCTTATGGGCACTGCATACACATCGTATCCAATGCAGTGAACCGTCGGGCTGTAAACTTCGGTATTCCAGAGTTCCCTCCGAGACCCCTTTTTTAAGCCGTTCGATAATCTGTTCACTGGACAGTACATTCCGGAGTCTTTGTTTTGCCACTGGGTCCGGAATACTCTTTATCAATACTTCTATGGCTTTCTCAAAAGTCATTCCCGTAAAATAATTACTCTGAAGCTCACTATTACTTTTAAGTTCAATAATTTCTTTTTTGGTAATATTCGAGCAGACACTGATTATACTGCCCTTTTCAAGGAGTCTCCGTCTTTCTAATTCACGTTCATACTGCTGTCGTATCGTATTATTCGTGTTTTCCAAAGCTTCTCTCGCCGCCACAGCCTCACTATGATCTGATAAACTGCAGTAGATAGTCATATGTTTATCTCCACGCTTTATAACCGCTGCCGCCATGCGAATCCATATATATCCACCTTGACCTGTCTGGGTGCGTAAAACACATTCTCTCTCGTTAACGCCCTGAAAGAAATCATTCATTACCTCCCGGATAATTTTTCTATCTTCCGGGTGTATACTCTCTATAAAATTGCCGCCTGTTCTTATATTCCGATTCTCACGGGTATCCGAAACCATCCGGTAAAAGCCATCATTCATATAAACCTGATGGGCAATACCGTCATAATTTTCAAAAATCCCTACGCCTCCCGGAACCCGATTCACTAATTCCTGCAGCTGCATCTGTCGTTCATGCTCTGCCGTTTCATCTGTAAAATACATGATATAAGCATCAATGCCATTCCATAAAATAGCTTTTGCCCTAATGCATAGATATAATCTGTCATCCCACAGGACATGAAACTCTGTGAATGCGTCCCTCTTTAAAGCACGAATATCCTCCCGACTCAGAAAAACATACTTCTGAGATATATTTTCCGAATTATTCACTCGCTGTTGGATAATCTCTCTTGGAATATCAAATATCCTGCTGACTGCGTCATTTATATAAAGAACCTTTCGTGACTCTCTCTCCGCTACAAAAATTCCATTCGCTGAGTCTTCCACAACGTCCCGGTAAAGTGCCATCTCCTCTGATGGATTTGTGAAAACACAGTAATACACCGGAAATCCATCTTCTTCACGCAGTTTGGTTGCAGACAGATGTAACCATCCAATCTTTCCGTCTTTTGTCAAATATCGATAGGTAAGATTCAGTGAAATTCCTTTAGATATCTCATCCCCCAGTTTCTCCATAAATCGTTTATAATCCGAAGGGGCAATCACTTTCTCAAGCAAGGTTCCATTCTGAATAAGTTCTTCGACCTCTTCCCGTGTTCTCCCGGAAATCTGGGCAAAACCATCACTGAAATAGTGGCACACCAGATGTTTGGCAAATTTAAAAATGCCGACACCGCCAGGCAGCTCATTAAGGATGCTGTTGAGCATGAAATTTTTTTCCTGTTCTTCATTAACATCAATAATAATCCCTATAATCCGTTCCAGATTACCCTTGATATCTTTATAAAACAGAAATACCAGATGACACCACTGAAAAGTACCATCCATCATCTTCAGTCGAAAAACAGACTCTGCCCTCTCTTTATTCTCAGATGCCTCTTTGAAAAAAGTCTGAAGCTGGTCCGTGTCATCAGGATGGATGACACCCCTTAAGCCACAGTTGCTTAAAATGTCCTTATTATCAACTTTACTCAATGCATATTTCTGATAAGCTTCCGAACTATAAAAACTTCCATCCTTTAAATTCCATTCGAAGACGGCTGCATTCAACTCCTTAATAACCAGCTGAAAACGCTGCTGCTCCAACGAATCCTTTTCATCTTTCATAATACTATGCCTCTAATCTTTTATATACCGCATCAATATCTTCCACGTTCACAATAAACTTAAGTTAAGTATATCACAAAAGAAAAGGCCCCTCAATCGTATTTTATATGGCCCGAATCTCACTTTTCTTTGAAAATCTTTAGATTCAATTCATGACTTTAATTCTTTTTTAATTTCTTCATCACAATTTCTTCACAAGAACCTTGTATGATATAAACATACCGAACAAACAAAGAAATAACTTTTTCCCCTCTTTATAAAAGTCGAAGCTTAGCCACTTCGACTTTTTTGTGTTATAGAATATTTTTCAGTTGTTTGACATATCCTACTACCTGAAAGGATGGTATATGCTATGAATGCTAAAAATGATTACGATGATGGCAATATTCCAAATATCGACCTGCCCCAGGATACCTGGAATCCCGAACCTCTCCCTGAATCCTCCCGGCCAAGAAAAGACGGTCCGGGCGGTGACTAATAATTATCTGATTCTCATAAAGAAAAAGTCGAAGCTTAAACCCTTCGACTTTTCTTTTATATCTGTTTTTCCCGGCACATCTGAATATGCAATATCCCATCCTCTAAAAATTCATCTGACACCTGAACAAAACCGGCTTTTTCATAAAGTTTTCTCGCATACACCTGGGCCTCAATCCGTATACTTTCCGCTCCCAGTCTGTTTTCTGCCACATGAATCCCCTCAGCAACAATGCGGCTTCCCAGTCCACAACGCCTCTTTCGTGAAAGAACACGTCCTATGGAAACTTCCGGAAAATTAATCCCGGCCTCCACGACCCGCAGATATGCCTGAATTCCTTCCTCATCTTCGAGCCAGATATGCCAGGCATGCTTGTCCGCCTCATCTATTTCCTGATAGGGACAGTTCTGTTCAACAACAAAAACCGAAACCCTGAGCTTATAAATCTCATACAATTCTTCAACCGTCAGTTCATTAAATCTTTTTATCATTAATTTCATAGTATACTCCTGATAATGTTTTTTACATATTATAACACCTTTAATTCCTTTTTTCAGTTATTCTTGAAATGAATAACTGAGCTATGTATAATAAAAAAGAGGTGAATCCTATGGAAATAAGAAGTCTTAGATATTTTTTGGAAATAGCACGGGAAGAGAATATGACCAGAGCCGCACAAAGGCTCCACATATCCCAGCCAACCCTATCAAGAACAATGAAAGAACTGGAAAAAGAACTGGGTAAACAACTATTCCTGCGGAGCAGCTACAGCATTCATCTGACGGATGAAGGCATGCTCCTGCGCAAAAGAGCTGAAGATTTACTGGATATGGCTGATAAAATAACCGATGAATTCAAATCCTTGGATGCATTCAGCGGTGGCGAAGTCTACATTGGCTGTGCTGAATCTGCCCTTGTAAAATATCTGGCACGGGCGATAAAAAATGAGTCTGTGAAAGTTTTTCTGTAAATACTGATACACGAGGTCTTCTATGATAAAATAAAATCATAGGAGGCCTTTTATTATGGCAAGAAAAGAAAAGAAACCAGTACACAGAGTACAAATGACAGAAGGAAAACGTAACATCATTCATCAGCTCCTTGAAGAGTATGATATTGAGACCGCGGAAGACATCCAGGATGCCCTTAAAGATCTGCTCGGCGGAACCATCAAGGAAATGATGGAAGCTGAAATGGATGACCACCTTGGATATGGAAAATCTGAACGTTCTGACAGTGATGACTACCGCAATGGTTACAAGTCTAAGCGGGTCAACAGCAGCTATGGAAGTATGGATATTGACGTACCTCAGGACCGTAAATCTACTTTTGAACCTCAGGTTGTGAAGAAACGTCAAAAAGATATTTCTGATATTGATCAGAAGATCATATCCATGTACGCAAAAGGAATGACTACACGTCAGATATCAGAGACCATGGAGGATATCTACGGATTTGAAGCATCTGAGGGATTTATTTCAGAT
>SAAB01000103.1 GCA_009929615.1 Clostridia bacterium | reverse complement strand
ATCCAATAATTTCTGCTTTCATTGTAATCACTCTTTCTTCATGTTATAATTTAAGTGTATTTTTTAGTAAGCCACTGTTCCAAGCAGTGGTTTTTTTGTGTTCACTTACCGTTAAATTTAATTTCTTGCATGTCACTCCTTTCTATTCTTTCTCGATTTCCTGAGCTTTCTTTTTGAAAAAATACAATTCAATATCTTCACCAGAGATGGATAGTAAATCCATAGCCTTAGAAATTTCTGGTTGCTTCCAAATTGTTTTATTGTTTAATTTATCATAAATGGATTTGGCTGTTATTCCAGATGCTTTGGCAAAATTTTCTCTAGTGCCGAATTTCTCAATAATTTTCCCTTCTAGTTTTGAATAATCGTAAACCATGTTTGCTCCTTTCTTTATTTTATAATCTTATTATACACTAATAAAAACAATAATGCAACACTTTTTATTATTTTTTTGCTATTTTTTTGTTTCTTATCCTAAACTTTTTTTATTTATACTATATAAGGAGATGATAAATATGTCACTAGGAAATAAAGTAAAACAACATAAAACGAGTTTTACACAGTATCAAAAAAGAGCCTTAAAATAAGGCTCTTTTTCTATTTTGTGTACATGTTTATACAACGTTGTCCAAAGTTTTAGGACAAGTTTTAGGTCACGTCCTAAAAACAAAAAAGCACCGAATCGGTGCGCAAAATTGAGTACGGACAAAGCATTATTTCCACTTCTTTCGTCCGAAAGTCGGAAACTAAATATAAATCATCCAAATTATACCCCGTCCAAAATCACTTGTCAAGAAAAGCGCCAGATCACTGACGCTTTTTATAATTAATCTTTTCGTTTCTGGATTAAACTTTCTAACTCGGTTAAATCGTCAATCGTTGCTTTATTATTTATAAAGCTCCTCGCAGCGCTTCGACTGCTCAAATAATTCCTGTGTTCTTTATTCTTATCTCTGTAGCGCTTATTCGCTTCCGCTTGTCCTTCTTGCGTTGCGTATCCTTTACGCTTTTCAGTCATGCCATACCTCCTCAATAGATTATAACAGAAACCTACTCAGAGGGAACCCATGATTTCGAAAACTCTTTATCTTTGAACAATGCTGCAAGCCCACTAATTTGTTTCAATCTCAAAAGCTCATCTGCATCCATGCCTATATTTTTCAAAATCCATGCATCTGACATACCAGCTTCGACAAGTTCGGCAACAATGTTTGTCATCAAACCAATATCGTGAGAACCTCTCGCTCTATTGTGACGAATCGTTGATGCCATCCGATATGAAACAGGCTTGTCAATGACAGAAACAGGTAAATAACCTTCTTCTCGTTCATAAATATCTTTGTGTTTGAGCATGGTTGTATAACGATGAAAACCGTCAACGATTTCATATTTGTCTACATCCGGAAGGTAGTAGCACACAATCGGCATTGTATACCCGTCTTCCTTGATAGATTGATACAACAGTTTCATTTCTGGTGGAGCAACGCTATTTGGGTTGTAACTATTCGCTTGTATCTTTTCAATCGGTATCCTTTGAATGTTATAAACTGGACTATAGAATTTTTGCATATTTTTCTATTGCCTCCTTTCGTTTTTTCGTTTCTTGTTTTGTTTGGCTGAAACCCATGTATTTACACAAATGGTCGTTTTTTAAGATGCAGACACACATTCGCTTATATGTTGGCACAGCTTTAAAATCAGAAATATCAATATCATCTAAGTAATCTAATTTTATGGCTTTTTTATCAGTTTTATAGTTATGTGTTCCGAATTCATATTTTATTGAAAGTTCATCAAGCTGAGAGATAACCTCGTCAGATAATACACCTCCTTTTTCTCGCCAAAATTTGATAGAGGTATCTAGTTTTGATAAATATCCGACTTTTACATTTTCAGGAAGTGAATCCAACAAGAATTCCATGTATTGTTTCCATGTAAAGTGCTCTGGTTTCTTGATGTTCTTCCACCCTGTTGCAGTTGTCCCTCCGTAAATACCTGTAAAATTTACACCGTTAACCCTGCTTACCAGTTTTCCCCAAGTGTGAGGCTCAATAACCTTGTAAAGTTTTAATGATTCCTGTCCTTCTGAAATAAACGGACTTGCAACACGCATAGAATCCAACGGGACACCAGCTTGATAATAAAGATCATATAGTTTGTTGTAGTTGAATTGAAATCTTGCGTTAACAACCCAAATATCTTCAGTTTTCCAATCATAAATTGGATAAAAATTATATATATTATCAGCTACTTTTTTGCTATATTCAAGATTATCTAAGCGACTGTCTCTATCTTTGTGGATTGCTCTCCAACGGTTTAGACTTTCTTGTGTACGAATTCCCACTAAAACAGCAGTTCGTTCAGCTTTGCTTTGCTCGTGTGCCCAAATGGATAATTTTTCTTGAAAGTCGTAGTCCCACATGTTTTCATCATAAAAACCAAAGTCAGATGCTGTCATAGCATTGTCCGGCATTTCTCTGACCCAAATGTCTTTCTTCGACTCTTCCCAAGGTCGCCAAAAACTTTGAAACATACTTGTACATGTAGTGACTTTGAACGGAACACAAACATGTAAAATATTAAGATATTCCTTGAACTCTTCTTCTATATTGGCTACATAATTTGTTGTAACTTCATATTGTGCCTCATAGTCTAGATGCATGAGAGTTATTTTTTTATCAAGATTGTTGTCGCTGATATACTTTAAACATAAGTTTAGCATTACACCGCTGTCCTTTCCGCCAGAAAAAGAAACATAAACATGGTCGAAATTGTCAAAAATATATTTTATCCTATCCTTTGTGGCTTCATATACATTTTTCAAGGTCTTCCCCTTTCTTAATTTTATCAATAATCAGCTCTTTCAAACTCTGCTTCTTTGTGATATTATCCTGTATCATGTTGTAAATACCAAGATTTGATGTGAAGTAGATATACTCTATGTCGCGATCTTGGCCAAGTCGCTTAATACGACTTATAGCTTGGTCAACCTTCGCATAGTCAAATGTCAGACTAGCAAACGCCACACTATTACAAAATTGTAAATTCAGCCCAAAAGCACCAGTCCCAAAAGTCATTAACAATGGTTTGTTGCCATTTTTGAATTGCTCGATGATTTGATCTCGATTCCTAGTTTCTCCTGTAATTACATAACAATCAATCTGACTAGCTATGTTTTTTACTTCTTCCATCAGTGTGCAGAACACGATGATTTGTCCAGATAGATGCTTGGCAATACCAAGATGTCGCTCTTTGTCTGAAAAACAAGCGACAGCTAAATTTGTGAACTGTTCAACAACGGATTGACCAATTTCAAGAGAGTGTAATAAATTTTCTTTTTTTTCTTGGTATAACTCCTCGGCTTTATTGCCAGCGTCTATCTGCACTATTTTCTCATACACATCCCTGTCAAAACTGAAGTCGGCTTCAAAGATATACGGTTCTATTAAGCGGTGCAGATAATCAATGTTAATCTCTGACAACTTGTAAAACTCTCTAGCAGGCATCATACGTTTCTTGAACGAAATCTTCTTGAAGAAGGTATTTAAGAACTCGTGACGATGCATATCAAATATTTTAGGACTCAGGAATTCCATTTGATTATAAATATCCCATTCGTCTTTCGTTATTGGAGTGCCGTTCAAAATTAGCCGATATTCTGACAGGTCCCGCAGTTTCAAGATTCGGTCATATCGTTTACTGGAATCATTTTTGATAAAGACAGATTCATCTGCTACTACGAATATTTTTTTGTATTCTTTACCAAGATTTAATAAACCTAGATATTTCCTGTCAGAACTTGAAATGGTTTCATATCCAACGATTTCGAACGGTCTGTCTAATTTCCACCTCTCGATTTCGGCAAGCAGATTTGACTTTGTGGAAAATGGACACAAGAACAAAACAAAGTCGCAATCGGTTGAATGAATCAACTCAATTGCAATTCTTGTTTTGCCAGTGCCTTGCTTCATGAACAGAGCTCCAACCTTTAGTTTTGAGAATTTATTAAATGCTTCCTGCTGCTGATTTGTCAATTTCAACGGGTGAGCTCCTCTCTAACTATTACCGTTCTATCAACCTTGTCAGGTTCTGCAACTTCTAAGTAAGCTTCTTCGTGTCCACAGATTTGCTCGTTTACTTGTTCAAAAGATTCAAGCATTTCATCCCAACCGATAATTTTTTCGACTGTTACTTGGTGATTTTGACCATATTTTCTAAGAGTGAACTCAAAATCTTCTGCGAACGAGAAAGACATGTGAAAGCCTTTGCCGCCTTCCTCTCTTACCAGTTTCGCAGGATGCCAAAACTTGTAACCAGCGTATTCTGATTTGTTTGGCATCTTGATGAGAGTTGCTTTCGCTGTCTCGTGTTCGATGTTTTGTGAATTGAAATATACTTTGTGCCACATGTCATTCCTCCTAAAACTTTTGAATCAAGTGGTAAATACAATTTTCATATCTACATACTGCCCAACCATCAACTGGTTCAGCGGTAGGGCAATGCTCTCCGTCCTCTCCAAAGTTCCAGTGGTCTGAAACTCGAAGACTACCTTCTGGTTTATATCCCCAGTCGATATTCTTAGATGAGTAGAAACTGAGCGAATAAGGAGATTTGCTCCATTCGTCGGTTTCGTTCTCTGCAACATATTTCAACGCATCATATTGTGAAGCTGTCAAAACTTGTTGGTTCGAACTATGGAAAATCTTCAAGTCACTTTCGTAGTCGTTTAAAAGACCGTTATAAACTTCTAATTTCTTTGATTCTTTTATCAACTGATAGTTGTCTCCTTGTTCCTCAAAACAAATCAACTCGTATTGTCTTGTACCGAATTCTTTTACAAATTCTTTTCCTAACTCTCTTTCAACGATTTGATAGCCGACTTTTTTGATCCATCTGATTTCTTTGATTTTCATTTTTTTGTACCTCTTCTTAACTGTCTTAATTATAACATAATACATGTATTATGTAAAGAAAAAACACTCAATTTTTTAAAAAAGTTATAAAAAATGGATTGAATTTTCAAGTTTATAATGAAATACAAGTACACAGACCCTAAACACAAATAGGGTCTTTTTTTATCCGTCATAAAGGCAACAAAAAAAGCCCAGCATAAGCTGGACTAAAAATCTATTTTACATTGCCCCACACTTCCGTGGTCTGACCATTTTTGCGAACTTTAATCGGCATCCATCTGCGAAT
>SAAB01000010.1 GCA_009929615.1 Clostridia bacterium | reverse complement strand
CATCCGCTAAGTGCTCATAACGAGGCTCCATGGTCAAGCGGTTAAGACACCGCCCTTTCACGGCGGTAACAGGGGTTCAAATCCCCTTGGAGTCATTTTGCCGATGTGGCTCAATTGGCAGAGCAGCTGATTTGTAATCAGCAGGTTATCGGTTCGAGTCCGATCATCGGCTATTATTTTATTCATGGACCTTTAGCTCAGTTGGTTAGAGCAACCGGCTCATAACCGGTCGGTCCTGGGTTCGAGTCCCCGAAGGTCCACTCAGGAAATAGTAAGACCTGTAGATTCAGTAAAATGAATCACAAAAATTAATTAAATATTGATATATTGAATCAGAAATGATATAATATAGCTCATGGGATCTTAGCTCAGCTGGGAGAGCATCTGCCTTACAAGCAGAGGGTCACAGGTTCGAGCCCTGTAGGTCCCATTTTTGTGCCGGCGTGGCGGAACTGGCAGACGCACAGGACTTAAAATCCTGCGATTTTAACCGATCGTACCGGTTCGATTCCGGTCGCCGGCATTAGGAATGTAAGCATAAACCTTAGGGTTTGTGCTTTTTTTTCATTTATCTGGAAACTTGGTTAAATGGATAAACAAATTTCAACAGATGCACATTGACAAAAAGAGACTTCGAAGTTAGGATAAAAAACAAAGGGCAAAGGAGCTTTCCGAAAGAAAGGCTCTTTTTTTATTTTGCTGAAAAAGAAATTAGTCCCTGTTTATGGAGGTTGAATAATGAAATTTGATTTTGTATATGTCGATATGGCATTGATTAATGGTAAAGTTATTACAGTTAATGAGGCGGATGAGATTGCAGAGGCAGTTGGAATCAAGAAGAACAAAATTGTTTATGTGGGGACGACGGAAGAATTAATGACTATTGTCAGCCCTGAAACAAAGATTGTTGATTTAAAGGGAAAAACTTTGATGCCAGGTATTGTAGATACCCACGTACATCCTATTCTGAATGGTTTTATTGGAAACGAGATTGATTCATCTATTATAAATATTGATAGAAGCCAGTGTGGAAGTCTTGTTGAAATGTTTGATTTGATAAAGAAAGCAGTGGACATCCGAAAGCCCGGAGAATGGATTTCATCAATGGGCTATGAGCCAACATTTCTTGAAGAAAAACGTCACCCTAAGCTTGAAGAATTGGATGCTATTGCACCGGAGAATCCGGTACAGTGTCTGCACATGAGCGGTCATATCGCCATGTATAATAGTAAAGCCCTGGCTTGTATTGGTATCAATGGGCCTGAGGATGCAGCAAAATATCCAGTGAACGAAGTTGAGGTGATTGATGGTAAATTGACAGGTATTTTAAAAGAAGGAACGAACTTTCTCCTTTGGTCAAAGGTGAATTATTCACAGGAAGCCCAGAAAAAAGCGGCACTGCACTCACAGGAACAGTTTCTATCTAATGGTATTACATCCATTCATGACTGCGGTGAATGTGATGGTCCTTCTTATCATCTGATGCAGAAGCTTTGCAATGATAGAATATTTAAACCAAGAACTTATATGATGCTGCATAGTATCTATGGAAAAGCTTTTTCTCTAGAGGATAATGAACATTATCTTGCATTAGGGCTCCGAAGCGGTCTTGGAAATAACTACTTTAAAATGGGCGGCTGCAAATTTATGATTGATGGTGGAAGTGGAGCACCATCGAGTGCCTGTAAAGAACCTTATTGTCACGATAAAAATTTAAAAGGTGTTTTGGGCTGGGAAAGTGAAGAGGTAGCAAATTATATCTGTAAAATAAATCGTGCAGATTGTCAGGCAACAGCACATGCCATGGGCGATATTGCCGTTGAATATATGGTAAAGGGTTTTGAAAAAGCTTTTGAGGAAGAAGCGAAGCCGGAATTACGGCATCGAATCGAGCATTGTGCAGTAACCAATCCGGACTTGATTGAACGGATGGCTAAAATGAATATTTGTCCAACGCTTAATGTGGGGATGATTACTGTTCAGGGTGAAAGATATCAAACGATTTATGGAGAAAAAAGAGCACAGTATTATGCACCTCTGCGAAGCATGATGGATGCCGGAATTAAAGTATCCATTGCAAGTGATGCCCCATCAGGACCTTTGGGACTTGCTATGTTGGATGGTGCGGTTAACCGAAAGGACAGAACCCATCATGTAACTTTTGGAAAGAATCAGTCTGTTTCAGTCTTAGAAGCGATTCGATGTATGACATATAATGGAGCATATGGCAGTTATGAAGAGAATATAAAAGGAAGTCTGGAAGTTGGTAAACTGGCAGATATGATTATTTTGAATAAAAATATTTTGGATGTGCCAGAAGAAAATCTGGATGAAATGGAAGTAGATATAACAATGATTGACGGGGAAATTGTATACCGCCGTCAATCATCAGAAATTGAAGGAATTTAATTCGATTGGAGGAACCGTTGAATATCCCGGTTGGAACCGAGGATGATAATGGTCTCGCCTTCATCAAAGACATGTTCCGGTTTAGGGAGGGTTTCAAGTAAATCCTCCTTTTTGGTTGCCAGGATATTAATATGATATTTCTGACGGATGGCCAGGGCAATCAGAGTTTTCCCTACCCAGGAACGGGGAACCGGAGTCTCATAAATGGAATGGTCTTTAGTCAGTTCGATATAGTCAAAGACATTATCTGAACTATAGCGGACAGCGGAACGTATGGCTGTCTGCTTTTCAGGATAAACGATATCATCAGCCCCGTTTCTGAGAAGAAATTTCGCATGGACTTCACGACTTGCCCGGGCTACGACAAATTTTGCACCACATTCTTTAAGAAGGGAAGTGGTTTCCAGAGAACTTTGAAAGTTGTCACCAATGGCTACAACACATAAATCAAAATTTCGAACCCCCAGGGAAGAAATGAATTGTTCGTTAGTTGAGTCTCCAATCTGTGCATTGGTTACATAAGGGAGAACATCGTTGACCCGACCTTCATCCATATCAATAGCAAGTACTTCATGTTTTAATTCTCTTAATTTCAAGGCCATATGCCGGCCAAAACGTCCTAATCCAATAAGTAAAACTGATTTCATAAGTATCCCTCACTTTAAAAAACTATCCAACAGTAATATTTTCCTGCGGCATTTGAGAAGGTGCCGGCAGGTGATTTATAAAGGCAAATATAAGGGTCAAACCGCCGATGCGGCCGAAGTACATAAGTATAATAAGCAAAATATGAGACACTGTACTTAAATAAGGTGTCACTCCTAAGGAAAGGCCTACGGTGCCAATAGCTGAGGCTGCTTCAAAGAGAGCCGATTGCAGCGGTATACCGTCAATGCAGGCGATAGCTGTTCCAAAGGATAAAAAGAGCAGGATGTATAAAGTGAAAATAACGACAACATTTCTTAGAATATGCTGAGGAATACGACGCCCAAATACCTGAAGTGTCTGACGTTTTTTAAAGACAGAAGCGAGGCAGACAAAAAGTGTGGCGATGGTCGTTGTTTTCATACCGCCGGCAGTTGAGCTTGGAGAGCCGCCGATTAACATTAATACAATGATAATCAGAATGCTGACGGAACTCATCCGGCTTAAATCTGCTGTGTTAAATCCGGCAGTACGTGGTGTGACGGCTTGAAATAAAGAAGCCAGGACCCGTTCACCGGTTGAAAGGTCTGCCCATTGAGCACCTGAAAATTCATAAAAAAAGAAAAAAATGCAAGGTAAGACAATCAGCAGGAATGTTGTTGTAAAAATTATTTTGCTCTGTAATGTATAGTAATGAAAATGCCAGCGATGCTCGGAAATGTCATGCCAGGTTAAAAAACCAATACCACCAATAATAATCAGGGCCATAATCGTCAGATTTATTAACGGGTCGGCCGCATAAGAGGTCAATGATGAAAATGGTGCAATCCACCCGAATAAATCGAAACCCGCGTTACAGAAAGCAGAAACAGAATGGAAAATACCATTCCAGATGCCGCGGATAAGACCGAGCTGAGGACAAAAGCGAAGGGATAAAAGGACGGCACCAATCCCTTCAATAATAAATGCAGTTTTTAAAATAAATCCAATAAGCCGGATAATGCCGCCCATATGAGGGGCAGCCAGGGCTTCCTGAAGGACAAAACGCTGTCTTAGACCAATGTGCTTTCCGGTAAACAAAAAAATAGCAACGGCTGTTGTAACCACGCCCATACCGCCAATTTGAATCAATAATAAAATGATTACCTGGCCGAATTCAGACCAGTAGGTATAAGTATCGTGGATAACAAGCCCCGTTACGCAAGTTGCAGAGGTTGCAGTAAATAGTGCATCTATAAAACTGGAACCATTACCATCCCGTGTTGCAAAGGGAAGCATAAGCAGAAGACTGCCGGCAAGAATCAGGAGAATAAATCCTATAATAATAATCTGTGCCGGAGAAATTCGTATATCTTTTAATGATTTCGTTCCAATCACTCCTTAGAATATTCATTTGTTTGGATATAATATCATAAAATGAGTAAATATTGGGTTAGAGAAGAAGATAAAGTGTTAAGATAGCATTAAGATTTGCAGAAACTCTTGAAAGATTGTGTGAAATAGTGGAAAATATGTTCATAGGAAAGAATGGCGGGGAAAAGTAAGATGCATGAAAAGACAAATGAGAAAATGACAGAGTGGCAGCAGGTAGAAAAAAGCTCGTCTCTTGCAGACTGGCTGAAAACGGTGCTGGCTCTGGCTCTGGCTTCCGGCATTGGATATCTTTTTGAGCGTATCGGGTTAAGTAATACGAATATTATTACAGTATACATTCTTGGCGTTTTAGCTGTATCTATTTGGACCAATGGCCACATATATGGCACAGTGCTTTCTGTTGCCAGTGTCTTTGTCTTTAACTTTTTATTTACAGTACCTAAGTTTACGCTGCTTGCCTATGGACCAGATTATCCGATAACTTTTATTATAATGATTGTGGCCAGTCTGATGACCAGTTCGCTGGCATTAAGGATGAAAAAGCAAGCCTATCTTGCAGCACAGAGAGCCTACCGGACGGAGATTTTGCTTCAAACCAATCAGAATCTTCAACGGGAAGACAGTGTGGAACATATTATTATTTCATTGGCGACGCAGTTGTCAAAATTGCTCAATCGTTCAATTCTATATTACATAGGGAATAATGAAAAACTTGAAGCACCGGGCATTTGCCCAGAGGGAAAAGTTTTAGATGATATTAATATAGAAGATTATGAACATTCTGTTGCATATTGGGCCTTTAAAAATGGACAGCAGGCAGGGCGGAATTCGGGAAACTATGATGATGCGGGCGTATGGTATGTGCCGGTCGATGGCGAGCAGAACGTATTAGCAGTTATAGGTATTCCCAGCGAAGGTGAACTGCCTATAGATTCCTTCGAAAAGAGTTTGATTTTAGCCATGATTGAAGAAGGTAAGCTTGTCATTGAAAAAACAATGCTCGTTGAGGCAAAAAAGCAGATTGAATTAACTGTGAAGCAGGAATCTCTGAGAGCCAATCTTCTTCGAAGTATATCTCACGATTTGAGAACACCATTAATAAGTATTTCCGGTAATGCCAGTATGTTGATGGACAGGGGAAATCTTTTGGATGAAAACCGGAAGCAGGAATTATATACGAATATGTATGATGATTCCATCTGGCTGATTAATCTTGTGGAGAACCTTCTTTTTATTACGCGTATTGAAAATGGTACAATGAATATAAAAATGGAAGCAGAACTTTTGGAGGAGGTCTTTCAGGAGGCACTGCAGCATTTGGACAGAAAAGTGGAAGAACATCATATAGAAGTGAAACTGGAAGATGAATTTCTGATGGCGGATATGGACGTTCGTCTTGTTGTCCAGATGATTATTAATATTGTGAATAACGCGATTAAATATACGCCGGCAGGTTCTTCTATTATTTTATCAGGAGAGAAGCAGGGGGAAGATATTGTTATTCGGGTAAGTGATAATGGGCCGGGAATTCGGCCGGAGGATAAAGAGAACCTTTTTAAAATGTTTTATACGGGAGATAATATCCGGGGGGATGGCCGCAGAGGTATGGGTCTGGGATTATCTTTGTGCCAGTCGATTGCCAATGCCCATGGCGGGAAAATATGGGTGGAGGATAATAAACCATCGGGGGCCGTATTTGCATTTACTTTGAAATCTGCAGAGGTGAATATACATGGATAAGTCAAAAATTTTAATTGTTGAAGATGATAAAGCGGTATGCAACCTGATGTCAACGACACTGGAAGTACAAAATTATCAGTATCATGTGGCTAAGAATGGGAAAAATGCGATTATGGATGTAGCATCCTATTGTCCGGATGTGATGATTCTTGATTTGGGCCTGCCGGATATGGATGGCGTGGATATTATACGTAAAGTTCGTGGATGGACAAATATGCCGATTATTGTTGTCAGTGCCAGAAGCGAGGACATGGACAAAGTGGAGGCGTTAGATGCAGGAGCCGATGATTATCTGACGAAACCTTTTAGTATTGAAGAACTTCTTGCGAGACTAAGGGTTGCTTTGCGTCGTGTCCGTTTTGACAGGGAAAAATTCAGCGAAGATGCAAGCAGTTACCAGAACGGAGAATTGAAGATTGACTATGCCGCTGGATGTGTTTTTCTGGATGGTGAAGAAATTCATCTTACACCAAGTGAGTATCGATTATTATGTCTTCTTGCAAAAAATACAGGAAAGGTATTGACCCATAATTACATTTTAAAGGAAGTCTGGGGAAATACAATCAATTCGGATACCCAGTCCCTACGGGTATTTATGGCAACACTGCGCAAAAAGATAGAAAGGGATTCGACCAAAGTAAAATATATACAGACGCATATTGGAGTGGGCTATCGTATGATTCAGCACTAATTGAAAACATGTTTAAAATAGGTCTTGACAATGGAAGTAAATCATTGTAAAATAACTACTGTTGCTAACGTGTGCGTTTAGCTCAGCTGGATAGAGCGTTTGGCTACGGACCAAAAGGTCGGGGGTTCGAATCCTCTAACGCACGCTATAGAAATCTCGTAAAACTTTGTTTTACGAGATTTTTTTGTTATTAGGAATTTTCTTCATAAAAAAGCCTCTTTCTCATGGAAACATTTCACAGTTTCTGAGAGAAAGAGGCTTTTTATATTATGTTATACATTAAATCGGAAAAGAACGACGTCGCCATCTTTGACAACATATTCTTTGCCTTCCATACGTACAAGGCCTTTTTCTTTGGCAGCAGTGTGATTGCCACAGGCCATTAAATCATCATAACTTACAACTTCTGCTTTAATGAAACCGCGTTCAAAGTCGGAATGAATCTTTCCGGCTGCCTGAGGTGCTTTCATTCCCTGAGTAATGGTCCATGCTCGGGTTTCTGTTGGGCCGGCTGTCAGGTAGCTGATAAGACCAAGCAGTTTATAGCTGGCTTTAATTAATTTCTCCAGACCGGATTCGGAAAGTCCCAAATCTTCAAGGAACATCTTCTTTTCGTCATCTTCCAGTTCAGCAATTTCCTGCTCAATCTGTGCACAGATAACAAAAACTTCAGAACCTTCAGAAGCAGCATATTCACGAACAGAAGCAACAAAACTGTTGTTTGCACCGTCATCAGCCAGGTCATCTTCAGAAACATTAGCTGCATAGATAACAGGCTTATTTGTAAGAAGATTGAAGTTCTGTAAAAGAAGTGCTTCTTCTTCATCATCAACGTCAAAAGAACTTGCCATCTTACCATTTTCAAGATGGTCAATGATGCGTTTTACAAGATCAGCTTCTTTAGCAAGAGCTTTATCATTGCGGGCACCTTTACTTGCCTTTGAATAGCGGCGTTCCATAATTTCTATATCAGAGAACATCAGCTCCAAATTAATGGTTTCAATATCCCGAAGCGGGTCAATGGCACCGTCAACATGGACGATATTTTCATTCTCAAAGCACCGGACAACGTGAACGATGGCATCTACTTCACGAATGTTGGAAAGAAACTGGTTTCCCAGACCTTCACCCTTAGAGGCACCTTTTACAAGACCGGCAATATCTACAAATTCAATAACAGCCGGAACGATTTTGGCTGAATCATAGAGCTTAGCCAGTTCATCCAGACGATGGTCCGGAACGGATACAATACCGATGTTCGGATCAATGGTACAGAATGGATAGTTAGCAGATTCTGCTCCGGCCTTGGTCAGAGAGTTAAAAAGGGTGCTTTTGCCTACATTTGGCAGACCAACAATACCTAATTTCATATTTAAAACGTCCTTTCTTATTATCTCGTCCATTCTATCATATATTTATTAAAAAGTCTATTTCTTATCAGATGTGAAAAAACCATGAATTTTTTTAAAAAAACCAAAAAGTCTATTGCTATCTGGGAGTAAATAATATAGAATAAATATACAAGTGGTGAAAAGTGCAACAAAGTGGTGGATTATGGTTCGTATAGAACCAAAGTGAGAGACAGGTGGTACGTATGTTTATTGGAGAATACAATCATACGCTTGATGCTAAAGGCAGACTGATTGTCCCTTCAAAGTTAAGAGAATCTCTGGGTGAAAGATTCTTTTTAACAAAGGGGCTGGACGGCTGTCTGTTTGTGTATCCCACCGAAGAATGGGAAGGATTTACCCAGAAACTCAAAGGGCTGCCTGTAACGAATAAGGATGTACGACAGTTTGTGCGTTTCTTTCTCGCAGGTGCCAGTGAATGTGAAATTGATAAACAGGGCCGTATTTTAATTCCGGCTAATTTACGGGATTTTGCAAAACTTGAAAAAGACGCTGTTTTAGTTGGTGTTTCCAATCGAATTGAAATTTGGAATAGAGATAAATGGGAAGAAATTAATGATGTGGATGTGGATGACATGGATGACATTGCTCAGCACATGGAAGACATTGGTATTTCATTATAATGACAGCAAATGAAAGAGGTGGCAGGATGAATTTCAAACACCAATCCGTTTTGCTGGATGAAACGATTGAAAACCTGAACATATTGCCGGAAGGCACTTATGTGGATGGAACACTTGGCGGCGGTGGACATGCTTTTTATGTATGCAGCCGATTGAATGAAAAAGGACATTTTATAGGTATTGACCAGGATGCAGCAGCTATTGAAGCCGCTGGAGAGCGGTTAAGCCAATTTGGAGATAAAGTTACAATTGTAAGAAGTAATTACAGCGAGATGAAACAGGTTTTAAACAACCTGGGGATTTCAAAGGTCAATGGCATTGTATTGGACCTGGGGGTTTCTTCATATCAGTTGGATACGACTGAGAGGGGATTCACCTATAGGGAGAATGCTCCCCTGGACATGAGAATGGACCAGCGCCAGGAGAAGACGGCCAGAGATATTGTCAATGATTACACAGAGATGGAATTGTATTATATTATCCGTGATTACGGTGAAGACAAGTTTGCAAAGAACATTGCAAAGCATATTGTCAGAGCCAGAGGTGAAAAACCTATCGAAACAACGGATGAGTTGACGGAAGTTATTAAAGCGGCAATTCCCATGAAGTTTAGAGTTGTTGGCGGACATCCGGCCAAACGAACATTTCAGGCAATTCGTATCGAATTGAATCATGAACTGGATGTATTGAAAGATAATTTGAATGAGATGATAGGCCTGCTCGACACAGGTGGAAGAATCTGCATTATTACCTTCCATTCATTGGAAGACAGGATTGTGAAGAACATCTTCCGAAAGTGCGAGAATCCATGTGAGTGCCCGCCGAATTTTCCGGTGTGTGTATGTGGTAAAAAATCGCTTGGAAAAGTTATTAGTCGGAAACCGATATTACCATCCGAGGCTGAGCTGGAAGTAAATCCAAGATCAAAAAGTGCAAAGCTGAGGGTTTTTGAACGTAGATAATGAATGAGAAGTTGACTGAAGGGAGCGGTGAATATGCCGGAGAATAGAAAAAGAAGACAGCCTGTCCGGACATCGGGTTATTATGTTGAAGGAAACACTGTCCGAAAATTAGATACTTATCCGGAAGAATATCCCGCAAGACGTAGACGTCCTTCAGAAGAGGAGAACCGCCTTCGTGCTGAAAAGCAGCAAAAACGGGAAATTGCAAGGAAAAATCAGGAACGAGCACTGCGTCTGGACTTTACTTATACCTTATTTTTAGTGTTCTCTGTTGTTGTGACTGTTGCAGCCTGTGTATTTTATCTGAATCTTCAGAATGAAATTACACGGACGAATGAGCAGATGGCTTCTTTGAAATCAGAATTAAGCACTATGACAAATGAAAACGTAGCCATGGAAGAACGCATTAATGGTGCAGTGGATTTAGCAGAAGTTTACCAAAAGGCAGTCACAGAATTTGGAATGACAGCAATTACAGAAGGACAAATCCATTATTATTCGAATGAAAATCAGGATTACGTAAAGCAATATGGACAGATACCATTGGATAATTAGCTATAAAAGCCTTCAGTTTACTGGGGGCTTTTTCTGAGATAGACAGGCAGGTGTGAATCTTGGCGACACAATATCAATTCCCGGAACGCCCGAAAAAAAGAAAAAAGAAGAAACAGGAAAGAAAGTTTGGCACAAGCAATCGAAAGAAACTTGCGATTGTATTTGGACTTCTCCTCCTGTTTATTTGTGTTTTAATCGGACGTTTATTATATATTAATGTATTGAACAGTGATTCTTATGCAAGAATTGTTATGGCCCAGATGGATTATGACAGTCAGATTATTCCTTTTAAACGAGGGGATATTGAGGATAGAAATGGAACAGTACTTGCGACCAGTGAGAAAGTCTACAATCTGGTACTGGACCCTTATGTTGTATTAAATTCCAATGGTGATTGTGAAGAACCAACAGCAGAAGCCATTCAGGATTATTTTGGCATTGACGAATCTGAAGTTTATAAGGTATTAGATGACAGCCCGGACAGCCGGTATGTCGTTATGACAAAGGGACTGGATTATGATACCGTTAAGGAATATCAGGATTTTATGGCTTCGGAAGATGAGAATGACCAGGCAAAGAGTGGGTTAATAAAGGGAATATGGTTTGAAGAAGAATATTTGAGAAAATACCCTTATGATTCTCTGGCAGCTGCGTTAATCGGATTTACGGTTGCGGGTAATGAAGGCACCTGGGGACTTGAAGGCTACTATAATGATATGCTGAATGGAACAAATGGCCGGGAGTATGGATATCTTTCAGAGGAGTCTGATTTTGAGAGAACCACTGTAGAAGCTGTCAATGGCTATAATGTCGTTTCAACCATTGATTTAAATATCCAGCGAATCGTAGAGAAGTATGTTACAGACTTAAATAACAATCGAGGCAGTGAAAATACAGGAGTTATCGTAGCTGACCCAAATACAGGTGAGATTCTGGCAATGGCCAGTGCACCAACCTTTAATCTGAATGCCCCGCGAGATTTGAGTGAGTATTTCACAGAGGATGAAATCGCAGCCATGAGTGATGAAGAGGTTGTAGATTATTATAATAAAGTATGGCGTAATTTCTGCGTCAGCGATACCTTTGAGGCTGGTTCCACAGTAAAACCGTTGACGATTGGTGCTGCTTTGGATGAGCATAGTGTGACAACGGAGGACACTTTTTATTGTGATGGCGGTGAAGACTTATTTGATGGTGCTGTAATGCAGCATATTGCCTGCCATAATGTATATGGTCATGGTGCGACAACGCTTCAGGAAGCAATTATGTGGTCCTGTAATGATGCCTTGATGCAGATTGGTACAAAGCTTGGCACTTCTCAGATGCTTAAGTATCATCGGCTCTATGGCTTTGGTCAGGCAACAGGAATTGATTTACCTGGTGAAGCCAGTGCGGAAAGCCTGATTTTTAATGAGTCAACAATGGGAAGCTTTGAGTTGGCAACCAGTGCTTTTGGACAGGGCTTCAACTTAAGCATGGTACAGACGGTAGCAGCATTTTCCTCCATCGTAAATGGTGGTCATTACTATCAGCCGCATGTTGTTAAAGAAATTGTGACAGACAGCGGAAACGTTGTGAAATCTTTTGATAAAGTACTTGTGAGAAACACCTTGTCTAAGGAAACCTGTGACTGGCTGAAAGAGGCTATGCACCAGACGGTTGCCGATGATGGCATGAATACGACAGGTACAGCAGCGAGAGTAGATGGTTATACAGTCGGTGGTAAAACAGGTACAGCCGAGAAATTACCTCGTGGTTCCGGGAAATACGTCGTTTCTTTTATTGGTTTTGCTCCTGTGGAAAATCCACAGGTTGTTGTATATGTTGTTATCGATGAATTGAAAGATAATCAGGAAGATAGTGGTGCAGCTACAAAGATGGCTGGTGATATTCTGAAAGAGGTTTTACCATATCTGCAGATTTTTCCATCCGACGGAACAGCAATTACAACAGAAGTTACGGAAACTGATGAAAATGGCGAAACACGGAGCAGCAGCACCTATCAGTGGGGCGCTGTCAATGAAACAAATGCTGATGGAACACCAGTAGAAACAACAGAAACAGAAAGTGGTTCTTCGGCAGCTTCCGGTACGGAAGACTATGCAAGCCAGTGGACAGATGCTGATGGCGATGGTTATGATGATGTCAGCGGCGAGTACTATTGGGATGATCTGGCAGAGTACATGGAAGGTGCACAATGACATAAACGCGGCGGGAGGTTAATATAGTATATTAAACGTCCGTGGAGTGGTTTCGTGGATACAAAAACCTATCAGCGTAAAAAAATAGTTATTGTTTTAGCAGGAATGATATTCCTTTTGGTTGTCCTTCTGGCCAGAATGTGGTACATCATGGTCAACCGTTCTCAGCATTATAAAGAACGGGCGGATGACCTGCATGAAAGAGAGAGGGTCATCAAAGCGGAACGGGGGATTATTTACGACCGCAATGGTGTTGCCCTGGCAACAAATAAATCTGTGTGTACGATTTCGGTCATACATAATCAGATTACAGACCCGGAGAGGGTCATACAGGTATTGGCAGAAACTCTGGAGATGGAAGTCCAAAAAGTCCGTAAACGGGTTGAGAAAGTAAGCTCTATTGAGAAGGTCAGGTCCAATGTTCCTAAAGAAACAGGGGATTTGATTCGAAGTTATAAATTAGATGGTGTCATGGTGGATGAAGACTATTCCAGATATTACCCTTTTGATGCTCTGGCAGCGAAAACTATAGGATTTACCGGCGGTGAAAATCAGGGGATTATTGGGCTGGAAGTCATGTATGACGACTATCTGCAGGGCGATGAGGGACGCATATTGACAGTGACGGATGTGCGGGGCGTTGAAGTGGAAAACAGCGCTGAAACCAGGGTTGAACCCATAATGGGAGAGAGTCTGTATCTGAGTCTGGATTATAATATTCAATCCTATGTCACCCAGGTAGCAGAAAAGATTCTTAAGCAGAAACAGGCAAAGAGTGTTTCCGTCATTCTTATGAATCCGCAGAACGGGGAACTTTACGCGATGGTAAATGTTCCGGAATTTAATTTAAATGAACCTTTTGTTTTAAATATGTCCGGGGAAGCTGCAGTCAATACGCAGGATTTACTGAACCAGATGTGGCGCAACGGCTGCATTAATGACACTTATGAGCCGGGGTCAACATTTAAGATTATTACAGCGACAGCGGCTTTGGAGAAAAAAGTTGTGGCGTTGAATGATACTTTTTCCTGTCCGGGGTTTCGTATTGTGGCAGACCGGCGGATAAGATGTCATAAAGCGGGTGGCCATGGTTCAGAGACCTTTACTCAGGGCTTTATGAATTCCTGCAACCCGGTCTTTATGGATGTGGGGGCAAGAGTTGGCATTGAAGGCCTTTATGAATATTTTGAGAAGCTTGGGCTTTTTGAAAAAACAGGAATAGATCTTCCTGGAGAAGCCGCTTCAATTATGCATAAAATCGAAAATGTAGGTGAGGTGGAATTAGCTACCATCTCCTTTGGACAGTCTTTTCAGATTACACCACTTCAGCTTTTGCGGGCCGTCAGTGCAGTAATTAACGGCGGCAATCTGGTGACTCCCCACTTTGGTATGTATACAGTGAATAAAGAGGGGGATAAGCAGACGGTGTTTGAATATCCGGTAAAGGAAGGTGCCATCAGCCAGGAAACTTCGGAAACGATGAAGGAATTGCTGGGACTGGTCGTATCTGAAGGAACCGGAAAAAATGGTCAGGTAGAGGGCTATTTCGTAGGAGGAAAAACGGCTACATCCCAAAAACTGCCTCGGGGTTCGGGCAAATACATTGCCTCTTTTATCGGTTTTTCACCTGTAGAAAATCCCCAGATTATAGGCATCGTTTTAATTGATGAGCCGACAGGAACCTATTATGGAGGAACCATTGCAGCTCCGGTAATGAGCGAGATTTATCAGATGGTATTGCCCTATTTATTCCCCTAAAGTCTTTACATAGCAGACTTAAGGTATTATAATTAATATTTTGGACAGAATACAAAAGAATTTAACGAGAGGTGTAATTATGAAATATACGATTGTGTTACCAGCAATTATAGCATTTGTTATCAGTGCACTGCTGTGCCCTGTCATTATCCCATTTCTTCAGAAGTTGAAATTTGGACAGTTTATCAGAGATGAGGGACCAAAATCCCATCAGAAAAAGTCTGGGACACCAACAATGGGCGGTGTAATTTTTATTATCAGCGTCATTGTTACTTCTCTATTTTATATGAAAGATTATCCGGCGATTATTCCAGTGGCATTTTCCACACTCGGTTTTGGTATTATCGGATTCATGGATGATTATATTAAGGTTGTTAAGAAAAGAAATTTAGGACTGACACCATTACAGAAGATGGCTGGACAGTTTATTGTGACCGGTGTTTTTGTATATTATTTAATGAATTTCACCGATGTAGGTACAGGAATGCTTATTCCTTTTACCGGTGGTTTTGAAAATGGATTATATATCCATATGCCTTGGTGGCTGTTTATTATTTTTATGTTTATTGTTTTTCTGGGAACTGTCAATGGTACCAACTTTACAGACGGTCTTGATGGTCTTCTTTCCAGTGTTACCGTGCTGGTGGCAGTATTCCTTACTGTTGTTGCAGCGGGTATTAACAGTGGTTTGTCACCGATTACTGCAGCGGTTGCAGGAAGTCTCCTGGGATTTTTATTGTTTAATGTTTATCCGGCGAGGGTATTTATGGGTGATACAGGTTCACTGGCTCTTGGTGGATTTGTTGCGGCAGCAGCGGCTATGATGAATATGCAGTGGTTTATTTTGATTTTTGGACTGGTTTATCTGGTTGAAATCATTT
Organism: Clostridia bacterium; assembly: GCA_009929615.1. Lineage (GTDB taxonomy): Bacteria > Bacillota > Clostridia > Lachnospirales > Lachnospiraceae > Frisingicoccus. The sequence goes on along the minus strand of SAAB01000010.1, from coordinate 68,946 downwards.
CGGTTATTATTCAGGTAACCTACTTTAAAAAAACCGGTGGAAAACGATTCTTTAAAATGGCGCCAATTCATCATCATTTTGAATTGTGTGGATGGCCGGAAACAAAGGTTGTAGCGATTTTCTCGATTACAACAGCTGTCTTATGTCTTATAGGATTTTTAGCACTTTAATATAGGAAAATATCAGATAAACGGGAGGGAAATACATATGGATTTTAAAAATAAGACTGTGTTGGTTGCAGGCACAGGAATCAGTGGAATCGGTGCGGCCGAACTGCTTATGAAAACAGATGTGGAGTTGATTCTTTATGATGGCAATCGCTCACTTACAGCATCATCAATCCAGGCGAAGCTTCCTGAAAGTAAAAATATAAAAATAATTATTGGCGATTTAAGCGATGAAGTGATTCAGACTTTGGACATTGCGGTTTTAAGTCCCGGTATACCTACGGATGCGGAATTTGTTCTGCGGATGAAAAATGCAGGCGTTCTTATCTGGGGGGAACTTGAATTAGCAGACCAGTTTGCAAAGGGAACCGTGTTGGCGATTACCGGAACAAATGGCAAGACGACAACAACCACCCTTGTGGGAGAGATTCTTAAAAATTATTATAAAGAAGTTTATGTTGTAGGAAATATTGGAACAGCCTATGCGGGTGTGGCCAAAGATACAACAGATGAAGCATACATTGTCGCGGAGACATCCAGCTTTCAGCTGGAAACCATAGATGACTTCCATCCAAAGGTCAGTGCTATTTTGAATCTGACACCAGATCATTTGAACCGTCATCACACGATGGAAGGTTACGTGGAAGCTAAAAAGAATATTATGAAAAATCAGACAGCAGAGGATTTTGTGATTTTGAATTATGACGATCCTCTGACCAGAGCTATTGGTGAAACCGCAGTTCCACAGGTTATTTATTTTTCCAGTACTCAGGTCCTTGAGAAAGGCTATTATTTTGCAGATAGAAAGATTTTTTATTGTGAAGATGGAGAGAAAAAACTGGTGTGCAGTGCCAGTGGCTTGAAGATTCTAGGTCTCCACAATATGGAGAATATTATGGCGGCAGTGGCTATGGCCAGGTGCGTTGGCGTCCCAATGGATAAAATCCGTGAGACCATCACTTCCTTTATGGGTGTTGAACACCGTATTGAATATGTGATGGAAAAACGAGGCGTTGCCTATTACAACGATTCTAAGGGAACCAATCCGGATGCGGCTATTAAGGCTATTCAGGCAATGGTGCGTCCTACCATTTTAATTGGCGGCGGCTACGATAAAGAAAGTTCCTATGATGAATGGATTGAAGCCTTTGATAATAAGGTTCGTTACCTTGTTCTTTTGGGAGCGACAGCGAATAAGATAGCAGAATGTGCCAGACGTCATGGCTATGAGCATATTATTATGACAGAAAGTCTGGAAGAGGCTGTAAAGGTTTGTGCAGAAAAGGCCGAAAATGGTGATGCTGTATTATTATCACCGGCTTGTGCAAGCTGGGATATGTTTAAAAGTTATGAGCAGCGGGGAACTCTGTTCAAAGAATATGTAAATAAACTGGCAGACTGATATTGAAAAAGATGAGAGGTGTTTGAAGTGGCTCGGGAAGCAGCGATAAGCAGCAAAAAAAAGAATAAAACGAGAATCAAAACAGAAAAATATTTTGATTACAGCCTTTTGTTTATCGTCATCTTTCTGGTTTGCTTTGGACTTGTAATGATTTATAGTACCAGTGCCTATAATTCGCAGATTGTCAATGATGGTGATTCTTTCTATTATTTGAAGCGGCAGTGTCTCTTTGCGGTTGTCGGTCTGGGAGGTATGTTTTTCGTCAGCAGAATTCCTTATACCTTTTGGAAGAGGCTGAGTCTTCTGGCTTACATAGGAATTAATGGCCTTCTGGCAGTGGTACTTGTTTATGGTGCGGCCAGTCATGGTCAGAGACGTTGGATTCAGATTGGCCCTATGCAATTTCAGCCATCGGAAGTGGCAAAGGCAGTATTGATTATTTTTCTGGCCCATGTAGCCAGCGAGTCAGTACGGCGTTTAAAGAGTTGGAAAGGCGTTGTTAAGAGTTTCGCACTGGCATTGCCAATGATCATTCTTGTCACGGTTTCCAACCTGAGTACAGGTATTATTTTGCTGGGTATTTCTTTTATCATTATTTTTGTAGCCAGCAATCAGTATAAAATATTTGCGGCGGTCGTTGGCGGCGGAATAGGGTTGATGTTTGTATTCCTTCAGGTTGCGGCCTATCGTATGGACCGTATTGAAGCTTGGCTGAATGTAGAAACTTCGGAATATGGATATCAGACCCGGCAGGCTCTTTATGCCATAGGTTCGGGTGGTGTTTTTGGTAAAGGATTGGGACGGAGTATTCAGAAACTTTCTTATGTGCCTGAAGCACATAATGATATGATTTTTTCAATTATATGTGAAGAACTGGGACTCTTCGGTGCAATTGCCATTATTTTGTTATTTATTTTACTGCTGTGGCGTTGTATGATTATAGCAAATAATGCACCGGATTTGTATGGTGCCCTTATTGTTGTTGGTGTTATGGCTCAGATTGGCCTTCAGGTTGTTATAAATATCGGCGTTGTTACGAATACCCTGCCAAATACAGGAATTCCGCTGCCGTTTATCAGTTACGGAGGTACGTCGGTTGTATTCCTGCTCTGTGAGGTGGGGCTTGTTCTAAGCGTCTCACGGGGTATACAATTTAAGCGGTAACAGGAACATTTTCAAAACTCCTGCATAGAATATCTTATAGTCTTTGTTCGGAGGTAATAGATGTGGCATCCTTTCAGATAGCCGGCGGTAAAATGCTGGAGGGACAGTTAGAGGTGCAGGGTTCTAAAAACGCGGCTTTGCCAATTATAGCAGCCGCAGTCCTGCATAGGGGAGTGACCCTTATCCGGCGGTGCCCGGATATTCTGGATGTGAGATATATGCTGGAAATTCTGCACAGTATTGGCTGCAAAATTTCATGGCAGAAGGATGAACTGCGTATTGATGCAGAGAAAATTGATTTCGAAAATCTTTCCAGAGAATGTATCGGGAAAATGCGTTCTTCGATATTATTACTGGGGGCAGTGCTTGGACGCTGCAAAAACATGGTTCTGGAGTATCCCGGGGGATGTACCATTGGTGCACGGCCGGTGGATATTCATCTGAATGCCCTTGAACAGATGGGTGTACATATTGAGGAATATGATGGTGCTATTCATTGCAAAACGGATGGCTTAAAAGGAACCAGAATTTTATTGCCCTATCCAAGTGTTGGGGCAACTGAAAATCTGATGATGGCAGGTGCTATGGCGGAAGGTATTACCTGGATACATAATGCAGCTCGGGAACCGGAAGTTGTGGATTTGTCAGGATTTTTAGAAGCCATGGGTGTAGCGGTCTATGGGGCAGGGACTTCAAGAATCGGAATTCTTGGAAAATGCCCATTAAAAGAGGCCAGATATCAGGTCATGCAGGACCGGATTGTTGCCGGGACATATTTGCTGGCAGCAGCAGGTGCCAGAGGAGAAATTGAGTTAGTTTATGAAGAGAAGCAGCATATCCATTGCCTGCTTCACATATGCGAGTCCATGGGCTGTGAGGTCCGGTTAACGAATCGGGGAATTTACCTCAAATCCAGCCGAAGACTTTTTCCAATCGAGGATATTCATACCCAGCCATTTCCGGGGTTTCCAACGGATATGCAGTCTCAGCTTATGGCCGTGCTTACAACAGCACGGGGAACAAGCAGAGTTTATGAGCATATTTTTGAGAACCGCTTTAGAACGGCGGCGGAACTCTGTAAAATGGGTGCTGATATACAAATAGAAAATAATAGAGCTGTGATTTATGGGACGGCCAGACTTAAAGGCGGCCGGGTTTCGGCGAGAGACCTTAGAGGTGGTGCAGCACTGGTGATTGCAGGTTTGATGGCGGAAGGTGATACTATCGTAGAAAACTCCATCTTTGTAGAGCGTGGTTATCAGGATATATGCAAAGATTTGATACAACTTGGCGCAGAGATTAAGGTTAATAAGAAATAGGTGGATGTACTATGGACAAAGAATATTATCAGGATGAAGAATTTGATGAGTTTGATGACCTTGATGAGCTCGAGGATTTTGAACAGGACTTAGAATTTGATGAAGATGAAGAAGATGCAGATGATGGTGGCGAGCCTCCAAAGAAACACAGAGGACTAAAGATAGCTGCTGGAATTCTTCTCATAATTGCACTTGCACTGGGTGGTGTTGTTTACGGCTTTCAGCTGGATGAGGTGCGAGTGATTGGAAATAAGAATTATACATCGGATGAAATAAAGGCGATGATGGGATTTCCGGAGGATGCACCCAATACATTGTTCTGCTATTTGAGATATTTCAGATATAAAGTGAGCGATGTACCTTTTGTGGAAGATATACAGGTCAAAATAGAAAGCAGGAATATGCTTTGTATTGAGGTTACGGAAACAGACATTCTTGGATGTTTCAAAAGTGGGAAGCAGTACTACTACTTTGATAATGAGGGCGTTGTCCAGGAAGCACTTGCGGAAAGAAAAGAAACAGTACCACTGATAGACGGAGTTGATGTCGAAAATCTTGAAATCGGCACCCAGCTTTCTATGAAAAATAAGACAGCATATGAGGGAATTATAGAATTAACTCAGCTCTTGCTGGAACATGGAATTGGCGTGCAAAAGATAGAAATAGATGAGGATAATGCCTTTACAGTCTATATTAATGATAATATTCGGGCGGCATTAGGCATACCGGTTCTGTTGGAAGAAAAAACCAGTGAATTGGCGAACATCTTGCCGGAATTAGAGCAAATGGCAGAAACTGAGCAGATTCAGGGAATATTACATCTGGAAAACTATGATGCTACAAAAAATTCTATAATTTTCACAAAAGAAAATTAAAAGAAATAGTTGATTATTTTTCCGAAAAACTATATTATATAATATAATAGTACAAAGATATTAATTTAAAGGAGGAAGTACCTTGCTTGAGATAAAAACAAATGAAATGGATGCAGCAGCTAAAATACTCGTTATTGGTGTCGGCGGTGCCGGAAACAATGCAGTAAACCGAATGATTGAAGAGAACATTGCCGGTGTAGAATTTATTGGTGTGAATACAGATAGACAGGCTTTACAGATGTGCAAGGCAAACCAGCTGGTTCAGATTGGTGAAAAACTGACAAAGGGTCTTGGTGCCGGAGCGAAACCAGAAGTAGGAGCTAAGGCAGCAGAAGAAAGCGTTGATGAACTGACAGAATTAATTAAGGGTGCCGACATGGTATTCGTAACCTGTGGTATGGGTGGTGGAACCGGAACCGGAGCAGCTCCTGTTGTTGCAGGAATTGCTAAAAGCTTAGGATGTCTGACCGTTGGCGTTGTGACAAAACCTTTCCGTTTTGAAGCAAAACAGAGAATGATTAATGCAAATGACGGTATTGAACATTTGAAAGAGAATGTTGATACTTTAATCATTATTCCTAATGACAAATTACTTGAAATCGTTGATAGAAGAACTTCTATGCCAGAAGCATTGAAGAAAGCTGATGAAGTACTTCAGCAGGGTGTTCAGGGTATCACAGATTTGATTAATGTTCCTGGACTGATTAACCTTGATTTCGCAGATATCCAGACAGTTATGAAAGATAAGGGCATTGCTCATATCGGTATCGGCGAAGGACATGGCGATGATAAGGCTCTTGATGCTGTTAAACAGGCAACAACCAGCCCATTGCTTGAAACAACGATTGAAGGTGCTACAGATATCGTTATTAATATTTCCGGTGATATCGGTCTTATCGAAGCGAATGAAGCAGCGATGTACGTTGAAGAACTTGCTGGCGAATCTGCTAACATTATCTTCGGTGCGATGTATGACGAAAGTACACCAGATTCCTGTTCCATCACTGTTATTGCAACAGGATTGGAAACACAGGAAAGTGCCGGACAGACTTCTACTTTCATGAAGAAAGCTAATGAACGTCCAGTATTTAATACAACAGCTTCTTCCTTTAAATCATCAACACCTGCTCATCAGGCACCGATTACAAAGAAAGAAACACCTGTTGGTGCAAGCACCATTCAGATTCCAAGTTTCTTACAGAAGAAATAATCAAACTTAATTATATGAAAGAAGCCCAAAACGGGATAACCGTTTTGGGCTTCTTTGCGTTCAAATATCAAACAGAGAAATTTATGTTGAAAAGCCATGAAATGTTTTATCGAGCCGGGACAACCGTTTGACAAAATATTTTCGGCACATGGGTTATAATAGGGCTAATCATTTTCAGGAGGTGATTTTGACCCGTTATTAATAACCACTTGTCCAATAGAATTATCTGTTCTTATTCACATTCAAATCCGATAAAATCTGTTCACCACCAGATTCTTTTATACGGGTGCTTTTTTCTGATAGGAACTTTGTGCCCAATTCTTTTTTACCACACCCACTTTGCAAAGGAATATCAAATTAAAAATTACAATGGCAATCTTTGGATATACCTAAACGGACAGAAGTTTGCCCTGAAGGCTCTTTTGGATACGGGAAATCGCCTGTATGAGCCTTTTAGTGGGAAGCCGGTCTGTTTGGTGGAATATGACAGTCTGAAGTACTGCATGGGAAATTTGCAGAAGGCTTCTGGTTTTCGTATGATACCATACCATTCTATAGGAAAAAAACATGGTGTGCTGCCAGGGATTACAACAGAGAAACTGATTTTTTTTAGTCAGGGAGAAAAATATGAGCAGAAAGGGGGCATTATTGGCATCTATCCTGGAAAATTAAACAGGGATGGAGAATTTCATGCTATTGTGCACCCGGATATTCTGAAAAAGTAATGTGTGCGGAGGGAGTATATTATGATATGTAGTGCAACATTACCGGGGAAGTTTCGATATGCGGCGCGTCGGAATACTCAAAAAGTGGTTCGTCAGGGTGGTGGCGATATATTTTATATTGGAGGTGCGGATGTACTGCCGGTACCCCTGGAGAATGAAGCGGAGGCAGCAGCCATCCAAATGCTGGGAACGGACCAGGAGGATGATGGCAGGGCGGTATTGATAGAACATAATTTGAGACTGGTGGTTTATATTGCAAGGAAATTTGACAACACAGGGATTGGCGTGGAGGATTTGATATCCATTGGAACGATAGGGCTGATTAAGGCCATAAATTCCTTCAATCCGGAAAAGAATATTAAGCTGGCAACCTATGCTTCACGCTGTATTGAAAACGAAATATTAATGTATCTTCGGAGGAATAATAAGATTCGAATGGAAGTATCCATTGATGAACCGCTGAATGTGGATTGGGATGGAAATGAGCTGCTTTTATCGGATATCCTGGGAACCGAAGAGGATGTTATTTATAAAGGTATTGAGGGGGAAGTGGACCGAATGCTGCTGAATAAGGCTATCAACAAGCTTTCATCCAGAGAACAGGTTATTGTCAGGCTGCGTTTTGGGTTAAACACAAAGGACGGTCAGGACCGGACCCAGAAGGAAGTGGCAGACCTGCTGGGCATTTCCCAATCTTATATCTCAAGGCTTGAGAAAAAAATCATGAATCGTCTTAAGAAAGAGATTAATCGCATGAGTTGAAGCTCCGGCTTGTCAAGCCCCAATAATTTTTTTATTTTTTTCAAAACCGTATAATAAAATTTCATAATGAGAAAAATCTCTATTGTACTTCGATGACAAGACAAGTGTGATAAGGAGGATTCTCATTATGGCTCAGGGTAAGGTTGAAATATGCGGTGTCAATACGGCAAAGCTTCCCCTTCTGAAAGAGGAAGAAAAGGAAGCTTTGTTTTTACGTATTAAGGCAGGAGACGCAGCCGCAAAGGAAGAATACATTAAAGGAAATCTTCGACTGGTGCTCAGTGTCATTAAACGGTTTTCCAATGCCAATGAAAATCCCGATGATTTGTTTCAGGTTGGCTGTATAGGCCTGATGAAAGCTATTGACAATTTTGACTTAGGTCAGGGCGTCAAATTTTCAACCTATGCTGTACCGATGATTATCGGCGAGATTCGACGGTATTTAAGAGATAACAATAGTATCCGTGTGAGTCGTTCCCTTCGGGATACGGCCTATAAAGCCATTTATGCCAGAGAGGCTTTTATTAAAAAAAATAACCGGGAACCTTCTGTTATGGAGGTGGCGGGGGAAATAGGAATCAGCAAAGAGGATATCGTTTTTGCTATGGATGCGATTCAGAGTCCGGTGTCTTTGTATGAACCGGTATATACCGAGGGCGGCGATAAACTATGTATTATGGACCAGGTCAGTGACCCTAAAAACAGCGAAGTGGCCTGGGTGGAAAATATAGCCCTGCAGGATGCCATCGGTAAATTGGGAGAACGGGAGCGGCGGATTATAGAAATGCGATTTTATCAAGGTAAAACCCAGATGGAAGTGGCGGCAGAATTATCTATTTCACAGGCCCAGATTTCACGGATTGAAAAAACCGCATTGAAAAGTATGCGAAGCTACCTCCAGCAATAAAATTATTTGACTTCGAGAGGATATGGGGTATAATAAGACATGAGTAATTCACCCTGGTGGTGAAAAAGACGAATGGAGGAAAAAACAGAACCATGTTTGAAGTTTTTGAGAATACGGAATCTAAAGTCAGATCTTATTGTAGAAAATACCCTGTAGAATTTAATAAAGCAAAGAATGCGGAATTATTTTCCGTAGACGGCGAAAGATATATTGATTTCCTGGCAGTTGCCGGTTCCATGAATTATGGACATAACAACCCGGAGATTAAAGCGAAGATTATGGAATATCTCAGCGAAGATAATGTTATTAACGCTTTGGATATGTATACAGCGGCGAAGGAAGAATTTCTTGTTACTTTTAATGAGAAGATTTTAAAACCGCGCCAGTTAGATTACAAAGTTATGTGTTGCGGACCAACCGGAACGAATGCTGTTGAAGCAGCACTGAAGCTTGCACGTAAGAATACACAGCGCAGCGGCGTTATTGCTTTTTCCGGTGCTTTCCATGGTATGACCTTAGGTAGCCTTGCCATGACAACGGATAGAACGAGCCGGGGCGGTGCAGGTGTGCCATTAGCGAATGTAACCTTTGCTCCTTATGACGGAACACTGGATTCCATTGCATATTTGAAATGGATTCTTGAAGATGATCATTCAGGTGTAGAGAAACCAGCTGCTATCTTCCTGGAAACGATTCAGGCAGAAGGCGGAATTAATGTAGCAAGCATCGAATGGCTTAAAGAGATTCGTAAAATTTGTACAGAACAGGACATTCTTATGGTATGTGATGAGATTCAGGTTGGTAACGGTCGTACAGGTCATTTCTTCTCCTTTGAGAGAGCAGGCATTCAGCCGGATATGGTTGTTGTTTCCAAGTCCATCAGTGGATTCGGAATGCCTATGGCATTATTGCTGATTCGTCCGGACTTAGATATCTTCCGTCCGGCAGAACATAATGGAACCTTCCGTGGTAATCAGTTATCTTTCGTAGGTGGTACAGCAGGTATTAATTACTTTGTTGAACATCAGGTAGATACCATGGTTCAGGAGAAAGCAAAGATTGTAGAGCAATTTATTAAAGAAGAGATTCTTCCGTTGGATTCCAGACTTTCTTATAGAGGTATGGGACTTCTGTGGGGAATTGATTTTGGAAAGATTAATCCGGAGCTGGCTTTGGATGCTGTCCATGAATGCTTTGACCGTCACATGATTATCGAAGTGGCTGGACGTAAAGACTGTGTTTTAAAATTAATGCCGCCATTGACGATTTCAGAGGATACTTTAAAAGAAGGCCTGGCTATTATTAAAGAAGCAGTTACAGCTATTTTAAAGAAGAATAATTAATTAGAGAATATTTAAAAAGGATGAACAGGAAACTTAGTTTCTTGTCCATCCTTCTTTTTTTTCGGAATACATAAGGTTGAGCCAGTCAACAGATGATGAAAGCCCTTCCGGGGTAAACTCAAACTGGTTTCGGGTTTTGTTTTCTTCAGGCGTTTTATCATAACAGAAAGGTTGAGGCCATATGCAGACCTCTAAAATAGTTTTCTTTTCTTCTGAATCTTCGGCAACGGGGACTTCGGTTTTTTCTATCCGGTATCTCATGCCGAGATAGCTGCCGGTAAAAGGCTCTTTTTTTAAAAATGAAATGGGCATGATATCTTTTATCTGAATCATGACAGGACCTCCTTTTCAGTGCCGAGATATCGAATCTTCTCATAGGGAAGGGGACCGCCAAAAAGGTCCAGGGCACTTCCAATTGTGACATCTACCCAATTCTGTCCCAGGTCCTTAAGGAGACGCAAATCTTCGTAGCAGCCAACACCTCCCGCATAAGTTACAGGGCGAGTCTGAAAACTGCCCATAAGGGCGGCCAGAGGCATCTCAATGCCGGAGGCTTTGCCTTCTACATCTACAGCATGAATTAAAAATTCATCACAATATGGAGAAAGCAGCTCCAGGGTTTCTGCATTCATCTTTACAGAGGTGAATTTCTGCCAGCGGTCAGTGACGATATAATAGTCATCCCCTTTTTTTCGGCAGCTTACATCCAGCACCAGATGCTCCCGGCCGACAAGATGACAGAGGGTTTTGAGATTGTCAAAGTGGATTTTGCCATCTTTAAAAACATAAGATGTCACAATGACATGGGAGGCACCGGCTTCAAGAAACTGCAGTGCATTTCCCGGATGGATACCGCCACCAATCTGAAGTCCTCCGGGATAAGCCTTTAAAGCTTTCATGGCTTGACAAACATCCGCTTTATAATATTCTGAAGATTCGGGATTCAGAAGAATAATATGGCCACCTTTAAGACCATCGGTTTTATACTGACGGGCATACCAGGCGGCATCCTGTGAAGAAACAAAATTCTCCTGGGCAGTATCGCCGGTATCTTTCAGGCTTCCGCCTACAATCTGTTTGACTTTTCCGTTATGTATATCGATACAGGGTCTGAATTTCATTTTATTGCCCCCTTTCTGGAATTATGAAGAAAATTATAGTATAATTTATTCCGTATTGCAAGCGAAAGGAAAATAAGGAGGCTGAAGAGGTGACAAAAACAAATGCCATGCGTCTTTTGACTCAGGCTAAAATAGACTTTAGAGTGGAAACTTATGAATATGATGATGAACATTTAAGCGGTGCCCATGTGGCCACCCAGGTAAGTCTTCCGGCAGAGCAGATTTTTAAAACCCTCGTTGTGCGGGGAGATAAAAAAGGAATTATGGTGTTCTGTATTCCGGTTATGGATGAATTGGATTTAAAGAAAGCGGCGAAGGCGGCGGGGGATAAGAAGATAGAAATGACCCATGTTAAAGAACTTTTGGGATTGACCGGATATATCCGGGGTGGATGTTCGCCGGTGGGGATGAAGAAGAAGTATCCAACCTGGTTTGATGAAACAGCTCAGCTCTATGATGAAATCGCTGTAAGTGCAGGTGCCCGGGGCGCTCAGATTATTGTTCATCCGGAAAAACTGAAGGATTTTGTAGAAGCAGAATACGCGGATGTCACACAATAGAAGCGGGCTGGATATAATAAAATAAGAAATCTTCTATGAGGTGGGCCATGCGTATCTGTGAACTTCGTCAGAAAGAAGTGGTTAACATACGGGACTGTCAGCGCATTGGTTTTGTAGTGGATGTGGAATTTGACCCGAATACAGGGACCATCTGCCAGCTGATTATTCCCGGACAGGGAAAGTGGTGCGGGCTGTTCGGAAGAGATACAGAATATATCATCGGTTGGAAGTGTGTCCGCCAGATAGGGGCCGATATTATTTTGGTAGATGTATGTATGGAAGAGATTGTACACCAGTGTGAGAGCTGAAAAATTTGGTTGACCGCTTGTATTTCCTCGATTATAATAAGAATTAATCGAGGAGGGTAAAACAGATGAAGTGTCCATATTGTGGCGAGGCAGATTCGAAAGTAATTGATTCCCGTCCGGCTGAAGATGGAAGTTCCATACGGCGGCGCAGGCAGTGTAATGGTTGTGATAAACGATTCACTACTTATGAGAAAGTTGAAACAATTCCTTTAATTGTTATCAAGAAGGATAATAATCGGGAACCTTATAATCGTCAGAAAATCGAGTCAGGTATTTTGCGTTCCTGCCATAAGCGGCCGATTTCGGCAAATCAGATTGAGAAACTGGTGGATGAGATTGAAACCGAGATTTTTAATCGTGAAGAGCGGGAGATTTCAGCTCAGGATATCGGTGGAATTGTTATGAATCGATTGAAGGATTTGGATGCGGTAGCCTATGTTCGATTTGCTTCCGTATACCGTGAGTTTAAGGATGTTAATACATTCATGGATGAGATTAAGATGATCCTGGAAAGTAAATAAGTTTTGGAATATCAGATTTTAGATGGAAGTTCTATTATGGAACTTCCATTTTTTTTCTGTAAGGAGGACATTGGCGAGAGGGTTTGATATTGACTTTCCACGGGAAATTAGATATACTTGAAAAAAATTATTAATTTGAAGCCGGAATGGGCTTTCATTAAAGGGGAGTAGTAGAAATACACTGTCAACAATCGCGGCATTTTGCCTGGTGGTGTGTACCTGAGAATGGTTACGAGACTTTTAATGTATTCATCTTTTGAGAATAGGGAATTCTTAGAGGAGAGTACATTGAAAGTCTTTTTTGGTTTACTAAGGGAGGAATTAGTATGCAGGAATGGTATCGTCAGTCAGCTCAAACGGTTATGGAGGCTTTTCAGGTTACAGAAAAGGGACATACATCAGAAGAGGCCGCAGAAATCCTCAGTGCAAAGGGTGAAAATGTACTGGAGGGTGGAAAGAAGAAGAGCACGCTGGAGGTGTTTTTATCCCAGTTTGCAGATTTACTTGTTATTATACTTATTGTTGCAGCAATCATTTCCATGTTTACCGGGAGCCAGGAAAGCACCATTGTTATTGTTGCTGTTATTATTTTAAATGCTATTCTGGGAACAGTTCAGCATAAGAAGGCAGAAAAATCGCTGGAGAGTCTGAAGTCTTTATCTTCTCCAACAGCAAAAGTTCTTCGTGGGGGTCAGAAGCTGGAGATCCCTTCGAAAGATGTGGTCCCGGGAGATATTCTTCTTCTGGAAGCCGGAGATTTAGTCGTTGCGGATGGCCGTGTTATTAACAGCTTTTCTCTGCAGGTAAATGAAAGTTCTCTGACTGGAGAGTCCACCAGTGTAGATAAGGTGGAAACGGTCATAGAATCCGAAGTGCCTTTGGGTGACAGAGTCAATATGGTATATTCCAGCAGTCTGGTGACCTATGGCCGGGGTATTGTTGTTATTACAGGAACGGGCATGGACACGGAAATTGGTAAAATTGCCAGCCTTATGAATGCAACAAAAGAGAAGAAAACACCGTTGCAAATCAGTCTGGACCAGTTCAGCAGCAAACTGGCTATTGTTATTATGTGTATCTGCGCCTTAGTATTTGCCCTAAGCATTTACCGTAAAATGCCGATTCTGGATGCACTGATGTTTGCCGTGGCTTTAGCGGTAGCTGCTATTCCGGAAGCACTCAGTTCTATTGTCACGATTGTTCAGGCAATGGGAACCCAGAAGATGGCCAAGGAACATGCGATTATTAAAGAACTTAAAGCCGTAGAAAGTCTGGGCTGTGTGTCGGTTATCTGTTCTGATAAAACAGGAACTCTGACCCAGAACAAAATGACAGTGCAGGATATTTATCTGGATGATAAGGTTTTAAAACCGGAGGAGATAGATATTAAAAATCAGCTCCATAGATATTTGCTCTATGATGCTCTTTTGACAAATGATTCGACGATCGTGGATGGCAAGGGCATAGGCGACCCGACAGAATACTGTCTGGTGGAGATGGTGCGTAAAATTGCTTTGCCGGATAAAGAAATTCGGGAGATGATGCCTAGAATCGAGGAGATTCCTTTTGATTCGGACAGAAAACTCATGTCCACAAAATATAAACTTCACGGGGTATCGACACTTTTGACGAAGGGGGCTTTGGATGTTCTACTGGATAGAACAACCCGTATCCGAACTTCCGAAGGGGTTAGAGAACTAACGGAAGAAGACAGGAAAGCTATATTGAATCAGAATCTCGCTTTTTCAGAAAATGGATTGAGAGTACTGGCCTTTGCTTATAGAGAGATTGATGAAGGGGAAATGTTATCTCTGGAATCAGAAAATGATTATATCTTTATTGGCCTGATATCTATGATTGACCCGCCAAGAGAAGAGTCAACGGCAGCAGTTTCCGATGCAAAACGTGCAGGTATAAAGCCGATTATGATTACCGGAGACCACAAGATTACGGCGACGGCCATTGCCCGTCAGATTGGGATTTTTGAAGAAGGGGATTTGGCCTTAACCGGTGCGGAATTGGATGCCATGTCGGATTCGGAACTGGATGATAAAATTGTTCAGATTTCTGTATATGCCCGAGTGTCACCGGAAAATAAAATAAGAATTGTAGATGCATGGCAGCGTCGGGGCAATGTGGTTTCCATGACAGGAGACGGAGTCAATGATGCACCGGCATTGAAGAAGGCAGATATCGGTGTAGCCATGGGAATTACAGGGACAGAAGTTTCCAAGGATGCTGCTTCTATGATTTTAACAGATGATAATTTCGCGACGATTATTAAGGCTGTAGCCAATGGTCGGAATGTTTATAGGAATATAAAAAATGCTATACAATTTCTTCTTTCAGGAAATATGGCAGGAATTCTGGGTGTTCTTTATGCATCCATTATGGCACTTCCGATGCCTTTTGCACCGGTACATCTGCTTTTTATTAATCTGCTGACGGATTCCCTGCCGGCGATTGCTATTGGTATGGAACCGGCAGAAAGGGATTTGCTGGCTGAAAAACCAAGAAATCCAAAAGAGGGCATTCTTAACCCTTCGTTTATGACCAATATTCTGGTACAGGGTGCTATGATAGCCGTTGTTACAATGGCAGCTTTTCATTTCGGATTAAATGCAGGAGGAGCGGGTCTGGCGAGTACCATGGCCTTTGCAACTCTGACGGCGGCAAGACTTTTTCACGGATTTAACTGCCGGAGTAAACATTCGATTTTCAAAATTGGATTCCGGAGAAACTGGTATAGTCTGGGTGCTTTTGCAGCAGGCATTATTCTTTTGAATCTGGTACTTTTTGTACCATTTCTGAAGAAGTTATTCCTCGTGGCAACATTGACGATGAGCCAGTGGGGAATCCTATTCCTGTTGGCAGCAGCTCCAACAATAATTATGCAGCTGGTAAAAATCATACGGGAACGATAATAAAACGAAGGGGTATTCTCGGAGCCTTTTAAAGACTCCGGGAATACCCCTTCATTTATTTAAAAAATTAAGGTGCTGGATAAAAACCGGTAGGTGTTTCGCCGATATTAATCATTATATTCTTCATCTGAGTATAGTGCTCCAGAATAACCTTATGGGTTTCGCGTCCGATGCCGGATGCTTTATAACCTCCAAATGGTGCACCTTCTGGAATAGCATTGTAAGTGTTAACCCACATACGGCCTGTTTCAACAGCTCTGGCAACACGAATAGCACGGTTAATATCTCTCGTCCAGACAGCACCGCCAAGTCCGTATTCACTGTCGTTGGCAAGGTCAATGACTTCATCTTCGGTCTTGAATTTTATAATACAGGCTACCGGGCCGAAAATTTCTTCCTGAGCAACCCGCATGTTATTGGTAACATCACCAAGAAGTGTCGGCTGCATGAAACATCCTTTGCCGAGTTCGCCTTCAGTAATCTGGGAACCGCCGCAGAGGAGTTTAGCTCCTTCGGCCTGACCGATATCGATATAATCAAGGATTTTACCTAACTGTACGTTATTAATCTGGCTGCCCATCTGAGTGTCAGCTTCCCATGGAAGCCCAACCTTGACGGCATTAAAGCGTTTTACAGCTTCTGCTACGAATTTATCATAGATACTTTCCTGAACAAATACACGGGAACCGGCACAACATACCTGGCCCTGATTGAAAAGAATACCCATCTGGAGTCCGTCCATAGCCATCTCGAAATCACAATCTTCAAAGAAAATATTTGCAGACTTGCCGCCAAGCTCCAAAGTGGATGGAATAAGCTTCTGGGCAGCAGCAAGGGCTACATCCCGCCCAACCTCTGTGGAACCGGTAAAAGCGAGTTTTCTGAAACCTTTGTGGTCCAGCATATACTGGCCGGCTTTTGAACCGGAACCGGTGACAACATTAAGAACACCGGCAGGAATAACGTCCTGAACGAGACGGGCAAATTCCAATACGCTTAATGAAGTGGTGCTGGATGGCTTGAATACAGAACAGCATCCACTGGCAAGGACAGGTGCGAGCTTCCAAGCAGCCATCAGGAATGGGAAGTTCCAAGGAACAATCTGACCGACAACGCCGATTGGTTCTCTGAGAATCAAACTCAGTGTTTCATTACCAAGCATGTTGGCACTGCCTTCTTCAGACATAATACAGCCTGCAAAATAACGGAAGTGCTGAGCTGCTAATGGAACATCCACGGCCATCGTTTCTCGAATCGGTTTGCCGTTATCCATAGATTCTACCATAGCTAAATGCTCTGTATTGGCATCGATAATATCCGCAATCTTATTTAAAATGACAGCTCTTTCATTAACGGTGACATTCTTCCATGTTTTAAAGGCTCTCCAGGCAGCATCCACAGCCAGGTCCACATCCTCCTGGGTGGCTTCAGCACATTCGGCCAAAACTTCATTATTCGCCGGACAAGTACTTTTAAAGGTCTTGCCATCGGAAGCATCTTTCCATTCTCCCCCGATAAACAACGCATATTTTTTCTGTAATTTTACATCTTTCATGTTAATTCTCCCTTCTGTCAGACAATTTAGTCTGACAATACATCCCAATACATATCATCATTATGAAGTTATTATACAACTCGATATATTGCCTGTCAATTTAGTTTAAATATTAACATTGTCTGATAAAAAACTAACAATTCTGAAAACAAAATTCAATATAATGAGAAATCTTATCAATCCAGAGTATAGACAAAAGGGCATAAATATAGTATTCTTTGGTTAGTTAAAGCTAACCGAAAAACAAAGATGGTGACAAAATGTTAACATGGTGGGGCTATCAACCCTTAGAAGTTAAAATTGCAAGACAATGTGCCCCGGTACTGGCGGGGGTGAAATCGTCCAATATGCTGGTCCTTGAAAACAAACATCTCAGGGATGTTGTAAAAACACTGGAAGGTACCGGATTATCCTGGAGGTGTCTCTATGCGGGAGAAGAAAAAAATATATGGTTAATCTACCGTGGAGAAGCATTGGAAAAAGAACTTTTTACCGATGAAGTTATGACATTTTTGGGAGAGTATGGTTATAAAGAAAAATCTTTAACAGAAATGCTTGTAAGACTTGGCAAACGCTTTCGTCAATATAGAAATACAAAAGAGATTCCATTTCCTCATGAAATGGGGGTATTTCTAGGATATCCGATGGCAGATGTTAAAGGTTTCATAAAATTTGAAGGAAAGAATTATCTTTACTCTGGCTATTGGAAGGTCTATGAAAATGTAGAGGAGAGAAAGCATTTGTTTGAAACCTATGAACAGGTTCAGCAGGTTTTTGTTCAGGAAGCCGTCCGGGGAAAGAACCTCTGGCAGATTGCAACAGAGTGGCAATATGCTACAGCATAATTAACTAATAAATATTTATTAAATAACAGGAGGATTTATCATGAGTGAAATCATAGTTGCTTATTGGAGTGGTACAGGAAATACAGAGGCAATGGCAGGATATGTGGGCCAGGGAATCAAAGAAGCCGGTAAAGAAGCTAAGGTTGTAGCTGTTGGTGATATTACACCGGATATGTTAAAGGACTGCCCGGCATTTGCATTGGGCTGCCCATCTATGGGAGCGGAACAGTTGGAAGAAACAGAAATGGAACCTTTTGTAGAAGCGGTAAAAGCTTTTGCCGGTGGAAAGACAATCGGCTTGTTCGGTTCTTACGGATGGGGCGATGGTGAATGGATGCGTCTTTGGGTTGAAGATATGGAAAATGCAGGAGCAAAGGTTATCGGTGGTGAAGAAACTATTTGTAATGAAGCTCCAAATGAAGCGGCACAGGAAGCGTGTATTGATTTAGGCAAGGATTTAGCCAGAGTATAAAGGCAGGTGTATGAGTTATGAGTATCGTAATTGTAGGCGGACATGACCGGATGGTCACCCAATATAAGAAAATATGCAAGAATTATAACCATAAGGCGAAGGTATTCACACATATGTCTGCAGATTTGAATAAACAGATGGGAAGCCCGGATTTGTTCATTCTGTTTACAAGTACGGTGTCCCATAAGATGGTGAAGTGTGCTGTGGAAGAAGCTAAACGGAGCAGTGCCCAGGTTATAAGATGTCATACCAGCAGCAGTAATGCACTGACAGACATTCTTGAAAATGTAGGATGAAAATGATTTCCCAATAAATTAAGGGCGGCCAATGCTGGTCGCCCTTTTTGTGCTGTTTCTGATATTATTTTTTTGGTAATTCTTTATTCGCCTGTACGTGTGCTTTAATCGCCTGAAAACTTTCTGCACTGACTACATGTTCGAGACGGCAGGCATCCTGTGCGGCGATTTCTTTATCAACACCAAGAAACTCCAGCCAGCTGGATAATAAGGTGTGGCGTTCATAAATCGTTTCAGCAATCCGGAGACCGCTCTCGGTTAATGTAATGTGTCCATGTTCATCGACAATAATATATCCATTCTCACGCAAGTTCTTCATAGCGACGCTGACACTAGGTTTGGAAAAACCTAATTCGGCAGCGATATCAATGGAACGTACCTGAGGCTGGCACTGGCTGAGAACGAGAATCGTTTCAAGGTAATTTTCGGCAGATTCCTGTATTTTCACGCGTATTCCCCCTGTCAAAAAATATTGAATACAGTATAACATAGAAGCAAAAGAAAAACAATTGTTGGAAAATTATTCTCAAAAACCCTTGACATCGTGGTTAGTTGGTGCTAATCTTATTAACGAGGTTAGAAGTTACTAACTCAGAAAGGGGAAATGATGATGCCTTTATCAATGGCCAGAACAGGAGAAATAAATGCAATTAAACGAATCGGTGGAAAGGATGAAGTTCGTCGATTTTTGGAAAGTCTGGGATTTGTTGTGGGGTCTCAGGTTTCAGTTGTTTCTGAGATGAGTGGAAATTTGATTGTTAATGTAAAAGGAGCCAGAGTTGCTGTCAGCAAGGAAATGGCTAATAAAATAATGATTTAGTTCAGGAGGAATAAGGATGCAGACATTAAAAGAAGTGAAATGCGGTCAGAAAGTATCCGTTGTAAAACTCCACGGTGAAGGTGCTGTAAAGCGTCGCATTATGGATATGGGTATTACAAAGGGAACGGAAGTGTTTGTCCGCAAGGTGGCACCATTGGGAGATCCTGTGGAAGTTACCGTCAGAGGTTATGAATTATCTCTTAGAAAAGCAGATGCACAGATGATAGAAGTACAGTAAGTACTTTTTTTAAAAGACAGTGGTTAGATAAAACTAATCAAATGAGGGAATAAAAGGAGGATGTTTGGATATGTCGATAAAGATTGCACTTGCGGGAAATCCCAACAGTGGTAAAACAACGTTGTTCAATGGTTTGACCGGTTCCAATCAGTTTGTCGGAAACTGGCCGGGCGTTACGGTAGAAAAAAAAGAAGGAAAGTTGAAAGGTCATAAAGATGTTATTATCATGGACCTTCCGGGAATCTATTCCCTGTCACCTTATACATTAGAGGAAGTTGTTGCAAGAAATTACTTAATCACAGAACGTCCGGATGCTATTTTAAATATTGTAGACGGAACAAACCTGGAACGAAATCTGTATTTGTCAACACAGCTTATGGAACTTGGCATTCCGGTGGTTATGGCTGTCAATATGATGGATATTGTTGAAAAAAATGGTGACAAGATTGACATTAATCAGCTGAGCAAGGATTTGGGTTGTGAAGTTGTTGAGATTTCTGCGTTAAAGGGCAGAGGGATTATGAAGGCAGCTGAAAAGGCGATTGGCTGTGCAAGTGCGAAAGCCGGAGTTCCTGTACATAAATTTGCACCGGAAGTTGAGCGTGTTCTCGATTCTATTCAGGAGCAGATTGGCTCGGACATTCCGGAAGCCCAGAAGCGCTTCTATGCCATTAAATTATTTGAGAGAGATGATAAGATTTCCGATAATATGCAAAGCGTTCCGGATGTAAAAGCTATCATTAAAAAGGCAGAAGAAGCCGAGGATGATGATTCAGAAAGCATTATTACGAATGAGCGTTATTCCTATATTTCTTCTGTTATTGGTGACAGCTACAAACGTGCTAAAAAGGCTGGCACAACCATTTCTGATAAAATTGACCGCATTGTAACAAACCGCTGGCTTGCCCTTCCTATTTTCGTTGCAGTTATGTGGCTTGTGTACTATGTATCTGTAACAACTGTTGGAACATGGGCAACAGATTGGGCAAATGATGGTGTATTCGGCGAAGGCTGGAGCCTTTTTGGATTGAATGTTCCCGGAATCCCGGTACTCGTTGAAAATGCGTTGGTTTCTATTGGCGTTGCAGGCTGGCTTCAGAGTCTTATCCTGGATGGTATTGTTGCCGGAGTTGGTGCAGTTTTAGGTTTTGTACCACAGATACTCATCCTCTTTATATTCCTGGCCTTTTTAGAAGCTTGTGGATATATGGCACGTGTAGCCTTTATTATGGACCGTATTTTCCGTAAGTTTGGATTGTCTGGAAAATCCTTTATTCCAATGCTTATCGGAAGCGGCTGTGGTGTACCGGGTGTTATGGCATCCCGAACCATCGAGAACGACAGAGACCGTAAGATGACAATTATGACGACAACTTTCGTACCATGCAGTGCGAAACTTCCGATTATTGCATTGATTGCAGGAGCTTTTTTTAATGGCTCTGCGCTAGTTTCAACAAGTGCTTATTTTGTTGGCGTTGCAGCAATTGTTTTCTCTGGTATCATTTTGAAAAAGACCAAGATGTTTGCAGGCGATCCGGCACCATTTGTAATGGAACTTCCGGCATATCATATGCCTACAGTGAGCAATGTTCTTCGAAGCATGTGGGAACGCGGCTGGTCCTTTATTAAAAAAGCAGGTACAATCATTCTTTTATCAACAATTGTTCTCTGGTTTATGATGAACTTTGGATGGGTTGATGGAAGCTTTGGAATGTTAGAGGCAGAACAGTTAGACAGTAGTGTTCTGGCAATGCTTGGCGGTATTGTGGCACCAATCTTCGCACCACTTGGCTGGGGAGACTGGAAGATGGCCGTTGCAGCTATTACGGGCTTGATTGCGAAAGAAAATGTTGTCGGAACATTTGGTATTTTATTTGGCTATGCAGAGGTTGCGGAAGAAGGAACAGAAATCTGGAGCATGCTCGCAAGCAGCATGACAGCGGTTGCAGCTTATTCCTTCCTTGTATTTAATCTCCTGTGTGCACCTTGCTTTGCAGCGATTGGTGCGATTAAACGAGAAATGAACAGTGCAAAATGGACCTGGTTTGCTATCGGCTATCAGACGATACTTGCTTATGCGGCTTCCTTATGTATCTTCCAGATTGGAACATGGATTTCCGGTGGTGTCTTTGGCGCAGGAACGGTTATTGCATTACTTCTCATTGTTGGATTCATTTATCTGTTGTTCCGCCCTTATAAAGAGAGTGGAAAACTTGAAATTAATGTAAAGAAAGCAGCAGGTGCAAAAGCCTGATTGCGAAAGGAGCAGTGTGCTATGGGAACAATTTTAGTTGGGGCCGCGGTAATTGTTATTGCCGGTATGGCGGCACGAAGTATTTATAGAAATAAGAAGGCCGGTAAAGGCTGTAACGGAAATTGTGGCACCTGCAAAGGCTGTCATTGATACTGAAAAGGAGATTGGAACCTATGTGGAGTTCGGAAGATATGATTCAGGAATTAAGGAATCGCGGAAAGCGGATTACCAAACAGAGGAAGATTATGGTTGATGTGATTGCAGCCAAAAGAACTGGGGATTTTAAAGAAATTTATTATGAAATTTCAAAAAAAGATCCGGCAATCGGTCAGGCTACTGTCTATCGAATGTTGCTGACTTTGGAAGAAATAGGAGCCATTCAGCGAATTCAGGGCTATGTGGTCAATGACAATTACAGTTGTATTTCCGCATAAATTAGGGTATTATATGAGAGTGTTAATGGAGAAAAACGTTAACACTCTTTTTTCGATTTATAAAACAGCAGGAGGCATAAAAGAGAGATGAATGCTGAAAAGAAACGATTATTAAAAAATGGCTGGGGTCATTTAAAGACTATCACGACCCATAAAATAGCAGTGATGGATGAATGTTTTAAGGTAGGTCTTTATAAACAGGGCCTGCTTCATGATTTGTCAAAATATACACCGGAAGAATTTCGTACCGGCGTCTATTTCTTTCAGGGAACACGGAGTCCAAACGCGGCAGAAAAAGAGTTTCGAGGTTACTCGAAAGCCTGGCTTCATCATAAAGGAAGAAATAAGCATCACTTTGAATACTGGATTGATTTGGCACCAAACAGAGAAGATGGTTTGCAGGGTGCGAAGATGCCCGTGAAATATGTAATAGAGATGTTTTTGGACAGGGTTGCAGCAGCAAAGATTTATCATAAAAATGATTATACAGACTGTCATGCATGGAATTATTATAATATGAACAAACAGTATATCACTATGCATCCGGACACGCGGAAGCTGCTGGAGCGGCTTTTAAAAATGCTGTGCCGCTATGGTGAAAGAAGAACCATGTCCTATATTCGAAATGTGGTTTTGACTGGTAAATATAAATATTGATTTTTTTAGAATAAAAATTTTGATTGAAGCCATAATAGCTAGTGTAATCTTATTAAGGAGGTCATTATTATGGCAAACAATTACAGTCAGAACAACGATTACAATTCAACAACCAGAAACAACGAGCAGAACAATTCAAGGAATAACTCTCAGAACAATTCCCAGAACAATTCTCAGAATAATTCTCAGAATAACTCCCAGAATAGTTCTCAGAACGCGTCCAGAAACAATGAACGCAACACTTCACAGAACACATCTGAAAGAAATTCTTCCAGAAACTGTGAAAGATAGTTAGAGAGTAAGAGGGAAGAGGGTATCCGAAAGGGTGCCCTTTTTTCGTATTCCTCATCTGAAAAAGCTGCATATATTAAAATATGTAGAAATGAGGTGAAGGCGTGAGTTTAGACTTTATATCTTCCAGAGATGTTTTAACGTATATTAATCTGGGGAACTCAGTAGTTATAGATATTCGTGACAAAGATGAATTTGACCGGGGACATATTCCCGGGGCAATTTCAATGCCCTATGAAGGTTTTGATGAAAATACATCGGTACTTAAAGAATATGAAAATATTATTTTGTGCTGAGAACGGGGGGCTGCCAGCCTGATGCTTGGAAGAAAACTAAGCAGGGATGGGTACCGGATTTTGAGCATTGCCGGTGGAATGGGGGCTTACCGCGGACCGGTTATTTCCCTTGAAACGAGGCACCTATAAGTGTCAAAATCTTCTTGCGGCACTGTGCGAAACAGTATATACTAAGAAGTGATTAGAAAAGGAGAGAAATTATGTCCCTGTACGAATTCACAGCACCTTGCCATTTTGGCATGGAGGCTGTTTTAAAAAGAGAAATTATAAATTTAGGATACGATATTGTTCGGGTAGAGGATGGCCGTGTGACCTTTCGTGGAGAGGCCTCGGCCATTGCCAGAGCTAATGCTTTTTTAAGAACGGCAGAGAGAGTTCTGCTGAGTGTGGCACGGTTTAAAGCCTATACCTTTGATGAATTGTTTGAGCGGACCAAAGCACTTCCATGGGCGGATTATCTTCCGGTTGATGGAAAGTTCTGGGTGAAAAAAGCCTCTACGACGAAGAGTAAACTTTTCAGTAGTTCAGATATACAGTCCATTGTAAAGAAGGCGATTGTTGAAAAATTGAAACAGAGCTATCATGTGGACTGGTTTAAGGAAGATGGTGCGGCTTATCCACTGAGGGTATTCATTTTTAAAGATGAAGTAACGATTGCGCTGGATACATCAGGTGAATCTTTACATAAGCGTGGATATCGAAAGCTTATCAGCAAGGCACCTGTATCTGAAACGCTTGCAGCAGCTATTTTGCTTTTATCTCCATGGAACAAGGATAGAATTTTAGTCGATCCATTTTGTGGCAGTGGTACATTTCCGATTGAAGCGGCTATGATTGGAGCGAATATTGCACCGGGGATGAACCGGGAGTTTACGGCAGAAGCCTGGACGAATATACTTCCAAAGAAAGCCTGGTATGAAGCCATCACAGAGGCGAATGACGCTATAAGAGATGATGTGGAACTGGATATTCAGGGTTATGATATCGATGGCGAGGTTATTAAGAGTGCCAGACAGAATGCCATAGATGCAGGTGTTGACCATTTGATTCATTTGCAGCAGCGTCCCGTAAGTGCGTTGAGCCATCCTAAGAAATACGGTTTTGTCATTACGAATCCACCTTACGGTGAACGTTTGGAGGAAAGGGAAGCCCTTCCGGCTTTATATAAAGAACTTGGAGATGCTTACAGCCGATTGGATGCATGGTCATGTTTTGTGCTTACATCCTACGACCAGGCTGAGAAATACATTGGAAGAAAAGCCGATAAGAATCGAAAGATTTATAATGGTATGATAAAGACCTATCTCTATGAATTTATGGGACCAAGACCTCCGAAACGGAAAAAACAGGAGGATTAAGTTGAAGCATGTAAAGCGATATTTTCTATTACTTGCTGTCATCTGTGGGGTTGGACTTATTTTAACCAGACCTCAAATCCGGCATTTGGCCGGACAGGCATCAGAATCGCTGAAAGCCTATTATGTGGAAGCCCATGCAGATGCTGTAAACCAAGAAGGTTTTTCTCTGTCTATGGATGGAGTGAATATAGATACAAAGAATATGCAGATGTCTTCGCAGATGCATCTGTTAATGCCCCTGGCAGAGGCGGTAGATTGCTTTAAAACAACGATAACCCTAGGCGAAGCAGGGGAAGGCCTTATAGGAGGCCGGTATTTTGAGGACATTGCTGTTATTCCGGAGGAAAAAACACCGGATACGGTTTTAATTGATATCACAGCGGCGGCGGAGGCCCTGGATGTGGATTATACATGGGAAGATGGGGAATACCAGGCGGTTCTTTCTTCATTGAACCCTGAGGTTCTGCCGGAAAATTACGATTCAAGAATCATACTTAATCTTAATGAGGTAGAGAGCCAGGGGACTTTTGGAACCTGTTGGGCCTTTGCAGCTACGGCAGCGCTTGAAGCTTCTCTTTCAAATGAAGTGCTGGATTTTTCTGTTGACCACATGACGATGAACAGTGGATTTAACATCTCACCGACAGAAGGCGGAGATTATAATATGTCGCTGGCATATCTGGCCTCATGGAAAGGCCCTGTTTTGGAATATGATGACCCTTATGGAGATGGTATGACGGATGAATCCCTTACAGCGGTCAAACATCTTCAGGAAGCCAGACGTATTGATGAAAAGAATCTGGATGAGATTAAATCCATGGTTATGAATTATGGTGCTGTGGAGAGTTCTTTATATATGTCCATCGAGAATGAATGGGATGTTTCAGAAGACTATGAACCGGAGAATGCGGCCTACTACTATAGTGGGGATATGACTCCGAATCACGACATTGTCATTGTGGGATGGGACGACCATTACAGCAGGGAGAATTTTAACCAGCTTCCGGAGAAGGATGGCGCTTTTGTGTGTCGGAACAGCTGGGGCAGCGATTTTGGAATGGATGGATATTTTTATGTATCCTATGAGGATTCCAACCTGGGAACAGGCAGTATGGCCTATACCCGTTTGGATAATACAGATAATTACGATAAGATTTATCAGTCCGATTTACTTGGCTGGGTCGGGACCCTTGGTTATAAATCAGAATCTGCATGGTTTGCCAGCATTTACAGTGCAGAGCAGAATGAAACATTAAAGGCACTCAGCTTTTACGCTGTGGATGACCATACTTCTTATGATATATATACGGTTATGAATTATTCGGAAAGTGAAGATTTAAACCGGGCGGTGTATATGGGAAGCGGTTATCTGGAACATGGTGGATATTATACAGTGGATATACCACAGGGATTGCCGGCAGAAGCCGGGAGCCGGTTTGCAGTTATGGTCAATATAAAGACAGAGGGAAGCGAACGGCCCATAGCGATTGAGTATCAGGCTTCGGATTTAACCAGTGGCGTAGATATCAGCGACGGTGAAGGATATGTCAGCTATGATGGTAAAAACTGGGTATCTGCGGAATCAGAGTATGCGTGCAATATATGTTTGAAAGCATTTACGAATCAGGAGGAGAATTCCAATGGATAGAATTATTTTTGCCACTTCGAACGAAGGCAAGATGAAGGAAATCAGAGAGATTTTAAAGGATTTGGATGTTGAAGTCCTCTCTATGAAAGAAGCTGGAATTTCAGCAGATATTGTAGAAGATGGAAAGACTTTTGAAGAGAATGCACTGATTAAGGCCCGGACGATTCGGGACCTGAGTGGATGTACAACACTGGCGGATGATTCGGGGCTGGAAGTGGATGCACTGAATAAAGAACCGGGAATCTATTCTGCCAGATATATGGGTGAGGATACTTCATATGATATAAAAAATGCGAATATTATTGAGCGTCTTTCCGGCCTGGAAGGGGATGCACGTTCTGCCCGGTTTGTATGTGCGATTGCAGCGGCATTTTCAGATGGAACTGAAGAAACCCGCCGGGGTACGATAGAGGGACAGATTGGCTATGAAGCAGCAGGGGAGAATGGCTTTGGCTATGACCCTATCTTTTATGTGCCGGAGTATGGATGTACGACAGCGCAGCTGTCATCAGAACAGAAAAACGAAGTCAGCCATCGGGGCAAGGCTCTGAGGGCAATGAAGGAAGTTATTTGTCAGAGGATTGTATGAGAATATTAATTGTCAGCGATACACATGGGAAAAATGGAAATCTGGAAAAAGTGCTCCGTCTTGTTGCTCCTCTGGATTTGATGTTTCATCTGGGTGATTTGGAGGGCAGCGAAGGCTATATAGAGGATATTACGCCCTGCCCTGTCCATATGGTCAGCGGTAATAATGATTTCTTTACGTCAGTTCCGGCAGAAAAAATCGTTCTTCTGGGTAAGCACAAGGTTTTTATGACTCACGGTCATAGATATGGCGTGAGTTATGACACGATGCGTATTAAAGAAGTGGCTATGGAACATGGATGTGATATTGCTCTTTTTGGACATACCCATCGTCCTGTCATCGATTTGAATGACGAGGTTATCGCGGTGAATCCGGGAAGCATTTCTTATCCGCGTCAGGAAAATAGAAAACCCTCCTATGTAATACTCGATATTGACCGCTATGGAGAACTTCATTTCACATTGAATTATTTAGAGTCTGGCTTCTAAAACCCCGCAAAGCCTTGATTTTAAAGGGTTTTTCAAAGTTAAAAAAAAGTGAAATTTGTTGTTGACAATTACCTTAAGCTATAATATAATATATCTTGCGTCACGGTTGAAACGTGATTTTACCTCGGGGTGTGGCTCAGCTTGGCTAGAGCGCTTGATTTGGGATCAAGAGGTCGCAGGTTCGAATCCTGTCACCCCGATTTTTTGTGTGCGGGTGTAGTTCAATGGTAGAACACTAGCCTTCCAAGCTAGATACGTGGGTTCGATTCCCATCACCCGCTTTGTGGAGCTCGATAGACTCCACATTTTTATTAACACTATGAGTCTGTAGCTCAGTTGGATAGAGCAACGGCCTTCTAAGCCGTGGGTCGGGGGTTCGAATCCCTTCAGGCTCGTTTATATTTATGGTGGGTATAGCGCAGTTGGTTAGCGCGCCAGATTGTGGCTCTGGAGGCCCAGGGTTCGAATCCCTGTATCCACCTGATACCGTGAGGTTACTATTATTGGGCTATCGCCAAGCGGTAAGGCACAGGACTTTGACTCCTGCATTACGTTGGTTCGAATCCAACTAGCCCAGTTGGAGCAGTCATCGCAGTTGTGCAAAGGCATGTTCACATGATTGTTTTGAACTTACAAAACACCATGGGGTATTAGCTCAGTCGGTAGAGCACTTGACTTTTAATCAAGTTGTCCGGGGTTCGAATCCCCGATGCCTCAGTAGACCGGTATCTTATGATACCGGTTTTTCCATATATTATAACAGGCGGATATGGCGGAACTGGCAGACGCGCTAGACTTAGGATCTAGTGGGAGACCGTGCAGGTTCGATTCCTGTTATCCGCAGTAAAAGGTTCGGATTCCTTGATTTACGAGGGCTCGAACCTTTTTTTATGAGATATAGAGTTTGATGGGAGAATATAATGAAAGAACGTACAGATATTATCAATATTATTAAAGGAAATAAAGAATACAACAGTAATAACTTAAATGTGCCGGGGGACTTAAAGGCTGATGCCCAGAGATTATGCTGGGAGTATAATCAGACACCACCGGATGCGGGAGAAAAAAGGAAAGCTATTTTAAAGGAGCTGCTGGGAAGCTGCACAGAACTGACTTTTATAGAACCGGCATTCCGGTGTGATTATGGTTTTAATATCCATACCCACGGTTTAACAGTGATAAATTATAACTGTGTCATACTGGATACCTCCCCGGTGGATATCGGGAAAAATGTATTTATCGGTCCAGGCGTCTGCATTGCATGTGCCGGTCATTCGGTGGATGCCGGGCAGAGGGCAAAAGGAATAAGTACATCCAAACCCATCTGGATTGAGGATGATGTATGGATTGGGGCGAATGCAGTGGTATGCGGAGGCGTTACCATAGGCAAAGGGAGCATTATTGGTGCAGGAAGTGTCGTTGGTAAAGATATTCCTGCCGGTGTGGTTGCCGCAGGAAGCCCTTGCAAAGTTCTAAGGAAAGTTACAGAATCGGATAAAATCAAGACAGACGATATCGTATTTTAAGGATTGAAGCTGGAATTTAAGAAAACCCCTGAGATCAGGGGTTTTTGTTGTTTTAATAGCCAACAGCAGTGACTCCATATTCGGCCTGCTCCTGTGTAAAGCCTTCATATAATAACTGGTCAATCAAACCCGAACGGGAGAAAGACGAGTAGTCCATATAAGACTGGGCTTTCTTTGCGGCCTGGGCATTCCAGTCGGCACCGCAGTTGTCGGCAGCATAGATGGAAGCTTCTGTTGAAAAGCCTTCATATTCCAGTTGGTCAACAAGGCCATCATGGGAAAAGGCTGTGAAGTCCAGGTAATCGGCAGCTTTGTTTAATGCGTTCTTCTGTTCGGTGGTTGCTGAAGCCTTTGCAGCGGCTTCGGCAGCGGCAATACTTTCAGACTCGGCTTTTGCCGCAGATTCGGCAGCTTCAGATTCAGCTTTTGCAGTGGATTCAGCAGCTTCAGACTCAGCCTTTGCCGTGGATTCGGCGGCCTTAGATTCTTCGATTTCTTTTAAGCGGGCTTCTGCATCAGCTTTCTCGATTTCTTCATAAGGTGACATTTTTTCTTTGTAGGATTCATACTCTTTCTTTACATCCTTTAAGTCAGCTTCCAATGATTCTTTGTCGGAATTGGCTTCAGAAAGTTCAGTCTTTACAGACTCGTAATCCTCTTGTTTGACGCCGGAACTGCAGGCTGTCAGAACCAGACAAGCGACTGTGAGAGCCGTCATCAGTAACATTCTTTTTTTCATAGTATCTTCCCCTTTTAAAATAGTTTTTATGAGCACACCGAGGTGAATTCATTCAATATCTGCTTTAATTCAGTATACCATAGGAGGGGCTGGGAATAAATGGCAGATATTGTGTTAATTTTTCGATAAATTGTTTAACAATGTTATATTTTGTGCTAAACTGTAAGTTGAAGTATCAGGAGGATGATAAATATGAAAAAAGGATTTTTAAAAAGAGCTTTAGCACTCGTTGTATGTGCGGCAGTAAGTGTAACATCTATGCCGGCAACTGCTTTTGCAGAAGGAATGGAAAGTGCTGAAACCTTAGATATAGAAACACAGGAGGAGACTGTCCAGACCTATGAGTCGGTGGAGCCAACCACAGAATCTGAGACGGAATCTGAAACAGATACGGAGCCGGTGGAAAGTGAAGAACCGACAGAAACGGTTGAATCGAAAGAAACAACGACAGAGTCTATAGAGGAAGATACGGAGCCACCGGTGGAAATAACAGAAAAGACCGGTCAGATAAAGGTATCATGGACGGATGAAAGTGACCTGTCCCAGCGGCGGTTTGACGAGGAACATCCTGAAGCATTTTTGACCATCTATGCAGATGGTGAGAAGATGGAAGTACAGCCTGAGATGGAACTTGAGTCTTCAGTGCCGGAAGAGACCGAAGAGGCTCAGATATATACCTATAATATAAAGAAGCTTCCTGTGATGCAGGAGGATGGCGTAACACCTATAACTTATACGGTGAAAGAAGAAGCCCCGGCGGGATATGAGAAGACTTTAGAAGAAGTGAAGCTGGTCGCCGGCGATGATGAAACCAAGCTTGAAGGTGAAAAGACTTTTGAAAATACTTTGCCAGCCTATCAGGTAAGCGGTTCTATTTCCTGGAAGACCACTAGCGAAGATGCAGTTCATCCTGAGATGGAAGCTTATTTTGCTAAACAGTTTATCATTGTAAGACAGGGTGATGGCGAAAAATATGAAACCTACAAGATAGATTATGCCCAGGATGACGAAGATTCTGAGAAGTGGAATTATTCGGTTAAAGGGCTTTTTACAACGAGTGCTGATGGCAGTCAGGCATTTTACAGAATTCAGCCAACAGCTGTTGAGGGATTTCTTCCCAAGACTGAAGGCATAGATATTAACGGAGACACAGCAGCAGCGGAGTTTATATATAGTGAATCCCAGAGCAACAGTGATACACCGATGCTTTTTGCAGCCGGCAGAGCAGCGACAGCTGTACCATCGGCCTATGAAGATAAGCCGATCAACATTTTCTGGCTGGATAATACAGATGCCCATCCGGCAGTTACTTTAGAAGCAAAATTTACTATTGGTGAGAATACATATACATATAATAAGGAAAATGCACTTACATATCTTGGTATTACGGAGGATAAGTATAAGGACTTTGTGAAACAGCAGGGTACAGGAACCTATGATGCTTATCTGTTAAATGTGCCGACAAAAGTAGCTGTAGGTGAGGCGCCGGCGGTAGATGTCACATGGGAATTGAATCAGACGGCAACGGCGGGAACGAACTATCTGAAGCCGGAATATAAAGAGACACAAGATGGATATAGTAATGTTTGGATTAACCGTGAGAAGGATAATTCCTCTTTTATCGTGGATGTTAAAGATGGCATTACAGACAGAGATGTGGAGGCATTTGCGGCAGAGATTCATCTCTGGGGAAAAGTTGGAGCGAACACCATAGATTTTGGCCCATTAAGTGGTTTGACAAATAAGGTTTTAAATAGTACGGATTATCCTGTTGAGTATGATAAAGCTGGTGCAGCAAATGGAGACGGCACCTATACGGTAAGGTTAAAGAATCTTCCTGAGTTTAACGATGACAAGGTGGAAATCGTTTATTATCTGCAGGCGACAGGAGATAAACTTATTGAAGATAAGGATAACGGCGATTATTATAAACCTTCTTATGATAATAAAAACAGTACAAACTTCGGAAGTAATATCACAGAGTGCCATGATGGTGGAAGTTTAATCCTGACAATCATGGGAAAGACAGACTATTCGGCAACAAAAGTATGGCTGGATGATGGAAGTGTAGAACGTCCGGATTCAACCCTTTATCTTTGGAGATATACCATTGAGGGTGTTGGTTCCAGTTACAAAGAAGCTGCACAGGTTACAGATGCTGCGAATAATAATATCTCAATTTCAGTGGGCAAGGCAAGCAACATTGTTCCGTGTAAGCTGGAGAATCTGGATAAGTATGACCCGGAAGGCTATTTATATAGATACCTGACACTGGAGAGCCTGTCAGGAACAAATGCAGGCATTTATGAGCAGGTACATTTACAGTCCTATACTGAGTATCCGGAAAAGAGCGGTACTGTCACGGATATTGTAGAACAGGACAGAAACGATGATCCGGGTGACCGTTCGATATATGATGATGGAATTATTGCAAACCGTATTACCGGTCAGACGACAGTCGCATGGAAAAAGATATGGAAAGCTGCTCATTATCAGGATGATTTATCAAATATTGAAGTCACATTAGGACTTCAGCAGAGAGAAAAATCCACGACAGCCAGAGCAGATGCAGCCTGGACGGATACTACGACAACCCAGAAAATTGATAACTTTATTGCTGAAAATCTGATTCAGGGAGGCTCTGTATCTGTCAGTCAGTATAGTGAACTGGGAATTCCATTGGAATATCAATGGGTTGAAAAAGAGATTAAAGAGAATGGTGTGGCGGTTGATATTGGTACCGATGGACGTTTTGAACTGTCCCATAACAAAGCCCCGGAGAATTTATCAAAAAATGGAAAGACGATGAGTATTACACATCGACCGTAGAAACCACCATACAGGAAGATGGAACAAGCCTGACAACAGTGACCAATCAGTTAAAGGGTACAACAACTTATACGGTGGACAAACTGTGGGCCCAGTTGGATGATAGCGGTGATGTTCTGACAGATGGCGATGGTCATACCATTTATGGTAAAAAGGCACCGGCGAATGCAAGTGTTGCTATGGACCTGTACCGAGATGATGCGACACCATTTACATGGATAAAAGGAGACAAAACACAAGGAACATCCCATGTTACCTTAGATGCAGCTGATAACTTCTTTTATGAATATACGGATTTACCAAAATACGATGAAGATGGCATGAAGTATACCTATGTCGTTAATGAAGCTTCATCCACTCCAAGCTGGTATTCCGGAGTCGCTTATGATGTCATAGATGAAAATAATAAATATTTTGACTGTCAGTTAAAGAACGCACCTGTAGGACCGGGCAAATCCATCTGGATTCGTAAAGAATGGCTGGATGATGGTGATGAACCAAATAGACGGCCTGTACAGATTGCTCTTTATCGTAAAGCCCAAGGGGACGAAACAAGTGACCATTACTTTGGAACTTATACTTTGACAAGTGCTCAGAACTGGCGTGCCCAGCTTGATATTTCCGAGTATGATGCAGATAAAAATCTTCTATATGGTAATCTGGGAAATGACCAGTACTACATTCGTGAAGTCGGCATTGGTACAGGAAGCTCCGCCGAATATGATGTTTATAATTCGGGAGCAGCATATACGGAGAGTACCGGTGGCGCACCAGACCGGGTAAATGGTACATCAGCAACCATCGACCGTATTACAGGTGCAGACAGCAGCTATATTTACGAAGCTTATTATGGTGTTGGAGAAAAAGGTGAATTACAGGTCACCAACCGTCGTATTGGAACGGTGAATGTAAAAGTTGATAAAACCTGGCTGGATGGCAATAATGAAAATAATAACCGGCCGAGTAATGTTGTCCTTGTATTAAAGACCGATGGTGATGATGGCTATTCAGATACATCGGTGACTATACAGGGCACAGCGAATACAGATGATGCCAGCAAGGGCGTGGTAACGGTCAATGATGTTATTGGAAGCCCGTCAGATGTGGATATAAAAAATGACACAGGTACGTCCGTGGCATCGGCGCAGACTTTATCAACAGGTGATGGAAAGTCCTACTATTTCTATAACCTGCCAAAGTATGATGCCAAAGGACGAATTCTTCATTATACAGTTGAAGAACAGAATCTGGCTGCACCATATCAGTGTCAGCAGGTTGCCCAGAGTTATAAGGCAACTTATGTGCAGGATACTCAGAATATTGAATTGGCCAACCGCCGTTCGGCAACAAAGGTGGTAACCTTTAACAAGTTATGGCAGGATGAGTATAACTATAGCCGGGGAGTAAGACCGGATATCTTTATGACTTTGTACAGTGCCACTTTGAATGCAGATGGAACAACCCGAACCGTTAAGGAGGTTGCCCCATATCCACGCAGAAGCTGGACACGTACAAATGCTTATGAATGGGCATGTATTTTTGATGATAATCTGCCGATGTACGATGAAAATGGTGCAGAAATTTTATACTTTGCAACGGAAGGCTGCAAAGTGAATATGGAAGCCTTTGATTATATGCCGGTGCAATTCTTTAATACAAAACCGACAGCAGGGGCAGAATCCACAAGCTTTGCAGTTCTGGGAACCGATGGGGCAACCTATACCCTTTCTAAAACAGCAGGAACCGGAGAGGAAGACTTTCAGATGATTCCGGAAAATGGCTGGTTTTTGAATCGTATCGGAGCAGATGTTACGATTTCCGGACGAAAAGTATGGCAGAATGTTCCATCCGGATGGCCTGCAACGGATTTTCCGGAGTTGAAAATCACGGTGAATCGAATTGCGCAAGGTGTTGCCACGTCTGAAATGGAAAAGAATATTGCGTCCATGACAGAACTGACCCGAATTGCAGGAACCAATAATTTTGGTTTTACAATAAGTAAGAATGCAGCGAATGAACCATTGCCTAAATATAATGAGCAGGGCAGACTCTATATTTATTCTGTTGAAGAAGAAGTGGCGAATGCGACGAATCTGGAAGCAACGACCTATGAGAAACTTCCGGGTGAAGTCAACGACTTTATTATTACAAATGTTTATGATACTTCAGATGAGAAGAACACAGGTCATTTGAAGGTGGATAAAAACTGGAGTGGTATACTGGCAGGAGATTTAGCCGGAAAGTATCGTTATCCGGGGGTTGAATTTAAGCTTTATCGTCAATACGTTTCAAATGATGCTTCAAAGAATACGAATACCATTCACATTTCGGATAGTGATATCAGTGTGACAGCTCCGGAACTGGTGGAAACCCAGATATTGCCAGCGGGAAATGCAACTTCCGGCAGCAAGACTTTCACAGATTCCAAGCTGAGAATTTATGCACCTACAGGAAAGAACTATTATTACTATATAGAAGAAACGCTTCTTTTAGGATACAGTTATACAGATACGGCGAATAATACCAAGCCTCAGAAATCAGCAACTTTCGTCTTAGATGCAGCGGCAACGATAGCAGCACCTCAGAGTATTTCTTTTACCAACACTTATCAGCCGGATGTGGAAAATATTTCTGTAACGGGCAGTAAGGTGTGGGACGATAATGGAAATACCTATAATACCAGACCGGCAATGAGTGATTTTGCTGCAAATAATATGAAGGTCTACCGTTATGCTCCTGCTCAGGCCCTGGAAGGTGGAGCTCCGGCAATTCCGGAAGAAGAGATTACGGT
This sequence comes from Clostridia bacterium, assembly GCA_009929615.1. Classification (GTDB taxonomy): domain Bacteria; phylum Bacillota; class Clostridia; order Lachnospirales; family Lachnospiraceae; genus Frisingicoccus. The sequence continues at coordinate 33,512 of SAAB01000010.1, read as the reverse complement.
ACAGACGACAAATCCAGAAAATGCCAATTATATGACATGGAGTCAGTCCCCATCAAACGCAAATGAGTGGACGTATACGATTTCCAATCTTGACCGCTATGCACCGAGTGCTGTGGCCTGGAAATATGTAATCGTAGAGTCGACGGTAACAGGATATACAGCAAGTGATAACGGCAGAGTAGATTCTGCCAGAGGAACAGTGGCAGCTGGTGGGAATATTACGATGCCGGTATTAACAAATACCAACAAAAAATCACTGAATGTAACGAAGACATGGAGTGGTGATGATGCCTATGGACTTCGTCCAACACAGGTGATTGTTGAATTATATGCCAAGATTGGAACGAGTGGTACATGGCAGAAAGCCAGTGTTAGTTTCCCAACTGCCTCAGATACAGGATTTAAGACCTTGTCTGCGGCAACATCCTGGGGTGCTTCTTACAGTGAACTCCCAGCCTATGTTGAGGATTCGGGGAATATTGTGCCGGTGTCTTATCAGGCTGTAGAGGTGAATATCGGCGGTACAGTCAATCCGTCGGGAACAATCGAAGGCGGATATACGGTTAATTTTACAGCGACGACAGATATTGCTTATACAAGTAATGAAAGTCCATATACACCAAGTGCACGGCTTACGTTATCCACTGGAAACACGGCAGATGTTACGGGGATTACCAATACATTGGAAGATAATACAAATGTTTCTGTGCGTATTCGAAAACAATGGATAAATGACAGTAATGATGCTTACGATACCCGAAGTGTAACCGATGCAACAAGAGCAACCTGGAAGGCAGATTTTGCCTTGTTTAGAAAAGTTGAAGGCGGCGATTGGGAACAGGTAAAGAATACTTCGGATAAATATGTTATTTTACGGGTACAGGCACCGAATGGCCAGGATGGTCAGAATAATTCGGTAATGATGGAATTTGGACCTTTCCCTAAAAAGAATACGGCAGGTACAGAATATATCTATGCGGCAGTGGAAATTACACCGGCAGGGTATGAGAAGGATGAGGTTTGTAATAAGCTTGAGCGGGGAGTTACACTGAACCCGACGGCTGTGACAGCAGACAATAGTCAGATTGTTGCAGGAACGGTTACAACAGCATCGGATGACCAGTTTGCATCGGTTACATCGACGACGAATAGTCTGACACCGACCATGACTGTTCGAGCCACTAAGTCGTGGCGAACTACAGATAATAATTATTATCCGGCGGCTGGTACACAGGTTACAGTGGAATTAAAGAAGAATGGCGAATCTTTTAGAACACCGCTTGTAAAGACGTTTACTTTTAGTGGTGCTATAACTCTTGTGGCAGTGGACTTTGAAGGTCTGGCGCAATATAGCTATGATACAGCAGGAACTGCACAGCCTATAACCTACAGCCTGGAGGAAGTGGTTGTGAATCCGGACGGGACAACAACGCCTACAGTTCCAAGTGGATTTTTTAAAAGGAAAGATCCAGCTGTTGATGTGGCAGGAACTGTTGGAACAGATGGATATAAGGAGGCAGTGAGCATACATAATTGGCTTACTCGCTTTAAACTCTCCAAACTGGACAGTGAAACCAATGCAGAGATTATAGATGCGGGGGTGGAGTTAACTGTATCCGATGCCAGTGGTGCAGTATTTACATGGAAGCATGATACTGATGGCTATGCCCTTACAAAGAGTAGCACGGATGCTAAATATAATGTGCTATCTATTGATTCTACAACAGGTAATATAGAAGGGCTTCCTATCGGAACTTATACTATCAGTGAAACAAAAACACCAAGTGGCTATCTGACAGCAGGAAACCGTACATTCGCTATCGGTGATGATGGTAAAATCAGCGGTACAACGAACAATGTGGTAGCGATTACAGATTCACGGATTCGTGGTCATATCAAACTCGAAAAAGGTTTGACAGGCAGTGCGGACGGCTTAGAGGGGGTTACATTTACTTTATACCGTCAGACGGGAGCAACACCGGTCCCTGCAAATGATACAGTGATTACAACAGCTGTTGTTACCAATGAAGACGGTGAGTGGACAAGCCAGAACAATACGGCGACGAATGCTTCAGAGTCGGGGAAAACCTTAGCGGATGGACTGCCGAGTGGCACCTATTATTTTGTTGAAACGCTGGCCACGGCAGATTCCACATTGATGGCCGGACCTGCAGGTACGGCGACTATTGTAACCTCGGGAACAACTCAGCCGGCGGTTCAAACCGTACCGGTTACAAATAGTCCGTTTAGTGCATCCATTTCTTTGACGAAATATGATGCAGCAGATAAAACAGCGATTGATAAAAATGTCACTTTCAAGCTGGAAAAACTTAGTAATAATGCGGATGGCAAAACCTATCCGTCAGGTGTAACCGCCTTTTCGACTCAGACAGAAAACATTGATGAACATGGTGTCGTTACCTTTGCCGGTTTGACAAAGGGAACCTATCATATTAAAGAAACAGCGGCAACAGGCTATAATATAACAACACCGTTTGAAGCGGATATCGTCATTGGCGAAGCCGACAATGGACAGACAATTACCCTGAACCAGGAAACCCTGGGAACTTCGGGGCGAGCTTCCAATATAACAGGAACCTATGATGAAAATGGTATTACTAATCCTAGAAGTTTAGGAAGTGTCACCCTTTATAAAGAAGATGGCGTGAGTCATGATGCACTTAAAGGTGTTGAATTCAAACTGCTCAAGAAACAGGCGTCCGGTGGATTTGGTGATTGGCTGAAGAATCTCTTTACGGGCAACAGTTATGAATATGAGGAGGTTCCAACAGAGAATCTGACAGGAACAGAGCTTGACGCAGCGGGACAGCTGACCATTACAGGTCTTGACTGGGGAACTTATCAGTTGGTTGAAACAACGGCGAAAGATGGATACAGCACAACGGATAGTGCAACCAATGATGTTCTGGCAACAGTAGAATTTACAATAAATCGTACAAGTACAAAGGATATTGAATTAAAAGTAGATGAACATAATTTCTATAATTATAAGACGAAGCTTAAGATTCAGAAATCCGGTACAGATGGTGCAACCAGTCTGGATGGTGCAGAATTTACTCTGACAGGTAAATATGTAGATGCAGAAAGTCATACAGTAACCGGTAGTCTGCCGGTCGTTGTGGCAAATGGCGAAATTACATTGGAAGGCGTTTTAATCGGTGGCGAGCAGTATACGCTCCATGAAACACAAGCACCAAAGGGCTATGAACTTATCACTACAGACTTGGTATTTACGATGGATACTGATGGTAAGGTGACAGCAGTCAGTGGCAATGTGACAACAGGTGAGGGATATGTAATGACCGAAAGTACATTCTTCAGCAATACTATCACGGCAGTGGATACACCGATTCAGATAGGCATTGTGAAGAAGGATGCAGAGGGTAAAAAGACATTACAGGATGCCGTCTTTGAAGTGACTCCAAAAGAAGGCAGTGCATTTACAAATGATGCTGAAAAGATTGTTTTAAATGACAGCAATATGGCGGATGGCCTTAATGGAAAACTGATTGCAGGTAATACCTACATACTGAAAGAAACTCAGGCTCCAAAGGGATATATGCTTGCTGCTGATATTGAGTTTACCGTAGATGCAGATGGCAAGGCAACCTCTTCTGTAACAGACACGACAGACAGTAATATCGAAATACTTACCGTTTTAGATTCACAAATCGCTATATCCTTCCTGAAACGTCTGGTAGGTGACACTACAGAAACGGGTCTGGCTGGTGCGGAATTCACATTGACACCGGAGAGTGGAAAGACCTTTGCCGGTGGAAATACAGAAATTAAGTTTACATCCGGCACAGAGGCCGAGGCGATTACAGGTGAGTTGATTGGTGGAGATACGTACACACTGACAGAAACGAAGGCACCGGAAGGTGCAATGCCTGTTCTGGCAGAACATCCGGAACTGTTTAGCGTTACATTTACCATGGGGAAAGACGGAGTTGTAAAAGGTCTGGAAAGTGATGTGGCAGCTTATGATGAAGCAAATCGTCAGATGACTTTCTGGAATCAGCCGACAGGTATGATGATTTTCAAACGGGATATGTCAGCGATTGGAAATACAGAGGACCCATTGCTGGCAAATTGCACCTTTGAAATTACAGGCCGATTTGCGGCAGACAGATACCAGGCAGTTGAGGCAAAGGCTTCACGTGCAGCTGGAGAGGCAACAATCACTGTAACGACAACAGGACAGGACGATTTAAACAATGCATTAAAAGGCCGCCTGATTGTAGGAGAAACCTATCGGATTAAAGAAGTTGTTCCTCCGAATGGTTTTGAAATGGGTATCGATGTTCAGTTTGAAGTTGCAGGAGCAAAATTAAATGCTAAAGGTGAACCGGCTCTGGAAATTTCCTTAATTGGTGAGACCGGAGATAAAGGGAATAACGGTTATTGGGTAGATTATGATGGGGATGGCAATCCGGTCATTACCCAGCGAGATGAACCAATTGAACTGAAACTGAAAAAGACAGACATGGATGGCGAAAGTCTGACAGGTGCTATCTTTAGTGTGACCGGTGTATTTGCAGGTGGAACCGAGGAGGAAACTCGAAGCTTTGGTACAAATGAGCAGGGTGAAGTTACTTTATCCAAGGTTCTGATTGAATCCGGCGAAGGAACGGATTATATCTATAAACTTCAGGAAACAACGGGACCGGCAAGTTATGCACCATTAGAGAAACCGGTATACTTTAAAATGGTAAGTCAGGAAGATGCGGACGGCAAACGCCGTACAAGAGCAGAAATTCTCTATGATGAAGGTCAGACGCCGGAAGATTACAGCAAGTATCTTCAGGTGGCAGATGATGCGGAAAATGCAGATATGCAGGATATGAGTATTGCCAATGAAAAGGCGAAAGCAGCCCTGTCTCTGACAAAACTGGATGAGGATAATCAGCCAATTACTCAGTGGGTTGAGTTCACTTTAACAGGTACAGATTATAAGGAAGTCAAAGTCGTAGACGGCGAAGGAAAAGTCCTTTTTGAAAATCTGGAAACAGGTACTTATACCTTAGAAGAAACTTCAGCGGCCGGTTATGATATTGCACAGAAGCAGGGCAGCGGCAAAGAACATGAATCCTTCAAAACAACCTTCACAGTGAAAGAAGCAGACCACAATACAGTGATTACACTGAATGGCGAAAACCTGACAACAGATAGATTCACTGATACAATGGGAAATACCGGTGAGGCAGGAGTTATCAATACAAGACTTCGTGGTTCGGTTATCCTTCATAAAGCAGATGGTGAAAACCAGGCGGCAGTGAATGATGCTGTGTTCGCTCTGATGAAGAAGGATGAGGCAGCAGGAACATTTACAGCGGTTCAGGAGAATCTCAAAACACAAAATGGACAGTTGAATATCAGCAATATCGACTGGGGAACTTATAAACTGGTAGAAACCCAGACGGCTGCCGGCTATGGTTCAACCGGAAGAGATGCTGCTGGTAATCCAATAGCAACCATAGAGTCTGCTGAATTTACTTTTAATCAGTTCAGTGATTTCAGTCAGCCAATTGAGCTGATGAGCGATGGACATGCATTTTATAACTACAAGACCAAACTTCGTATTCGAAAGACAGGTACCACGTCGGACACAGGACTTCAGGGTGCAGAATTTACGGTTACCGGAAAATTTGCAGATGGAAGTACATCTATGACAGTGACAACAGGTGCTGATGGAACTATTACGATGAATGGACAGCTGGTTGGCGGTGAGGAATATAACCTGAAAGAAACAAAAGCACCGGCAGGCTATGAAGTGCTTACTCAGAATCGCGTCTTTAAGATGGGAACCGATGGAAAAGTAAGTGCTGTCAGTGGCAGCGTATCCAGCGGCGCAGGCTATGCCTTAACAGAATCGGGTTATTTTGATAATCTGATTGTTGTAAGAGATACACAGACTGCAGTAACAGCAGGAACAGATAATAATGTTAAAACAGGAGATGCTTCAAATAACAGTCTTGCCTATGCAGTTCTGCTTATGGCAATTGCAGTTTTAGCAGTGACAGGTTACAAGATGCGTAAGAAAGAGGAAGACTTTTAACTTGTATTTTACGTGAAACATTGTTGTGTAATTTGTCGAAAAGTGCTAGTATAATAAGGAATAAAAAATTACATTAAAGGGAGAGATTGTTATGAAAAAGTACATCGCTGAATTTATCGGCACTGCAGTATTAGTCATTTTTGGCTGTGGTAGTGCAGTAGCAGCAAACACATTATTAGGAAATGCCGGACAGACTGTTCCGCTTGCATTTTCCACATTATTGATTGCGTTTGCATTCGGCTTATCTATCGTTGCTATGGCATATTCTATTGGAAATGTTTCCGGATGCCACATTAATCCGGCAGTATCCTTTGGATTACTCGTTGCAGGAAAGATGGAAGTCAAAGATTTTATTGGTTATGTTGTTGCTCAGTTTATCGGTGGTATCGCCGGAGCCGGAATCTTAACCATCTTCTTTGGAAGTAACGAATCATTGGGACAGAATGGCTATGCTGAAGCAAGTGCTCTTGGAACATCCATGGGTGTTGCATTCCTGGTAGAAGTTGTATTGACATTCGTATTTGTTTTACTGATTCTTGGTGTGACATCGAAACCGGAATTCTCCAGCGTTGCAGGACTTATGATTGGTCTGACACTGGTATTGATTCATATTCTTGGTATTCCTTTCACAGGAACATCCGTAAACCCTGCAAGAAGCTTTGGACCTGCTTTATTAGCTGGTGGCTTAGCGCTCAAACAGGTTTGGCTGTTCATTGTTGCTCCGCTTGCAGGTGCAGCAATCGCGGGAATTGTTCACAAGTTTGTATTAACAACGGAAGAATAATCAGAATACATAAACGGGCATATCCTTGAAAGAGGATATGCCCGTTTTTTGTAGAATGCATTTAAAAGCATTAGTTGAAAATAATCGGATTTGAGAAAAGTTCTTCACCGTCGATGTTCTGGGAACAGTTATAGTGGTTTAAAATGAAGTCCTTTAAAGCCTCGGCTGTTTCTTTATTCTTATCTGTAAAGGGACGAATATCAGAAAGTCGTTTTGCTGCCATAGCCGCCAGCTCCGATGGAGACAGGGTGGACAGGGAAGAACGAATCTGTTCTGTAAAGTGGCCCATAAGACGTTCAATATCATCGGGTGCAGCACCGGATTTTAAAACTTCACTCCGATAGATACCGGCTGTAGCTGATTCGGAAAATTTCCGGTTCCAGTCTTTAATCATGTCTTCGGATATAATAAGAGGTTGCATATTACTCATAAAAGTCAGGCTCCTTTGCTAAAAATTTACTGTCTATATTATACAACTGAAATGAAGTATGTCCATAGGATTTGGGGTGACTTTTATATTTTTTTATGATATAATCTTAAATAATGCCTTTTTATGCGTAAAATGGAATAAATAGGTGCAATTAAAAATAAGATAGATAAGTGTGAGGTGTTAATATGCTCAATGAAGATAAAATCCGGGTTATGAGCCGCTGTGCGATGTATGAAAAGGGGCAGGGGAAAGAAGATTTAGCTATTAACCGGTATTATCAGGGTGATTATGTACGGCTGAATATGTTGAAAACGCTCATTGGTGTAACGGTTGGATTCGTTATCTGTTTTGGTTTATATCTGGTTCTCAGAGCGGAATATTATATGGAGAACATTGTTGGGATGGACCTGATGGCCTTTGGAAGAACCGTATTAATTTGTTATGTTGTAGTTATGATTATTTTTGCTGCTATAAGTATTATATTCTACGGATGGAAATATGCAGATACCCAGAAACGGGTACGCTGGTATTATAAAGATTTAAAGGCGATTGAAGAAATCGAAAAAGCTCAGGATAAAATGAATTTGACGGAGGACATTGCGTAATGACAAGTTTGTTAGTAGTTAAAGAAAAGATTGTAGGATTTTATAAGAATTATGAATATGCGGTTCAGGCTGTTGGCAAGTTCATTCTGGCCTTCCTGGCTTTTAATTTTATTAATGGTGAGTTGGGATATTTTGAAGCTATAACCGGTATTGTACCGACTTTGTTTTTATCTGTTATCTGTGCAGTAGTGCCTGTATCCATCTTTGTGCTTATATTTGCGCTGGTTGTGTTACTGCATCTTTTTGAATTATCGATGGTTCTTTCAGTGATTGGCTTAGTTGTCTTTTTGCTGTTCTACTTCATTTATTTGAAATTTGCTCCAAGTCAGGGGATTTTAATTATTCTTTACCCGGTTCTGGCCCAGTTTAATCTTCATTATATGATTCCATTGATTGGTGCCATGGCATTTAATCCATTTGCAGCACTTCCAATTGCATTTGGTGTTGTTTTCATGAAGATTGTCGAGTATCTTAAAGACGCAGCAGCTCTTGGTGACCCGGGCACAGATGTTCAGGGAATTATGACAAGCTATCAGTATGTTTTTGAAAAACTTCTTGCTGATAAAGAAGTCATTGCCTATATAGTTGTATTTACTTTGGTTATTCTGGTTGTATATGCGATTTCCAGACTGACCGTAGATTATGCGTGGTATATTGCTATTGCAGCTGGAACTTTGGTGAATGTGATTGGTTTAGCCATGCAGGCATCCACTGTTGAGAATATCAATATTGGAATGGTTGTTATAGGTTCTATTATCGGTGGACTTCTGGCGGCACTTATCCGGTTTATGTCCTGTACGCTGGATTATGCACGAAAAGAAATGCTTCAGTTTGAAGATGATGACTACTACTATTATGTTAAGGCAGTTCCAAAGCTTCAGGTGACTCAGGCAGAGCGAAACGTAAGAGATGTGAATAAGAAACCTTTTGGAAAGCTTAAGAAATCTAAAAAGAAAGAAAAAGCGTTAGAAGAAACTGTTGCAAAAGAAATTCCGGCAACACCTCCAACAGGTGATACGATGGTTGCACCACCGAAGGAGACGGAGAATAAAGAAACGGTTGTCAATGATTTTGATGAGTTGTCTTTTGATGGATTTGATTTTGATGAATTAGATCAGAAATAAGATTTTATAAAATAAATGGAAAGGGAGGTGCAGCATGACAGGAATATCAGATGCTTTTAATCGAATCATTTCATCGATACCGGCTATTCGTCTGACGGGCATACTTGAGATTTTAATTATCAGTGTATTGATATATTACGTTCTCATATGGATTCGGGATACCAGAGCATGGACATTGCTTAAAGGTATACTTGTGATTTTTGCTTTCGTGCTGTTTGCCTACATTTTCCAGATGAGTACGATTTTATGGTTGTTCCAGAATTTAATCAGTGTAACGATTATTTCAATTTTTGTTGTTTTTCAGCCGGAACTTCGACGCGCTTTAGAGCAGCTTGGACGAAAGAATATTTTATCTTCTTTTATTAATTTCGGCAGTGCTTCAGCTGTGGACGAACAGGCAACGAAGACTATTGAGAAAACAAAGATGGAGATTGTTAAAGCTTGTATGGAGATGTCTAAAGCTCATACAGGAGCACTGATTGTTGTTGAACAGAAGGTACGCCTCAGTGAATATGAACGTACGGGAATTTTTCTGGATTCTCTGGTTAGCAGCCAGCTTTTGATTAATATTTTTGAGCACAATACACCATTGCATGATGGTGCTGTATTTATAAGAAATAACCGTATTGTTGCGGCAACCTGTTACCTTCCGTTGTCGGACAATATGCTTTTAAGCAAAGAACTGGGAACCCGCCATCGTGCCGGTGTCGGTATCAGCGAGGTTTCAGACAGTATTACCCTGATTGTATCCGAAGAAACAGGTATGATTTCTGTCGCTCATGATGGAATGCTTTTCCGCGGATTGAATCAGGATGAACTCAAGGAGCAGCTCAGTACCCTGATGAAGAGTCAGGAACCACCTAAACGAAGCCGATGGAGGAGAAACAGCAAAGATGAGAAAAAAGCTAACGAATAATCTAGGCATGAAGCTCATATCGTTACTGTTGGCGATTATTTTCTGGCTCGTTGTAGTAAGTATTGAGGATCCGGAGCAGACAAAGGTTTTGGAGCTTCCAGTGACGAAGATGAATGAGAACCTTTTCAGTGAGAATGACAGAACCTATGAGGTTGTTTCCGGAAATACGGTAAGCATTACCGTCCGTGCACGACAGTCGGTTTTGAAGACGCTGACAGTGAAAGACTTTGAGGCTGTAGCAGACTTTGCCAATCTGTCCTTTACCGGAGCAGTTCCTATTGAGATAACAGCATTGCGTTATTCGAATCAGGTAACGATTGTTAAAGGTGCCAATACGATGATGCGTGTGACGATTGAAGATTTGGCAACGGTGGATAAGATGGTGGCGGCAAAAGCAGAGGGCGACGTCATTACCGGAAAGGCCCTTGGCAATATAACCATCGAGCCGAATATGATTCGAATCGAAGGTGCAAAGACAACGATTGACCGTATTTCAAGTGTTTATGCGGTTATCAATGTGTCTGGTATGGCAGATAACGGTTCATTTGTAGTGACACCGACATTATATGATTCTGCAGGTAATGAGATTGACAGTACAGATATTACATTCAGTGAAGAACAGTTGAAGGTGAATGTTACCTTGCTGAATACAAAGACAGTTCCGGTTAAATGGAATATTGATGTAACAACGGCAGAAGGCTACGGTATTGAATCTTTGGATTATACACCATCTGAAGTTGAGATTGCAGGAAGTCAGGAAGTTCTGGACAGCATTTCAGAGATTACGCTGGATGACTATGTGGCAGAAGGTATTTCTGAGAATCTGGAAGATGAAGTGGATTTGGAAAGTATCGTTAAGAGTCAAGGCGCTGTGCTTGCAAATCCGGATACAGATAAAACAGCGAAGCTGGCAGTGAAAGTCGGTAAATACGAAAGAGCCGGCGGAACTATAAACTTTGAAGCCGTAGATTTAACAGGAAAGTCAGAAAATTATAAATATTCAATCGTGGGTGAAACATCGATTCCATATACATTATCTGGAATAAATACAGATTTGGAAACCCTTGACCGGTCCAAATTAAAATTCGCACTGGATGTTACAAATCTGGAACCGGGAACCCATAGCCTTAATTTGCAGATGAGTGGCAGCGATGATGTAAAGCTGGCCTCGGATGTCGCTGTACAGGTCCGAATAGAAGCCAAATAGTTGGATGATTAAACAGCTCACAGACATAAAAAGTCTGTGGGCTGAAAAATAATTTTTCCAGGATAAAAGGTTGCCTTGAAGTTGAAAAAGTGGTAACATTTTATATGTGTCGTTAAGTGAAAGTTTTAATTGCGAAATGCAGGGAGAGAAGATATTATGGTAAGCGAAAAAATTAAAGTCACAAATCTTTCAGGCCTACACCTACGACCGGCGGGAATTGTTTGTAAAGAAGCAATGCGATTCAGATCACTGATTACATTTGGTGCGAAGGGCAGTACGGCCAATGCGAAGAGCGTATTGAGCGTTTTAGGTGCCTGCGTCAAATGTGGGGACGTTATTGAACTATGCTGTGATGGCGAGGATGAGGAAGAAGCTCTTGAAGCTATGCGAAGAGTGATAGAGTCCGGCCTGGGCGAATAGTTTGGTGATTATATCTGTGAGTATGTTGGAGTATTGCTTTGGCAATACTCTTTTTTGTGCTGACAATGAGCCAAGCGGCCCCGTGCTTGCACGGAGGGACATTTGGCGAATGTCCATCATCGAACAGCTCTGCTGTGAGATGGGGGATGTCGGAGACATCAGTACAAATAGAAGGAAGCTGACAGCCTGATGGGGATGTCGGAGACTACTTGACATGAAAGTGCTAATTTGATAAAGTAAAAGCTACGTATTTGGATGTTGTAATTTAGGAGGAAAAATAGATGTTGAATTATCAAAGATATAAACGAGTGCCTGTGTTGAATTTTCCTGAGCGCACATGGCCGGAAAAAGAAATTCAGAAAGCACCGGTATGGTGCAGTGTGGATTTACGAGATGGTAATCAGGCTTTGATTGACCCGATGGTGGTTGAGGAGAAGCTGGAATATTTCAACCTGCTGGTAGAATTGGGATTCAAGGAGATTGAGATTGGATTTCCATCCGCTTCCCAGCTGGAGTATGATTTCCTTCGGACTTTAGTAGAAAAGAAGTTAATTCCTGATGATGTTAAGGTACAGGTATTGTGCCAGTGTCGTCAGCATTTAGTTGATAAAACCTTTGAAGCAATTCAGGGAATTAAGAATGTTGTATTCCATATCTATAATTCAACATCTACTCTTCAGCGTGATGTTGTATTTCATATGAATAAAGATGATATCAAACAGATTGCTATTGAAGGTACTCAGATGGTTAAAGAGGGTGCGAAGAATTTTGATGGTAATATCTGGCTTGAGTATTCACCGGAAAGTTTTACAGGTACCGAAGTTGAGTACGCATTGGAAGTCTGTGAAGCTGTTAAAGATGTATGGCAGCCAACAGTAGAGCGTCCGATTATCTTTAATTTACCTGCAACGGTAGAGATGACAACGGCCAATGTTTATGCGGATCAGATTGAATGGATGAGCACCCATTTTACAGAACGGGAGAAAGTCATTTTAAGTATTCATCCTCATAATGACCGTGGATGTGGTGTTGCTGCAGCAGAGCTGGCTCTTTTGGCAGGAGCTGACAGAGTAGAGGGTACACTTTTTGGCAATGGCGAACGTACCGGTAATGTAGATATTTTAAATATAGCTTATAATATGTTCTCTCAGGGAATTAATCCGGAGTTGAACATTGAGAATGTGAATAAAATTATCGAGGTTTTTGAACGCTGTAATAAGATGAGCGTGCCACCGAGACATCCTTATGCTGGAAAACTTGTATTTACAGCATTTTCGGGGTCTCATCAGGATGCTATCAGCAAAGGTATGCAGGCATTGCACGAAAGAGGTTCAAAGATTTGGGAAGTACCATATCTTCCAATTGACCCATCCGATGTAGGTAGAGAATATGAACCGCTGGTACGTATTAACAGCCAGTCCGGTAAAGGCGGCGTAGCCTTTGTTCTGGAACAGTACTATGGCTTTAAACTTCCTAAGGAAATGCATAAAGAACTTGCAGATAAGATTCAGAGAATATCTGAAGTACAGGGTGAAGTGTCCCCAGAACAGATTATGGAAATCTTCCGGAATATGTATATCAATGCTAAAGAGCCATTGCACTTTAGAAAAGCGAAGATTGAAGATATCAGTGATGGTGCTGGTGAATTTGATACCAAAGTACTTCTTACATATACAGAACGTGGTGTAGAGAAGATTATTGAAGGTTATGGAAATGGACCAATTGATGCTGTGAAACATGCTCTGTGCAGACAGTCCGGTTTCAGAACAAAACTGACGATGTATCATGAACATGCATTGACCATGGGCTCTGATTCCCAGGCAGCCAGCTACATTGAACTGGTTGATTCCGATACGGGAGCATCTGCTTATGGCGTAGGTGTCAGCTCCAACGTCAACCGTTCTTCTTTCCGTGCTATTTTCAGCGCATTGAATCGTTTGTTCTATAGAGAAGAACAGGAAATATAAAAACAACATCCCTCGGGTTAGGAAGCAGCCCGAGGGATATTTATTATCTGGTAAGGAAGATGCATATGAAGGAAGCGGTTATCGAAACATCTCGTCTGTTTATACGCGAATTTGAAGCGGAAGACATAGATGCCCTATATGATTTATACGAAGAAAGTGATACGCAGTTTTTACAGCCACTGTCTGCGGACAGGGGAGAAGAATTAGAAAAATTAAAAAGCTATATTCATTATATTTATGGATTTTATGGATTCGGCCTATGGGCTGTATGTTTGAAAGATAACGGCAGAATTATCGGACGATGCGGTATTCAGGTCCTTTTTCTGGCGGAGTGGGAAGAAGGGGAATACGAGCTGGGCTATATGATTTCAGGGAAATATACAGGTCAGGGATATGGCAGGGAAGCAGTCGAAGGAATCCTGGGCTATGCACGGGAAGAATTAGAAGCTTCGCGGATAATTTTGAGAATTGACAAGAAAAATAAAGATTCTATTCGATTTTCCGAGAAATTAGGGTTCAGGAAATGGGAGAAAGACCTATATTTTTACGAGTTGTGAATTAAAAGTTAATAAAATATTACAAAACCTCTTCAAATTTTAGGGGAAGTATGTTAGAATATAGAAAGTATTTCACGAAATAAAACTTTTGGAAGGGACATATTATGAATAAGAAATTAATTCTTTTTATGACTTCATTATCTTTGGCAGCGGCACCAGTCGGCGCCTATGCGAATGAATATAGCGGACCTACAGCGACGATAGAAGCTGTGGAAGACCGGGCGGTTTTAACAGCTGCAACCGGTGAGTATCGAAGCTGGAAGCAGGGTGACAGCCGCTGGCGTAATATTCTGCTGGCACCGAGTTCAGATACGATGTGGGAGTCAGGATGTTTAGTAACAGCCATTGCTACGTTGATGGTTCATTCCGGATGTGCCGATGAGAATGGCGTAGACCCTGGTAAATTATGTACATATTTAGGTAATAACGGCGGATTTACTTCAAACGGAGAACTTTACTGGGCTAAGATTAATGGTGCAGTGGATGGTTTTACTCTGGCAAACTGGGGCGTTAATCTATCCGGTAGCCGTTACGATAAGGTTGCTCAGATTCAGAGTTATCTGAATCAGGGATATTACATTGTAGCCTCTGTTGGTTATGGTGCCTATTGGGTAGCGATTGATTCAGCCGATGGTAATGGTAATATTAATATTTTGGACCCGGCTTATTCCTATACAAAATTATTTGGTGGCTATTCAGATGATGGCGTTACACGTATTGCCTTATTCTCCGGTAACGGAAGTGGCGGTTCATTACCTGGTGGCTCAACGAACACAACGATAGAAGATTATTCTGCAACGGGTGTTGTTAATGTAGGTGCATCCTACCTGAATGTACGTACCGGAGCAGGAACGAATAACGGATACTTGTCCGATAGTGTTGGAAATCATATCACTCTTCAGAATGGTGAAAGTGTTACGATTACAGGTAAGGGTAATGACAGTTCAGGAAGTCTCTGGTACAGAGTTGCTATTAACGGTCTGACCGGTTATGTCTTTGGCGCTTATGTAGAAATTACAGAAAGTGGTAATAATAATGGTTCTACAACAGATGGTAAACCAGGCAAGGTTAATGCCAGCTATGTTAATATCCGAAGTGGTGCAGGTACAAACTATTCTGTACTGGCTGTAGCATCACAGGATGAAAGTATCAGTATTTTGGGTGAAGAAACAGATGGTTCAGGTGAGTTATGGTATAAGATTAACTATAATGGCACCGTTGGATATATGCATTCCGAATATGTTACCGGCGAAAGCGGCGGCAACACGAATACGGGTAATGGCAGTGCGTCCTATCCGGAAAAAGACGGAACAGTTAACGCAAGTTCAGTTAATGTACGAAGCGGAGCCGGAACGAATAATGGTGTTGTGGCAACTTTGTCAGTAAATACACCGATTAAAGTTGTTGGTGAAGCAACCGACGGCAGCGGTGCTAAGCGGTATGCGATTAAGTATGATGGCGGCGAAGGCTACATGCACTCTGATTATGTAGCAATTGGAGAAAGCGGTGGCAATAATAACGGCGGCGGAACAACAACAGAACCTCGTAATGGAACCGTTAATGCAGATTACGTTAATGTGCGTACCGGAGCAGGTACAGAACACAGCCGTGTGACAAGTCTTAATAATGGTACAGCAGTAACGATTACCGGTGAAGAAAAAGATGGCAGCGGTGCAACCTGGTATAAGATATCTTATGCAGGCCGCGAAGGCTATATGATTTCAGATTATATTACAGTTGGCGGCAATGGCGGCGGCGATAACGGCGGTGATAACGGCGGTGATAACGGCGGTGGCAGCACCGGCGGATATGAGCAGAAGCCAGGAACTGTTAACGGAAGCTATGTCAATGTACGAAGCGGAGCCGGAACTGGAAACAGTATCGTAGGAAACCTTTCTTCAGGAGCAACGGTTACAATCGTTGGTGAAGAACAGGATGGCAGCGGTTCAACCTGGTATAAGATTGAATACGATGGCGGTTCAGGTTATATGATTTCAGATTACATTACCATAGGTGGTGGTACTGATAACGGTGGCGGAGACAATGGCGGTGGCAATAGCACACCATCTTTGGATGTAGCAGGCCGTGAAGGTGTTATTAATGTAGCATTGGTTAATGTTCGAGGCGGTGCTGATTCCGGAAGTGAAGTTACAAACACATTGAAATCCGGTGTATCTGTACTGATTGAAGGGGCTGAAACCGATGGCAGCGGTACTGTCTGGTACAGAGTTGCTTTTGCAGGAACAACAGGTTATATTATGGCAGAGTTCATTTCTGTTCAGTAAATTATAAAAATAAAGCTCTTAGATATCTTCCTTATAAAGGGAGGAGGTCTAAGAGCTTTTTTGTATAATATAAGGTATTTATATATTCATCCAGTTTTTGTAGTCTTCTGCAATTTCCTGAACGGTATTTATGAACAGAGAGGTGTGATAGCCATCGGATACTGCATGCTGAAGATAGGCGGAAAAAGGAATAAGGATTTCACCATTCTGCTCAAAATATTTTCCAAAAAGAACAACCGGAAAAAACAGGGGCGAGGTTACCGGGGTATCATTGCTATGGGCGGTGTAGGAAAGCCATGGAAGACAGGAAATAGGTGTAAAATTATCCGGTTTCCCGGGCTTAGGTTTAATGCCCTTGATGTCTTTATAGGTTTCCATATCCTGAAGGCAGTTTTTATAAAAGACTGAAAAATCAGAATCATAGGTTGTCCAGATGTCGGAAAAGGTGCAGTCATCCTTATGAAAGATAGTGTAGGACGGATGACACTCATCCCAGTAGCCGAGTCGTTTCTCGCTGTCATAGGCCATACGCATTTCCTTCTGGCGGTTGACCGCTGTAGCGGTTATATAAAGAAATACAGGGTAAAAGCGAAGGCCTCGTTTCTTTATTTCCTCTACCAGTTGGGTAATGTGCAGATTAGCAGTTAAAGTGTAGCTGGTTTTAACCAGATTCAGATAATACTTGAAGTGTTCCCGGCGTTCCCAGGTGTCCATATCAATTAAATGAAATGCCATAGAAGTTCCTCCTGTTGTGCTATAGCCATTGTATAAAAGCTGTTTTGTCATTGGAATTGTAGCCGGCCCTGCGATAGAAATTGAGGATGCTGTCACTTTTGCTTCCTGTCATCAGCATGATTTTATAACAGCCATGCTGAAAGGCAATCTGTTTTCCGAAATCCAGACAGGCGGTTGCAATACCTTGCTTTCTGAAATGGGAAAGAGTTACAACATTTTCAATCAGTGCGTAAGGCTCCTGGTTGTGGGTGAGGTTTGGGACGATAATAAGTACACAGGAAGAAATGATAGTATTATCTTCAACTGCAACAATGATATGATGGTTTCTGTCCGTTAAAATGTCTGTCCAGATTGTGAGCAGGGTGTCATTTTCTTCCGGTATGGGATTTGCATGCAGATGGGTATATAAGGCCAGCAATCCATGTAAATCCTTATCGGATATTTCTCTTATTATCAATAAGATCACCTCCCATATAAACCAGTATATCACACTTCCATTTTATTTTTCTATATGATATGATAAGGCTGTTAGGCAAATGACGAAATAATAGATTATAAAGGTGAGGTTCAATGGCATTTACGCATTTACATGTGCATACAGAATATAGTTTACTTGATGGCTCCAATAAGATTAAAGAATTGGTAGCTCGGACAAAAGAGCTGGGAATGGACAGCGTGGCCATTACGGACCACGGTGTCATGTATGGCGTTATTGATTTTTATAGAGCAGCCACAGCGGCAGGCATTCGGCCGATTATTGGATGTGAAGTCTATGTTGCACCAAATTCCAGATTTGATAAGGCAGGGCAGCAGGATAATAAATATAATCATCTTGTGCTGCTGGCAGAGAATAATATAGGATACCATAATCTGATGAAGCTGGTATCCAGAGGTTTTACAGAAGGATTTTATTATAAGCCGAGAGTGGATATGGAGGTTCTTCGTGAATATCATGAGGGGATTATCGCTCTGAGTGCATGTCTGGCGGGTATTGTTCCGGAATACATTCAAAAGGGACTCTATGAAGATGCTAAAAAGCGGGCTTTGGAGCTGGAAGAAGTCTTTGGAAAGGGAAATTTCTTCCTGGAATTACAGGACCATGGAATTCCGGCCCAGGCCACAGTTAACCAGAATCTTTTACGCATGAGTGAGGAAACTGGTATTGAATTGGTGGCAACCAATGATATTCATTATACTTATGCTGAGGATGAAAAACCTCACGATATCCTTCTGTGTATACAGACAGGAAAGAAAGTAGCCGATGAAGACAGAATGCGTTATGAAGGCGGCCAGTATTATATTAAGTCTGAAGAAGAAATGCGAAAGCTCTTTCCCTATGCGGCGAGGGCTATTGATAATACCCACAAAATTGCAGAACGCTGCCATGTGGATATTGAGTTTGGTAAATACAAACTGCCGGAATTTCCGGTACCGGAAGGTTATGATGCCTGGTCTTATTTGAATAAGCTTGTGTGGGATGGTTTTGCTGTTCGTTATGGAGAAGCGGATGATGCCTTAAGAGAACGTTTGGAATATGAATTAAACACCATTAAGAATATGGGCTTTGTGGATTATTTTCTTATTGTATGGGATTTTATTCACTATGCAAAAAGTCAGGATATTGCTGTGGGACCGGGACGTGGTTCAGCTGCTGGAAGTCTTGTATCCTATTGCCTTGGTATTACGGATTTGGACCCGATTAAGTACAGCCTTCTTTTTGAACGGTTTCTTAATCCCAATCGTGTGACTATGCCCGATATTGACGTGGATTTCTGTTATGAACGTCGTCAGGAAGTTATCGATTATGTGGTTGACAAATATGGTAAGGACCGTGTTGTTCAGATTGTCACCTTTGGTACGATGGCAGCACGAGGTGTTCTTCGTGATGTGGGACGTGTGCTGGATTTACCTTATGCCCAGGTGGATGCTGTGGCAAAGATGATACCGGCAGAATTGAATATTACTATTGACCTGGCATTGAAAAAGAATCCGGAATTAAGACGTATTTATGAACAGGATTCAGTGATTCATGAATTGATTGACATGTCTAAACGTCTGGAGGGTCTTCCGAGGCATACATCGACCCATGCAGCGGGTGTTGTTATCAGTCCGAAGGCCGTAGATGAATATGTTCCTCTTTCACGAGGGGTGGATGACTGTGTCACAACCCAGTTTACCATGACAACTCTGGAAGAACTGGGCCTTTTAAAGATGGACTTTTTGGGCCTTCGTACCCTGACGGTTATTCAGAATGCGGTAAGACTTGTCAACCGCCATCGTGAAGAACCTCTGGATATGGATAAGATTGATTATAATGATGGAAAAGTTTATGAGATGATTGCTGCGGCGAAAACCGAGGGTGTGTTCCAGCTGGAAAGCGGTGGTATGAAAGGTTTCATGAAGGAATTAAAACCTACCAGCCTGGAAGATATTATTGCGGGTATTTCTCTTTACCGTCCGGGTCCTATGGACTTTATTCCTAAATATATTCAGGGCAAGCAGAATCAGGCCTCGATTGTCTATGACTGCCCGGAACTGGAAGAAATTCTGGCACCAACTTATGGATGTATTGTCTATCAGGAGCAGGTTATGCAGATTGTTATGAAGCTGGCCGGTTATGATTTGGGACGAAGCGATTTGGTTCGTCGTGCCATGTCAAAGAAAAAAGCGGATGTTATGGCTAAGGAGCGGGAATACTTTGTCTATGGTAATAAGGAATTAAATGTACCCGGCTGTATTGCCAAGGGCATTGATGAAAAAGTTGCCAACAAGATTTTCGACGATATGACGGATTTTGCAAAATATGCTTTTAACAAATCCCATGCGGCGGCCTATACCATTGTTTCTTATCAGACAGCGTGGCTGAAATACTACTATCCGGTAGAGTTTATGGCGGCCTTGATGACTTCAGTTATTGATAATCCGACAAAGGTCGCGGAATACATTATGGAATGCCGTAAGATGAATATTAAACTGCTTCCACCGGATATCAACGAAGGTGAGCGGGATTTCTCTGTATCCGGAGGAAATATCCGATATGCTCTTTCAGCAATTAAGAGTGTTGGACGTTCGGTTATTGATGCCATTGTAAAGGAACGCCGGGAAGGTGGACCATTTGTCAGCCTTAAGGATTTTATGGAACGGCTTTCCGGAAAAGAAGTCAATAAACGTACGGTTGAAAGCTTTATTAAATCAGGTGCCATGGACGGGCTTCATGCAACGCGGCGTCAGCTGATGATGGTCTATGTTCAGGTGATGGACCAGATTAGTCAGGAACGTAAAAAATCCATGACCGGGCAGATGAGTCTTTTTGACCTAGTGTCTGATGAAGAAAAAGCAGAATATGATGTGCGTTATCCTGATGTGGGAGAGTATGATAAAGAATTAAAACTGGCCTTTGAAAAAGAGGTTCTTGGCGTTTATATCAGCGGACATCCTCTGGAGGAATATGAAAAAACCTTAATAAAAAATGTCACTTCCTTTACAACAGATTTTTATCTGGATGATGAAACAGGAGAGGCAAAGTTACGGGATAATCAGAATACAGTTATTGGAGGAATGATTACCTCAAAGACGGTTAAGGTAACAAAGAATAATCAGCTGATGGCATTTATTTCTCTGGAAGATTTGCTTGGAACAGTTGAGATTATTATCTTCCCGAGAGATTACGAAAAATACCAGAAATATCTGATAGAAGACCAGAAGATATATATTCGGGGAAGAGTTTCCATTTCTGATGACCAGCAGGCAAAACTGGTCTGCGAGAAAATTATTCCTTTTGATGAAGTGCCAAAAGAAATCTGGATTAAATTTGAAAGTAAAGAGGCCTTTGGGCAGAGAGAACAGGAATTGTACCAGTTGATTGAAAATGAAAGCGGTGAGGACCGGATTGTTGTGTTCTGTGCCCTTGAAAAAGCAGTCAAACGGCTGGCAAACCGATACGCTGTTTCCGGTACAGATGAGATGCTGGCAAAGCTTTATAATGCCTTTGGTGTGGAAAATGTAAAACTTCAGCAATCTGTCTTGAAATGGTGATAAATCTGTATTAAAATATCAAAATAATGGACTATTTTGTAAAATCGTTGTCAGTGTAAGGATGGAGGCTAAAAGATGAAAAAAGAGATAAAAACAATTGGCGTACTTACCAGCGGCGGCGATGCACCGGGAATGAATGCAGCAGTGCGGGCGGTTGTCCGGACCGCAGTGACGGCGGGATACAAGGTTAAAGGCATTCAGAAGGGCTATGCGGGTCTTCTGGATGAAGAGATTATAGATTTGGGTGCAGGCAGTGTATGCGATATTTTAAACAAAGGTGGTACATTCTTGTACACGGCCAGATGTGAGGAATTCCGTACCGAAGAGGGACAAAAGAAAGGGGCAGATATCTGCCGAAAGCATGGCATTGATGGCATTGTTGTTATCGGCGGTGATGGCTCGTTTAGAGGTGCACAGCGGCTTGCAGCCCTTGGTATTAATACCATTGGGGTTCCGGGAACTATCGATTTGGATATTGCCTGTACGGATTATACGATTGGCTTTGATACAGCGGTGAATACGGCGATGGAAGCTATCGATAAAGTTCGAGATACATCAACTTCCCATGAACGATGCAGTGTCATCGAGGTTATGGGAAGAAATGCAGGATATATTGCTCTGTGGTGTGGTATAGCAAACGGTGCCGAAGATATTCTTCTTCCGGAAACCTATCATTATGATGAGCAGCTTATTGTAGACCATATTATAAAAAGCCGTATGATAGGAAAAACCCATCATATCATTATTAATGCAGAAGGAATTGGTCATTCTACAAGTATGGCCAGACGGATTCAGGCGGCTACGGGGATTGAAACCAGAGCGACCATTCTGGGACATCTTCAGCGTGGTGGTAATCCGACGGCAAAGGACCGAGTGTACGCTTCAATCATGGGAGCCTATGCGGTAGAGGCCCTGACTTCCGGAAAGACAAATCGTGTTATTGCATATAAGCATGGTGAATTTATAGACTTTGATATTGATGAGGCACTGGCTATGAAGAAAGAATTAGACCCATTCCAGTTGTCTTTGTCACATATCCTGGCAAGATAACGAAAGAATATGCGTGTTTGGTGGCGCCGCTTCCGTTTCGGAGGCTGCGCTATTCTTAAATAGTGTGGGGGATAGCATGGTGAAAGCAAAGAAAAAGGGCATTGAGTTAAGAACGACTCAGATTATAGCTCTGGGTTTTATCATTCTTATAGTGGTGGGAGCTTTTTTATTATCGCTTCCGATAGCATCGGCAGATGGAACGGCAACACCGCCGATTGACGCCTTGTTTACGGCGACGACGTCTTCATGTGTGACAGGGCTTGTCACAGTGGTTACAGGAGAGCATTGGAGTCTTTT
Source organism: Clostridia bacterium (assembly GCA_009929615.1). Classification (GTDB taxonomy): domain Bacteria; phylum Bacillota; class Clostridia; order Lachnospirales; family Lachnospiraceae; genus Frisingicoccus. Next base: position 11,021 of record SAAB01000010.1, on the reverse strand, counting down.
CGGTCAGGCGGTTATTCTGATTATGATTCAGATGGGTGGTCTGGGTGTTGTGTCCTTTACAACGGTGCTTCTGATGTTTGCCGGAAAAAAGATACACTTAAAACAAAGGCTGCTGATTCAGGAGGCCTATGGCTATGATACACTGACAGGACTTGTGCGAATGGTGCGGAAGATGCTTCAGGGAACCTTGATTGTAGAAGGAATTGGTGCTCTTTTGTACGCCATTATCTATATTCCAAGGTACGGAATTTTAAAGGGAGTCTGGGTATCTCTATTCACTTCAGTATCAGCATTTTGCAATGCGGGCATGGACTTGATGGGGGACAACAGTCTGATGGATTACGTTAGCAATCCTTTGATGAACATAGTGACTATGGCGTTGATTGTTATCGGCGGTCTTGGCTTCATCGTATGGTGGGATATTATTGAGATGATACGCAGGGTTCGGCGGGATAAGATGAGTATTAAAGCATCTATGCACCGGATGAACCTTCACAGCAAGCTGGTGCTTAGCGTGACAGCCGGACTGATTTTAGGCGGTGCGGTTATTCTATTTGCGTTGGAACATAATAATCCAGGAACTATGGGGAATCTCACCCTGGGTGGTAAAATATGGGCCAGTTTCTTTCAGTCTGTGACTCTCAGAACAGCAGGTTTTGCCAGCATAGACCAGGGAGCACTGCATACAGGAAGTGCATTGCTGGGGTGTGTTTTTATGTTTATTGGCGGCTCTCCGGGCGGTACAGCAGGCGGCGTAAAAACGGTCACTGTAGCATTGCTGGCAGTAGCAGTTATCACAATGATTCGGGGAAAAGAAGATGTGGAACTGGGACATCGCCGAATCGATATGAGCAATGTACTTAAAGGAGCCTGTGTCATTCTGCTTCAGGCTGTCTTTTTACTTATAAGCATTTTCACTATGTGCTGTATACAGGAGGACTTACCGTTGATTGAAGTCATGTATGAGGTCTTTTCAGCCCTGGGAACGGTGGGGCTGACCATGGGGATTACTCCGGGACTTTCAGCCGCGGGGAAATTATTACTTATTGCCAGTATGTATTTTGGACGTTTGGGACCAATTACCATGGCGATGGTGGTCAATGTGGGTGGAAAGAAGAAGGTTCACCGACAGCTTCCGGAAGGAAAAGTTTTTGTTTAGATGCTTAAAGGAATATGTTATAATTGAGAGGTAGGTCAATATGAACAAAAAAGAATACGGTGTGTTTGGACTTGGAAAGTTTGGTACATCTGTAGCTGTTACTCTGGCAGAGGCAGGTAATTCGGTTATTGCGGTAGATGCAAATCCAGACCGGATTGATGAGATTGCTAATGTCGTTACATGTGCGATGGTGGCCGATGTGACAGACCCGGATGTTTTGGATAATCTGGGAATCAGTAATCTGGACTGTGTTATCGTAGGTGTTTCTACAAATATGCAGGCAAGTATTATGGCAACGATTTTCGCAAAAGAAAAGAAGGTACCTTTTATCATTTCCAAAGCGGAGAACGAAATTCATAAACACATCCTTGAAAAGGTTGGTGCGGACAAGGTTGTCTTTCCAGAGGCAGAGATGGGTGGACGTCTTGCAAGAAACCTTATGGGTGGAGATTTTGTTGATTTGGTTGAGCTGTCCAAGGAATTCAGCATGGTTGAGATTCAGCCAAGGAGCGAATGGCTTGGAAAGGGTCTTAGAGAACTGAATGTCCGGGAAAATTATGGACTTAATGTTATTGGTATTAAACAGAATGATGAGCTGACGGTTGATATGAAGCCAGATGCTCCTTTGGAAAAGGGAATGACGCTGGTTATTGTCGGTAAAAATGACGATTTAGTGAAAGTTGGCGTGGAGATATAGATGATTACAAGTACCTCGAATGCACAAATTAAAAATCTGATGTGGCTGCAGAAGAAAGCCAAAGTTCGGCGGGAACAGCAGTGCTTTGTTGTCGAAGGTATCAAGATGGTTTTAGAAGCACCGCAGGAACGGCTGAAAGCTGTCTATATGTCGGAGAGCTTCAGTCAGTCGGAAAGTGCCAAAGCCGTCTTGAAAAAGGCAGAAGAAGCTCATATTCGAGCTGAGATAGTCACGGACAAGATTTTCCGGGACATGTCGGATACGATGACACCCCAGGGGGTTATGGCAGTTGTCGCATTTAGTCCATGGGACTGGCAGGATATGCTGAAGGCGGAGAAAGATGGATATAAGTTATATCTGGTGCTGGAATCTTTGCAGGACCCGGGAAATCTGGGAACGATTCTGCGGACCAGTGAAGGTGCCGGGGTGGACGGTGTTATTTTAAACCGGACATCGGTGGACCCGTATATGCCAAAGGTTATTCGTTCAACGATGGGCTCTATTTACAGGATGCCTATTGCAGTAACAGATGATTTATCAGAAGTTATTCCATATATGAAAGACGAGAAATTTGGTGTGTATGCGGCTCACTTAAAGGGCGAAAAGAATTATTTTCAACAGGATTACTGCCGGAATACCTGTTTTATGATAGGTAATGAGGCGAATGGTCTGAGTGAATCTCTGGCCGGCATGGCGACGGATTACATACGAATACCTATGTCCGGACAGGTTGAATCATTAAATGCGGGTGTTGCTGCCGCTCTTCTTATATACGAAGTAAAACGGCAGAGGGAGTTTTAAGGCCTCTTTTGAGGGATGTACAGAAAGAATCTGTAACCTTATTTGTTTGTGAATAGTATTACTAGTATCATAGACGAATATCAATATGACTGGAAGGAGGAGATACTATGTATGAAATATTTTGGCTGTCAGCCTTTGGTATATTATTAGTTATTGAGATAATGACGTTAGGGTTGACGACTGTGTGGTTTGCAGTGGGAGCATTGGTGGCTTTTTTACTGGCTCTCGTGAACATGCCTTTGGCAGTTCAGGTTGTGGCATTTATTATTGTTTCTGTAATAATGCTTGTATTTACACGGCCTGTGCTTACGAAATATTTGAACACGAAGACCACAAAAACGAATGCTGAAAGTTTGGTAGGGCATTCAGCACGGGTATTACTGCCAATAAACAACCTGAAGTCAGAGGGTCAGGTTATGGTAGGCGGAATGGAATGGACAGCCCGTTCCACGAAGGACGAAGTGACGTTTCAGAAAGATGAAATGGTAAAAATTGCCGGAATCTCCGGTGTGAAACTCATTGTGGAGAAGGAAGTTAAGGAGGAAAATGACTTATGATGTTTATACCAGTAGTAATTTTAATTGCAATTGTCTTAATTATTGTTGTATCCTGTATTAAGATTGTGCCACAGGCGCATGCCTATGTTATTGAACGTTTGGGAGCTTATCAGGGAACCTGGTCCGTTGGTTTCCACGTGAAAGTGCCGATTATGGATAAGGTTGCCAAGAAAGTTATTTTAAAAGAGCAGGTTGTAGATTTTGCACCTCAGCCGGTTATCACAAAGGATAACGTTACTATGCGTATTGATACCGTTGTATTTTATCAGATTACAGATCCAAAGTTATACTGCTATGGTGTTCAGAATCCAATCATGGCTATTGAGAATCTGACAGCAACAACCCTTCGTAATATTATCGGTGATTTGGAATTAGATGAAACTCTGACTTCCAGAGAGATTATTAATGCAAAGATGCGTTCTACATTGGATGTAGCTACAGACCCTTGGGGTATTAAAGTAAACCGAGTAGAGTTAAAGAACATCATTCCACCGGCAGCTATTCAGGATGCCATGGAGAAACAGATGAAGGCAGAGCGTGAACGAAGAGAATCCATTCTTCGTGCAGAAGGTGAAAAGAGTTCTGCAATTCTTGTAGCAGAAGGTCATAAAGAATCTGTTATTCTTGAAGCAGAAGCTGAAAAAGAATCTGCCATCCTTCGTGCTGAAGCTAAAAAAGAAGCTACAATCCGTGAAGCAGAAGGTGAAGCACAGGCTATTCTTAAGATTCAGCAGGCCAATGCCGATGGTATCGGATTCTTGAAGAATGCGGGAGCTGATGAAGCTGTTTTACGTATTAAGAGTCTTGAGGCCTTTGCGAAGGCTGCAGATGGCCAGGCTACAAAGATTATCATCCCATCTGAGATTCAGGGAATGGCCGGACTTGCAAAGTCCCTTGTAGAAACTGTTAAAGACAAATAAATATACAGGAGATATCTGAGATGAATTTAAAAGGAAGACATTTTTTGACCTTAAAAGATTTTACAGAAGAAGAAATTCTCTATTTGCTGGACCTTGCGGCGGATTTAAAAGACCGTAAGAAAAAAGGCATTCCAGTGGATGTGCTCCGGGGAAAAAACGTTGCTTTGATTTTTGAAAAGACAAGCACACGGACACGCTGTTCCTTTGAAGTTGCAGCCCATGACCTTGGAATGGGAACAACTTATCTGGATCCGTCAGGTTCTCAGATTGGGAAAAAAGAAAGCATTGAAGATACAGCCCGAGTTCTCGGCCGTATGTTTGAGGGGATTGAATATCGTGGCTATGGCCAGGAAATCGTTAACGAACTTGCGGAGTATGCAGGGGTTCCTGTATGGAACGGTTTGACGAATGAATATCATCCAACACAGATGCTGGCAGATTTTCTTACAATCCGTGAACATCGTGGCGAATTAAAAGGTAAAAAGCTTGTTTATATGGGTGATGCCCGTTACAATATGGCTAATTCTTATATGATTATCTGTTCAAAACTGGGACTTGACTTTGTGGCTTGTGCACCAAAGAAATATTTCCCGAATGAAGAACTTAAGAAAGAGTGTGAGGCCTTCGCTAAAGTATCCGGCGGAAGTATTACATTCTGCGAGAATCCGGAAGAAGCTGTTAAAGGTGCAGATGTTATCTGTACAGATGTATGGGTATCTATGGGTGAACCAGATGAAGTCTGGGAAGAGAGAATCCGCGATTTAACACCTTATCGTGTAGATAAAAAACTTATGGAGAATGCTGGTAAACAGGCGATTTTCCTTCACTGCCTCCCTGCTTTCCACGATTTGAAAACAAAAATCGGCAAAGAGATGGGCGAACGCTTTGGCATTACAGAGATGGAAGTCACAGATGAAGTTTTTGAATCTGAACAGTCTAAAGTATTTGATGAGGCAGAAAACCGTATGCACACGATTAAAGCTGTTATGGCCGCAACCCTGTGTGACGAGATTTAGGAGTGTTTTTCTGTGAAAGAAGAAATTCTACAGATGTTAAAATCCCGGCCGGACTTTATATCCGGCCAGGATTTATGTGAATATTTTAAGGTTTCCCGGACAGCTGTCTGGAAAGTTATAGGACAGTTAAAAAATGAAGGATATGAAATTGAAGCTGTAAACCGCAAAGGTTACCGGCTTGTATCCAGTCCGGATATTTTATCCGCCAGCGAGATTATCAGCGGGCTGACAACGAAGACTATGGGACGGGAAGTTCACTGTTACGAAGAACTGGGTTCGACCAATGACCAGGGCAGGATGCTGGCAGAACAGGGAGCACCAGATGGGACCCTTGTTATTGCGGAGATGCAGAATGCGGGAAAAGGTCGTATGGGACGCAAGTTTTTTGCACCGCCGGGAAGCGGCATATGGATGTCTCTTATTTTAAAGCCGGAAATACCGCCAGTAGATGCTTCGATGATTACACTGATTGGAGCAATGGCTGTACAGAAGACATTAAAAAGTTTTGATTTGGATTCAGGCATTAAATGGCCAAATGATTTGGTTATTGATAGAAAAAAGGTCACCGGAATTCTAACAGAGATGAGTGCCGGACCGGACCAGGTAAATTATATTGTTATTGGTATTGGAATTAATGTAAATATGAAATCTTTTCCGGAAGAGCTGAAAGAAAACGCCATATCTATGGCAATGGCGTCGGGAAAGAATTATCACCGGGCAGAGATTATTCAGCAGGTGATGAAGAATTTTGAAGATACTTACCGGATTTTCTTAAAAGAGGGAAGTTTAGCTTTTCTTCAAAAAGATTATAATGAAAGTCTGGTTCATATGAATAAGGAAATCAGTGTCCATGAGATACGTCGGGTGTGGAAAGGAATTTCCCGAGGCATCGATGAACGGGGCGAATTGATTGTATCGACCGAAGATGGAGATACATTGGTCCGCTCAGGCGAGGTGTCTATCCGAGGCATTTATGGATATGCAGAATAGAGGAGACACTATGTATCAGGATAATGTTGTACTGTGTGCGGCCAGCGCATATGACGAAAAGTTTTATCTAAGTGAAGATTTTGCAATTTTGCCGGAAAGCATTAAACAGGAACTTCAGATTATGTGTGTGCTATTTACGGCAGATGTGGGTGGTGTTCTGATGATGGAATTTGACCCGGATGGAAAGTTACAGCTTCGAGTAGATGTGGCTGAAGATGATATATTATTTGACGAAATTGGCAGTGCTCTGAAGATTAAGCAGCTTCAAAGGGAGCGGGCCGAACTGTTTGAATCACTAGAGATGTATTACCGGGTATTTTTCCTGGGTGATACGCAGGGTCTGGAATAGGAGGCAGGATATATGTTATTGGCAATTGATATTGGAAACACAAACATTACAATGGGGCTTTTCAGGGGTGAAATTCTCATGGGGAATTTCCGTATGACAACCTATATGCCTAGAACATCCGATGAGTATGGCGTTCTGATTCGGGAATTAATACGTAGTGCAGGTTTTGAACCAAGGGATATTGAACAGGTTATTATTTCATCCGTTGTTCCGGATATTATGTACTCTTTCACAAGCGGTATTAAAAAATATTTTTGTGCAGAGCCGATAGTTGTTGGCCCTGGCGTAAAAACCGGCGTCAAGATTGGTGCTGAGAATCCAAAGGAGGTTGGTGCAGATTTAATTGTAGATGCAGCAGCTGCCAAAGAGATTTACGGAGGACCGGCCATTGTTATCGATTATGGTTCAGCAACAACTTTCGAGTTGGTTTTAGAAGACGGCACATTGGATGCAGTCGTTATTGCACCGGGTATTCAGATGAGCGCTGATGCACTGAGCGCAGGAACAGCGAAGCTTCCGGAGATAGAAATCAAGAAACCAAAGTCCATCCTTGGAAAAGAAAGTATCGCTTGTTTTCAGGCAGGTATTTTCTACGGCAGTGTAGGTGAAACCGAGTATATTGTTCGTAAGATGAAAGAAGAAGCCGGCTTACCCAATATTAAGGTTATTGCTACCGGAGGTTTGGGCACTATTATTTCAGATGAAACAGAAGCCATAGATATTTATGACAGTTTGTTGACTTTAAAAGGCTTGCGCATTGTCTATAAGCGCTGTACAGGAAAATGAGAATAGGAAATGTAACCATAGATAATTATGTTGTGGCGGCACCAATGGCAGGAGTTACAGACCTGCCATTTCGCTTGCTTTTAAAGGAGCAGGGCGCGGGACTCGTATGTAGTGAGATGGTGAGTGCTAAAGCCATTTATTATAATAATAAGAATACGGAAGCACTGATGCTCATGGAGGAGAGGGAACGGCCTTTTTCACTCCAACTTTTTGGCTCAGAACCCCAGCTTATGGCGGATATGGCAAAGAAGATAGAGGACAGGCCCTTTGATATACTGGATATCAATATGGGATGCCCGGTGCCAAAAGTTGTCAATAACGGGGAAGGCTCAGCTTTGATGAAACGACCATTGCTGGCAGGGCAGATTATTGAAGCCATGGCGAAAGCTACTGTAAAGCCGGTGACCGTAAAAATACGAAAAGGGTTCGATGATTCCTGTATCAATGCTGTGGAGATGGCTCATATTGCTCAGGAAAGCGGGGCGGCAGCCATCGCTGTTCATGGACGGACAAGGGAGCAGTATTACCACGGAAAGGCTGACTGGGACATTATTCGTCAGGTCAAAGAGGCTGTCTCTATTCCGGTTATTGGCAATGGAGATATCAATTCACCGGAATCAGCCCGGGCTATTATGGAGCAGACTGGCTGTGATGGTATTATGATCGGCCGGGGACTGCAGGGAAATCCATGGCTGATTTCAAGAATACTGGAGGGAAGGGATAAACCGGAACTTCCAGAGGTTGTGGCCATGATTCTCAGACATGCCCGAATGCAGATTGAAATCAGTGGGGAATATCTGGGTATACGTCAGATGCGAAAGCATGTGGCATGGTATACGGTGGGCTATCCGGGCTCGTCAAAACTTCGGGGAATGGTCAATCTGGTGGAGAGCTACAGTGCACTGGAAGACCTGTTAAAAGCCTATGAAGAAAGGGCTTTAGTATTGACACACCCAAGTTCATAGACTATAATACTAAGGATGTAAAAGCGTTTATTCACATAAAAATTCATATAAAGGAAGGGCGTAGTGAAGTGGAAGCCAAGAAGAATATTTTAACTTTTGCCGGACTGAAAGCATTAGAAGACGAATTATTTGAGTTAAAGGTTAATACAAGAAGAGAAGTTGCACAGAAGATTAAGGAAGCCAGAGAACAGGGCGATTTGTCTGAAAATGCTGAATATGATGCAGCTAAAGATGAACAGCGCGATATCGAGGCGAGAATCGAAGAAATCGAGAAAATTCTTAAGAATGTAGAAGTTGTTGATGAAGATGAAGTTGATTTAGAGAGCATCAGTATCGGATGCCGTGTCAGACTTTATGATGTAGATATGGAAGAAGAAGTGGAATACCGTATTGTTGGTTCCACAGAGGCAGACAGCCTGAACTTTAAGATTTCCAATGAATCCCCTGTTGGAAGTGCCCTTTTGGGACGTAAAGTTGGAGAAACCATTGAAGTAGAAACCCAGAGCGGTTTACTTATGTTCCGTATTTTGGAAATTCAGAGAGCAAACGTTAATTAAGAGGGGAGAAATAACAGTGGCAGACCAGAAGAATGTTCAGCAGCAGGATATTAACCAGCTTTTGAAGGTGCGTCATGATAAATTGAAAGAACTTCAAGAGAATGGAAAAGATCCTTTTGTTATTACTAAGTGTGATGTGACACATCATAGCCAGGAAGTTAAAGATAATTTTGAAACACTTGAAGGACAGAATGTGACCTTAGCAGGTCGTGTTATGTCTAAACGTGTTATGGGAAAAGCTTCTTTCTGCAATATCCAGGATTTACAGGGATCTATTCAGTCCTATGTAGCCCGTGACAGCATTGGAGAAGAAGAATACAAAGCATTTAAGAAGATGGATATTGGTGATATTGTTTCCCTCAGTGGAGAAGTGTTTAAAACAAAGACCGGTGAAATCTCCATTCATGCATCTGCAGTAACTCTTTTATCGAAAAGTCTGCAGATTCTTCCGGAGAAATTCCACGGACTGACGAATACAGATATCCGTTATCGTCAGAGATATGTGGATTTGATTATGAATCCGGAAGCAAAAGAAACATTTATCAAACGTTCTAAGATTCTTAAAGAAATCCGTACGTTCCTTGATGGACGTGATTTCATGGAAGTAGAGACACCTATGCTTGTTGCTAATGCCGGTGGTGCAGCAGCAAGACCTTTTGAAACACATTATAATGCTTTAGATGAGAACGTTAAACTGCGTATCTCTTTAGAATTGTACCTGAAACGTCTGATTGTAGGCGGTTTAGAGCGTGTTTATGAAATTGGACGTGTATTCCGTAACGAGGGTGTAGATACCCGCCATAATCCGGAATTTACGCTGATGGAGTTATACCAGGCATATACAGACTATGAAGGCATGATGGAACTGACAGAGAGTATGTTCCGTTATCTTGCTGAAAAGGTCTGTGGCAGTGCAGTTATCAGCTATAATGGTACCATTATCGATATGTCCAAGCCTTTTGAGAGAATTACCATGATTGATGCTGTTAAGAAATATTCCGGCGTTGATTTTGCTCAGGTTAAGAGTGATGAAGAGGCTAAAGCTTTAGCGGATGAACATCATGTGGCTTATGAAGCACGTCATAAGAAGGGCGATATTATCAACCTGTTCTTTGAAGAATTCTGTGAAGAGAAGATGGTTCAGCCGACATTTGTTATGGACCATCCAATTGAGATTTCTCCACTGACAAAGAAGAAACCGGAGAATCCGGAACTGGTTGAACGTTTTGAGTTGTTTATCTATGGCCGTGAGATGTGTAATGCATACTCCGAGCTGAATGACCCAATCGACCAGAGAGAACGTTTCAAAGCCCAGGAAGAGCTTTTAGCTCAGGGCGATGAAGAAGCAAACCACACCGATGATGATTTCCTGAATGCACTGGATATCGGTATGCCTCCAACAGGTGGTATCGGTTATGGTATTGACCGTCTGGTTATGCTGTTGACAGATTCCCAGGCTATCCGTGATGTATTGCTGTTCCCGACAATGAAGTCCTTACCTAGCGATAAGTAGCGAAAACCCAGTGTTTATGCGTGGTTTCGGACTCAGCTATAAGGCAAAAAGTACCTATTTACCTCAAATTTACATCAAATGATGTAAAGATGTGTGCAAGGGTAACAAAATCGCATAATTTTTAAATATTAGGCCTTGAGAGAGCAAAATCTTTCAGGGCCTTTTTTCGTTGTGGACATTACATAATCATCGCAAACTACCGAGAACCCCACTTTTTTCTTATACTATCCATATCAAAGGAGGAAGGAGTTTTGCTATGGATAATAGTTTTGCGAAAATACATCCTGAGCTGATTTCTGAATGGTCGGATAGAAATCTTCCAGTCACAGCAGCTATGGTTACATATGGTTCTAACAAGCTGATGTGGTGGAAGGGAAAGTGTGGACACGAGTGGCAGACGAGTATAAAAGCACGTTCCAAAGGAGAAGGCTGTCCCATTTGTTCAGGAGCTAGAGCAGTGGAAGGTATCAATGATTTAACTACATTAAGACCAGAGCTTGCAGCGGAATGGTCGGATAAGAATAAGGAACTGAAGCCTACGATGGTGACGATAGGTTCAAGTAAAAAAATCATATGGAAAGGGAAATGCGGACACGAATGGACTGCCACTGTGAAGAGCAGGGCGATTAGCAAATCAGGATGCCCTTATTGCAGCCATAATGAAGTTCTAACGAGGTTTAACGACCTTGCCACCCTTTTACCCCATATTGC
>SAAB01000001.1 GCA_009929615.1 Clostridia bacterium | reverse complement strand
GAAAATTATCTTCTACCAATGCAATTACCATAAATGGTGAGGTACTCGTCACTGGGATTTGTGCCGTGTTGTCTTTACATATTGCCGTATTTATAGTTCCGTTCGGATCAAAATGCGCACCAAATACATAGGTTGGGGATAGAGCCGTGAGATCGCTATTTATTGCGATGCTCATCGTTCCTGTTGGCTTTTGTACTGCAATACCGTTATTCACTAAACTGATATCAGCGGAATAAAGAACTTCAGTTTTAAATGTTGTTCCGCCAACCACTACATAATTATTGTTTTGAGATACAACTTCTGGTTCTTTTTTTCCATTAAGGTAAGCCCAACACTCTTGTCCATCAGTCCAAAACAAACCCGCTGCTTCTCCAGTATCAGTGTAAATAAATACCTGCTTCTCAAGCATATATCCGCAATGATAAATGATTCCACCTATTTTTACCTTTTTATTATACCATTCATGAGATACACTGAGCTGAGAACTCTCTCTGTCCGACCAATCTTCCCCATACAAGTCACCTGTATTCAAATTAGTAGCGCCCAGGTGGCTAATCAAATATCGGTTTCCGCTATATTCAATAATCGTTCCACTCCAATATTCGCTTTCTGCAAAAGGTGCTTCCTCTACGTTAGTCACCAGATTCTCTTTTGCGAAGCTAACTATTTCTTTTTCCAGTACATGCTTTCCAATGTATGCACCTGTTGCCTGAAGCACGTCTTCTTTGGAAGCCGTATAATCACTGACAACTAATTGACTGCCCGCTGGAAGTTCCGTACCTTCATTTGGTGTGAAGGTCAGGTTTGTATTTCCATCTGTTCCTGATACTTCTATAAGTCCAAAATCAGCCTGTATAGCGGCGTTTCCTTTTCCCATAGAAAAGGTCGTGGTTGATTGCGTGGAATCCGTTATAGTTCCTTTTGAATCCGCAGCCATTGACCACTTGGTAAATCTTTTATTTATTTCTGGCTGATTTGCTGTTATGGCAACCGTCTCTCCCTCTTTATATTCTCCTGTTGTCAGTATTCCCGTAGTCCCAATGGTTCCGCCTGTAACAGTCAGCGTATACTTCTGCTCCGCTGGGGCATATACTGCATATATGAAGCCTTCCCCATGTTTCCCATAATTTGTTTCCCATGCTTCTTTTTGTTCTTGGGTACCAGATAAAGGATATGATGGGATTGTGATATCCGTCATAGCCGGAGGGTTCACAAATACGTTATTATTAGCAGACAAAGACTGTGTAATCCCTTTTAATTGATATGTTCCTGCAGGTATTTTATTTGCGTTACCTTCCTGTATCGTTACTGTTTCTGGATAGGAATCTACTGCAACCGTAGCAGATGGAGTATCATTGCCTTCTCCCGGTACAGAGATACTAGCCCCCTCCTCATATTTTATTCCTTCCACAAGATCATCTAATCCATTGGTATAATAGACGGAACTTCTGAGAATGGTTTTCGCTCCACAGTCCGTGTATTCCGCATCTGTTTTGCTACAAACAGGACAGGTAGTACTCATTTCCCCAGCTTCACATGGTGTCTGGCAATTACATCTTGTGTCACTGTTCAGCACATTTTGTACATCGTCTTCACTTTCTCTATAACTGCAGGCACTTCCCTTTTCATATCCGCAGGTTTCATCATGTTCACCATTTGCATGCATGCAAGGCATTCCTTCTACTGCCGGCTGATAACTGCAGGCACCATCTGTACAACTATGGGTACATCCGCTTTCCGTTGCATAACCGCAGGCGTCATCATGCTCATGGTCACAAGGAACCTCTGCCTGCTCTTCCTTATATCCGCAGCTTTCATCATGGTTCTCTCCATGGGTACAGGGACTTGCCTCCTTATAGCCACAGGAACTGTCGTGGGTATGCTCACCTTCTGCCATAGCAGATGTCGGAATCACACCTATCACTAGAAATACCACTAATGCCATTGCCAGTAATGACTGACCTTTTCTACTTTTTCTTTTCATCTATCTTGCCTCCTCTACTTTTCCTTTATACCTGTCTATATTGTACAAGCCCCTACCTTGTCCATTTTCTAGCTATATTATAGCATTGGCCCATGCAGCTGTCATGTGGTTTCTTATGCAGGATGTTCAAATATATAAATGGGGACAAAAAATAGGCGTACCACTATTTCTAATGATACACCTATCCTATTTAATTGCTAATCAAGGTCTATAAATACCTCTACGGTAGTTTCTCCCCATTGATTTAGGCTTTCACCAAGGTGCTGCCTTCTCAAAACTAAGCGGTAAATCAAAGAAAAGAGAAGTCCTACCTACTTTTAAGAGCTGCCTGCGCCGCTGCCAATCTTGCAATCGGCACCCGGAATGGTGAACAGGATACATAGTCCAGACCATTGTTATGGCAGAACTCTATGGATGACGGGTCTCCGCCATGTTCGCCACAGATACCTAACTTGATACCCGGCCGGGTCTTACGACCTTTTTGAACGCTCATGGTAATCAACTGTCCAACACCACTCTGGTCAAGTCTTGCAAAAGGATCAGACTCATAAATCTTTGTTTTGTAATAAGAATCCAGGAATTTGCCCGCATCATCTCTGGAAAAGCCAAAGGTCATCTGGGTCAAATCGTTGGTTCCAAAAGAGAAAAACTCAGCTTCTTCTGCAATCTCATCTGCTAAGAGTGCTGCACGTGGAATCTCAATCATGGTACCGATATGATACTTCATATCTGAACCCTTTTCAGACTTCACCTGTTCCGCTGTTTCTTCAATAATATCTTTAACAAATTTAAGTTCTTTCTTCTCACCAACCAGCGGAACCATCAATTCAGGAATAATTTCATAACCTTTTTCTGCCTGAACTTCAATAGCTGCTTCCATAACAGCTCTTGTCTGCATTCTTGCAATCTCAGGATAAGTAACAGCCAGACGACAGCCACGATGTCCCATCATCGGATTAAATTCATGAAGTTCGTTGCATTTCGCCTGTACTTCTTCAACGGTAAGTCCCATGTCCTTAGCCAGTTCTGCAATATCTTCAGGGTCCGTAGGAACGAATTCATGAAGTGGTGGGTCAAGATAACGAACGGTCATCGGTCTGCCTTCCAATGCTTCATACATACCCTTGAAATCAGATTTCTGATATGGAATCAACTCACTTAAAGCTTCTTCTCTGGCTTCAACGTTATCAGATAGAATCATCTTACGAATCTTTGGAATTCGTTCAGGTTCAAAGAACATATGCTCAGTACGACACAAGCCAATGCCTTCAGCACCGAGCTTCACAGCATTCACTGTATCTGCCGGGGTATCTGCATTCGTACGTACCTTTAAAGTTCTATACTTGTCAGCCCATGCCATCAGACGGCCGAAATTACCAGAAACAGACGCCTCTTCTGTCTGAATATCTCCCAGATAAATATTACCTGTGGAGCCATCTAAAGATATGTAATCACCTTCTTGAATGGTATGTCCACCAAGCTCAAATTTCTTTGCAGCTTCATCAATCTTCATCTCACCGCAACCGGATACACAGGCTGTCCCCATACCACGGGCAACAACCGCTGCATGGGAAGTCATGCCGCCACGTCCGGTCAGAATTCCTTCTGCTGCATGCATACCTTCGATATCCTCAGGAGATGTTTCAAGACGAACCAATATAACTCTTTCACCTTTTTCATGGGCATCTTTTGCTTCATCTGCTGTAAAGTAAACCTTTCCTGCCGCAGCTCCCGGAGATGCCGGAAGTGCAGAACCCATAACCACACCATTATCTAAGGCTTTCTGCTTAAAGGTTGGATGGAGAAGCTGGTCCAGAGACTTCGCTTCAATACGCAGGACAGCTTCCTGCTCTGTTATCATCTTCTCATCTACAAGGTCACAGGCAATCTGTAAGGCTGCCTGAGCTGTACGTTTACCATTACGTGTCTGCAGGAAGTAAAGTTTACCTTCCTGAATGGTGAATTCCATATCCTGCATATCTCTATAATGTCTTTCCAATTTCATGGCTAAATCCATAAACTGCTCATAACATGCAGGCATATCCTCAGCTAATTTCGTAATCGGCTGTGGCGTACGAACGCCGGCAACAACATCTTCACCCTGAGCATTAATCAGATATTCACCATAAATTCCTTGTTCACCGGTAGATGGGTTACGTGTAAATGCAACACCTGTACCGGAAGTATTACCCATGTTACCGAAAACCATAGTCTGCACATTAACAGCTGTGCCCCAGTCACCCGGAATATCATTCATACGGCGATATACAATAGCTCTCGGATTATCCCATGAACGAAATACTGCTTTAATAGCTTCCATAAGCTGAACTTTCGGTTCCTGTGGGAATTCCTCTCCGTTCATTGCATCGCTGTAAACTTTTTTAAATCGTACAATTAATTCTTTTAAATCTTCAGCGGTCAACTCAGTATCAAATTTAACGCCTTTTTCTTCTTTGACCTCATCAATAATCGTTTCAAAAAAGGATTTCGGAACTTCCATTACAACGTCCGAGAACATCTGAATAAATCTCCGATAAGAGTCATATGCAAATCTCGGATTACCGGTTTCCTCTGCAAAACCTTCCACAGAAACATCATTAAGTCCCAGATTCAATATGGTGTCCATCATACCTGGCATAGATGCCCGGGCACCGGAACGAACGGATACAAGCAGAGGGTTCTTCATATCCCCGAATTTCTTTCCATTGTCCTTTTCAAGCCACTCTAAAGCCTTAAAAATCTGTCCCTGAATCTCCTCAGTAATCATCTGACCACTTGTATAGTAATCAATACAAGCCTCCGTCGTTACTGTAAAACCCTGTGGAATTGGCAATCCCAAATTCGTCATCTCCGCAAGGTTGGCTCCTTTACCGCCAAGAAGGTTGCGCATATCTGCATTACCTTCATTGAACAAATAAACCCATTTTGCCATTATAGATTCCTCCCCAATAATTATAATGTTTTTGTATATTGTATTTTTTTAAATACATATATTTAATTATATACTATTCACCCCTGATAATCAATGATTAGAACTGAAACTTCTCCTCAAAATAAGCAGTTAAATCCTCGATTTTAATTCTTTCCTGTTCCATGGTGTCTCTTTCACGAACAGTTACGCATCCATCTTCCTCAGAATCGAAATCATAGGTTACACAAAATGGTGTACCGATTTCATCTAAACGACGATAGCGTTTACCAATATTTCCACGATCATCAAATTCGCAGTTATATTTCTTACTAAGTGTAGCAAATACCTTCTCTGCACCCTCATTTAATTTCTTCGACAATGGTAAAACCCCAATTTTTACCGGTGCCAAAGCCGGATGAAAACGAAGAACAGTACGAATGTCCCCACCTTCGAGTTCTTCTTCATCATAAGCCCCGCAGAGGAAAGCAAGTACAACACGGTCTGCTCCCAAAGATGGCTCAATAACATAAGGAATGTATTTTTCTTTCTTCTGGTCATCAAAATATGTCAAATCCACACCGGATACACTCTGATGCTGATTCAGGTCATAATCTGTACGGTCTGCAATGCCCCATAATTCACCCCATCCAAATGGGAAAAGGAATTCAATGTCCGAAGTTGCCTTGCTATAGAAGGATAATTCTTCTTTATCATGGTCACGGACACGCATATCTTCATCTTTCATGCCAAGAGATTTCAACCAGTTAATACAGAAGTTTCTCCAATATTCAAACCATTCTAAATCGGTATCAGGCTCACAGAAGAATTCTAATTCCATCTGCTCAAATTCACGTGTACGGAATGTGAAGTTACCTGGTGTAATTTCATTTCTAAAGGACTTACCAATCTGACCGATACCAAATGGAATCTTCTTTCTGGAAGTTCTCTGAACATTCTTAAAGTTTACGAAAATACCCTGAGCTGTTTCCGGTCTCAAGTAAACTGTGTTTTTAGCATCTTCTGTAACGCCCTGGAAGGTCTTAAACATCAGATTAAACTGACGAATCTCTGTAAAGTTATGAGCACCACAGGTTGGACATGGAATCTGATGTTCTGCAATAAAATCCTGCATCTGTTCATTGGTCCATCCATCGACAGAACCATCCAGCGGGATATTGTTTTCTCCACAAAAGTCTTCGATTATTTTATCTGCACGGAAACGTTCATGGCATTCTTTACAATCCATCAAAGGATCCGAAAAGCCTCCCAGATGTCCGGATGCAACCCATGTCTGAGGGTTCATCAAAATGGCACAATCCACGCCGACATTATAAGGATTTTCCTGAATAAATTTCTGCCACCATGCACGTTTTACATTGTTCTTTAACTCAACACCAAGATTTCCATAATCCCATGTATTAGCAAGTCCTCCATAAATTTCTGAACCCGGATATACGAAGCCTCTGGCCTTTGCTAAAGCGACAATTTTTTCCATCGTTTTTTCCATAACTTTTTTACCTCACTAATTCTATTCGATTGTTTTATTGTATCGTCTATTCCTTTGTTTTTCAAGATTTTTTCCCTGTACAATCTTTATCCGGCTAACATTTTACCGTCAAAAAGTGTCAGGACTTCCCATAATGTCCAAAATCTCCAAAGATTTAAAGGTTTTATCAATATGGTCTCTTATGTAATGTTCCATTATTTTCCGGAGCTGGTATAAAACTTCTGCGGATACATTGAATGTATAAAGCTTTTCAATGGAAGATGTAATAATGTACTGCGCCGCATAAAGTGTTGATGCATCTACCGGCAGGACACTTCCCGCCTCTGCAAGACACCTGTTACATACCATTCCACTTCGTCCGGAGCTAAAATGTTTCAGTTCCTTCTCTTCTCCACAGATGACGCACCGAAAACATTCCGGATACTCTCCGTTCACAACAAAAATACGCAGTTCATAAATTACCCGAATCAATGGCTGTGCTACAGAGCCTTTACAAAGTATTCTAAGCGTTTGATAAAGAAGCTTTAGCAGCTCTATCTCATTGTTATTCTCCCTTGCATAATAGCCTGCCATCTCCAGAAAATAGGAGGCATAGCAGGCTTTCATTGGTTCCTTTGCGATATCCTCAAAGTAATTTGTTATTTCTGCCGATAATAATGTATAGGCATTTCTCCCCTCAATGACCCTGAAGGTCCCAAAAGCAAAAAGCTGGGTGCTGGCAAGCATGGCACTATACTGCCGCCTGGCCCCTCTGGCAAAGGCCGTTATCTTTCCGCGCTCCTTTGTCAGAATCACCACACGGCGGTCATATTCATTTATTGGAAATGTTCCAATCACCATACCGGTGACTGCCACCGATTCTACCATTCTATCACCTAATATTCTTTTTTATCATATCCAAAATTCTTTATAAGGAAATCACTGTCTCTCCAGTCCTTCTTAACTTTGACCCAGAGCTGAAGATTTACTTTGGTATCCAAAAGTTTTTCAATCTCAAATCTGGAGTTCTGTCCAATCTGCTGGAGCATCTTTCCCTGTTTGCCGATAATCATACCCTTATGAGATTCCCGTTCACAGACAATCGTTGCGTGAATATCCATAATATGACCATGGCGGCGTTTTTTCATAGAGTCTATAGAAACTGCTACGCCATGAGGAATCTCTGCTTCCATAAGGTGCAGAACCTTTTCGCGGATTAACTCAGATACAATCTGGCGTTCCGGCTGGTCTGTAACCACATCATCCTCATAAAACTTTGGTCCTTCCGGCAGATATTTCATTGTAGAAGTAATGACATCTTTACAGTTTTCACCAGTAAATGCACAGCAGGGAACAACTTCGGCAAAATCCATAAGTTCTGAGTAGATTTTAATGACTTCCAGCAGTTCTTCCTTTTTAACCATGTCTATCTTATTAATAATAAGAATAACCGGTGTTTTTGTTTTCTTCAGCTGCTCTACAATATGTCTCTCTCCGGCACCAATGAATTTTGTAGGCTCTACAAGCCACAGAATAACATCAACCTCATTCAATGTTCGTTCTGCCGTATTAACCATATATTCGCCCAGTTTATTCTTAGCCTTGTGAATTCCCGGTGTGTCCAGAAAAACAATCTGCCCCTCTTCACTGGTATATACGGTCTGAATCCGATTACGTGTCGTCTGCGGTTTATTTGAAGTAATTGCAATCTTCTGTCCGATTAACTGATTCATCAATGTGGATTTTCCCACATTTGGACGACCGATTAACGTTACAAAACCGGATTTGAAATTAGTGTTCTCCATGTATTTACTTTCTCCTTATCGTGTTCCGGTCAATGGTTCCACTTTCTGGAACAATTCCCGGTTTTCCTGTATCTTAGCTGCACTTCCCACAGCACATTTCAGCCCTGAATTTACAACGGCGTCTACAATGCCGTAAAGACTTCTTATGGTTTCTACATCTGTATGCAGCATCTCATATCTGTTTTTCTGTAACTTCTCATAAGGTGTATGGGTCAGCCATGCACTCATTGACCGGCTGCCCTTATCTGCTGCCCCGAGTGGTACATCCACTCCGCTGACAGCACCTATGATATATTTGCGCATCGTACGCTCATCCGCTTCATAATTCTTTACATAGTCCACGGCCTTTTTATAAACCTCATAAGTCTCCTTAATATTTGGGTCCCTGTAAGATGTAAAATAGCCTGTTCCATTTGGTGAAAAACCACACATACAGCCATAAGCACCACCCTGGACTCTCAAATGCATCCACAAAAAATCATAATTCATCATAACTTTTAATACGTTCAATGCACCGTGATAAGCATAGCCGGCTCTTGCGAAATCTCCGGCACAGGCATCATACTGTACAGTTCCTGCCGTTGTATAGGCTTCACTTTTAATTCCCTGCATGGACTGGCGAAGTGCTGAACGCACACATGGAAGGACTGCTCCAAGTTTTTCCGGCTTTTCACCCTCGCCCAATACACTGTTTTTATTCAGATTTGCATCCAATACTTTAATCATTGGCTTAACAAGTTCGGAAAGTTCCGCACCGGTTCCTGTAATATCTAATAGAAGATTCTTCTTTTGGAAAATCATCTCCGCTGTTTCTTTTAAATTTTCGATGATTTTATACTTACAATCCTCAAACTTACGGTCAAGTTTCTCAATAAAACGATAAAAAGCAAGACCTTCCTCGTATTCTTTATAAAGTGCCGCCGGTGACTGGAAACTGTTGGCACGATTTACCGCCACCATGTGGCCACTGCCATTCATCATCATCTCCAGACGGGATTTTAACTGTCCTATAATTTCTTTGAGTCTTTTCTCATCATCCAGCTTTGTTCCGGCCATTAACTCCGCCATTAACGCGGCACCCTCCGAAAGTTTCGGAGTCAGTGCTTTCACAGAAATCTCCAGCTTCGGATAAAAACGGCTGTAACTTCCCTGTTCCATATAAATCGTTGTACCCACACGAATACCACCGGTATGAATATTAATTGCATCGGAAAGTTCTGTGTACGTATGCTGTTTTGTGTCCATATTTCCGAGAAGGGACGCCAAAAGACCAATATAGGAAATATTCTCAAAAGGTATGCTGCCTGTACCAAATACCCATTTGGCATAGGTGATTCCTCTGCTCTCAACTTCATGATAAAGTACCGGATAACCATCTATCTCCTCATAATGATTGTAAAATGGCTGGGGTTCTTTCTCTATATCGTCGATTTCAAGTATTGGAATCTTCTTCATAGCCTCTTCATCCGATGGCTCTTCCTGATAGGCTTTTAATGCTTTCGTCTGATGGACCAATTCTTCTAACTCTGCATCTGAAAGCCGTGCCTTATAATCCGCAAGCTTTTTAACCACTTCTGCTTCCTGATGGTCGTTCATGCCCTTTTCAGGTGAAAGAATAAGCAGAGAGCTATGGGTATTATCAAGCAGATAGGTTTGAATCAACTGTTCAAAATAGTCCTGCTCGACTTCTGCCTTAAGACTTTCAAAGGTTTCACCGGCCTGAATATGAATAAATGGCTTTTCCTCATCATAAAGCCAGCTGTCCATCATCTGAAGTCCATACATAAGACCTGCCGGATAACGTCCAAAATCGCCCTCTCTATACTTGAATTCATAGTAATTTATCGCTGCCCTTAAGGAATCTTTATTGATACCGTCTTTAACAAGGGTTTCTAAAGTCCCTCGTATAATTCTAAGGAATTCTTCCTTCTTATCCGCTTCACTGTTCTTTAAAATAATACACATATATGGCTGTAAAACACCATTATCCATCTCTCCAAATACATCTTTACCTATGCCGCTTTCCAAAAGAGCTTTTTTCAATACAGCCCCCGGTGAAGACATAAGGACATATTCCAGAACCTGCATAGCCAGATATAACTTTCTATCCAAACTGGTACCGATAACAACGTTATAGCTTAAATATGTGTTTTCCACTAATTCACTCTCATCGTTAACCGCATAGCCCGCCTGAACTTCCTGCATCTGTCCAAAAGGCTCCTGCATCTTAATTGAAGAATCCACCTCAAGTCTGTCATATTCTTTCAGATAATGTTCATCAATAAATGTAAGCTTTTCTTCCACGTCCATATCTCCATAGAGATAAATCCACGAATTGGACGGATGATAATATTGACGATGAAAATCCAAAAACTGTTCATAGCTTAAGTCGGGAATATTCTCAGGGTCACCTCCGGATTCGACGCCATAGGTTGTATCCGGATACAGTGTCTGACTGATTCTTCTGATAAGAACCTGCTCCGGTGACGAAAAAGCACCCTTCATCTCATTATAAACAACACCGTTATATTTTAATTCATCTTCTTTGCTTTCCAGTTCATAATGCCAGCCTTCCTGCATAAATATCTCTTTATGCTGATATATATTCGGATGAAATACAGCATCCAGATAAACATGCATTAAATTCTGAAAATCTGCATCATTACAACTGGCAACCGGATAAACGGTCTTATCCGAATAGGTCATGGCATTTAAAAAGGTATTCAAAGAACCTTTTACCAACTCTACAAAAGGGTCTTTCACCGGGAATTCTCTGGAACCGCACAATACAGAATGCTCCAGAATATGAGCCACTCCTGTACTGTCTGCCGGTGGCGTTCTGAAAGCAACATGAAATACTTTATTCTTATCTTCATTCGCTAAAACAGCGATACGGGCACCACTTTTCTTATGTTTCAAAAGCCATGCTTCAGACTTTAATTCATCAATATAAGTCTCTTTCAAGACTTCATATACACTTGGTATTTTTCTCCTTTGATTCATATACCAACCTCCATTCACACTATATAAACTGTACCATATTCTGAAATATTATACAACCGGATTACTCACGGGATTTCTCAGTTTGTATCCATACTTTTACATCATCAATAAAGGTTTCCCAGGCATCTTCATGCTCTACATAATACTTTGGACATATCTTCCCTGTTATATCGTAATGACGAATGATTTCTTTCGGTGAAACATCCAGATACATACAAAGCCAGCCTGTCAGATTCACCAGTGAACTATATGTACTTTCATTAAATTTCCCATCGGCTGTCTCATGACAAACTTCAATAGAAACCGTATCCGAATTACGGCTGTTGGAACAATAGGCAATTTCATTGGTTGGAACACATTGTATGATTTCCCCCTCGAGTCCAACAATAAAATTACTGCTGGCTGAGGTCACCTTACTATCTTTTAAACCTTCAAAATAATCCCTATTCGACTGGGCTGTACTTCCCGGATTCCCCACATAATGAATCACAATGCCCTTGATGGGGTCGGTCGGTATCGTAGGCCTGGAATAGGGGTTCGGTGTCAAAAGCTGAACATCAATATAAGGACGTCCATCGTCATAGGCCGGGTCCGCCTTACCATAAGGGCTGACTCTTCCTCTCCGCATACAGGATTGAATAAACAGTCCACAAACCGTCAGGAATAGAACAATGATACAGCCAATCATAACCAACATATTCTTTTTTTTAATAAGTCAGCACCTTCTTTCAATACAAAACAGGATGCCGCCTTTTTGACAGCATCCTGATTATTATTCTTCTATATATTATGCTATGCACCCATTTAACTTAGTCAACACTATAGTTTGGTGCTTCTTTTGTAATCTGAATATCATGAGGATGACTTTCTTTCAGAGAAGCTGCGGAAATCTTAACGAACTTTCCGTTAGTCTTTAACTCTTCAATCGTCTTTGTTCCACAATATCCCATACCTGCACGAAGACCACCGATTAACTGGAATACAGTATCTTCCACAAGGCCTTTGTAAGCCACACGTCCTTCAACACCTTCAGGAACAAGTTTCTTAGCATCAGCCTGGAAATAACGGTCCTTACTTCCATTCTCCATAGCAGCGATGGAACCCATACCACGATATACTTTATACTTTCTACCCTGATATAATTCGAATTCTCCCGGACTTTCATCACATCCGGCAAACATACTTCCCATCATACAAACACTGGCACCGGCAGCAATGGCTTTTGTTACGTCACCGGAGTATTTAATACCACCATCTGCGATGATTGGAATATTATATTCTTTAGCTACGGAATATGCATCCATAACTGCGGAAATCTGAGGAACACCAATACCGGATACAACACGGGTTGTACAGATGGAACCTGGTCCAATACCAACCTTAACAGCATCAACACCGGCTTCGATTAAAGCCTTTGTTGCTTCTGCTGTAGCCACATTACCGGCAATAAGCTGTAAATCCGGATAAGCTTCTTTAACCATACGCACTGTCTTTAAAACATTAGCAGAATGGCCATGAGCTGTATCTACAACAATAACATCAACTTTAGCTTTTACAAGTGCATCCACTCTGTCCAGAATATCCATAGTTACACCAACGCCGGCACCACAGAGCAGACGCCCCTGGGAATCCTTTGCAGATAATGGATATTTAATCTGTTTTTCAATATCTTTGATGGTGATTAATCCTTTTAAATTAAAATCATTATCTACAATAGGAAGTTTCTCTACACGTGCTTTTGCAAGAATTGCTTTAGCCTCTTCAAGAGTAACGCCTTCCTTTGCTGTAATCAGGTTCTTGGAAGTCATACATTCAGAAATCTTTTTACTGAAATCTGTTTCAAACTTCAAATCACGGTTTGTAACAATACCAACTAATTTACGTCCTTCTGTAATTGGCACACCAGAAATACGATATTTCGCCATTAACTTATCTGCATCACCTAATGTATGGTCTGAGGTCAATGAAAATGGGTCTGAAATAACACCGTTCTCCGAACGTTTTACCTTATCAACCTCTTCTGCCTGTGCCGCGATGGACATGTTTTTGTGAATAATACCAATACCGCCCTGTCTAGCCATGGCAATTGCCATACGATGTTCTGTAACTGTGTCCATACCTGCACTCATGAGTGGCACGTTTAAACGAATCTTTTGAGTCAGCTGAGTTTGCACATTAACCTGATTTGGGATTGTCTCCGAAAATCCAGGAACCAGAAGCACGTCATCAAAGGTAATTCCTTCGCCGATAATTGTACCCATTCTTATCATCCTCTCTTTCTTGTATTCTAATCGTCTTGTAAAGTTTTTACAAAGTATAACAACTCTCCCGACAAAAGTCAACACGGGATTATCATAATAAATACTTAATTGGTTGTTAAGTTTTGCTTATAGTTTGCCCCACTCACACAGTTGTCTTTCTCACCGTTACTCATAGTTATTATTATTATATCACTTTCCACAAAAAATCGCAAAAACCCGGGAATTTCCTTTTATTGGAAGTTCCCGGGCTTCTATTCTAAATATTAAAATTTACATCATACCCATTCCACCCTGTGGCATAGCCATGGCTGGATTTTCGGATTTAATTTCAGCAACGATAGACTCTGTTGTCAACAATGTAGATGCAACGCTGGTTGCGTTCTGCAGTGCACTTCTTGTTACTTTTGCAGGGTCAATAATACCTGCATCTACCATATTAACATAGGATTCATTAAGGGCATCAAAGCCGATGCCTTCTTCACTCTCACGAACTTTATTAATAATAACTGCACCTTCCAGACCGGCATTTGCTGCAATATGGAACAATGGTGCCTCAAGAGCTTTTAATACAACATTAACACCTGTTTTTTCATCGCCTGTTAAAGTTCCTGCAAGTTCAGTTACTTTCTTAGACGCATGAATATAAGCAGAACCACCGCCACAGATAATACCTTCTTCTACAGCTGCTCTTGTTGCTGCTAAAGCATCTTCCATACGAAGTTTCTTTTCTTTCATCTCTGTTTCTGTTGCTGCTCCAACTTTAATAACACCAACACCACCCGAAAGTTTTGCAAGTCTTTCCAGAAGTTTTTCTTTATCAAATTCAGAAGTGGTTTCATTTGCCTGCATCTGAATCTGTCCGCATCTTGCTTTGATAGCATCGCCATCGCCCATACCATCAACAATGATAGTATTTTCTTTTTCGACTTTAACGGATTTAGCACGTCCAAGCATTTCCATAGTTGCATCTTTTAATTCATAGCCAACTTCTTCGGAAATAACTGTACCACCTGTCAGAATAGCGATATCCTGAAGCATAGCTTTTCTACGGTCACCAAATCCAGGTGCCTTTACAGCAACAACGGAGAACACACCTTTCAGACGGTTAACAACCAATGTTGCAAGAGCTTCGCCTTCAACATCCTCAGCAATAATTAAAAGTTTTGCACCTGTCTGTACAATCTGTTCAAGTACAGGAAGAATTTCCTGGATATTTGAAATCTTTTTATCTGTAATAAGAATATATGGATTATCCAGTTCAGCAACCATCTTATCCATATCTGTAGCCATATAAGCGGAAAGATATCCACGGTCAAACTGCATACCTTCAACTAATTCAAGTTCTGTTTCCATAGTTTTGGATTCTTCAATAGTGATAACACCATTTGTAGATACCTTATCCATGGCTTCTGCAACCATCTCACCGACATTTTCATCACCTGCAGAAATTGCAGCAACTTTGGCAATCTGGTCTTTTCCATTAATTGTAGAACTCATTTCTTTAATGGCAGCTACAGCACACTCTGTTGCTTTCTGCATACCTTTTCTTAAAATGATAGGGTTTGCTCCGGCAGCAAGGTTTTTCATACCTTCATTAATCATCGCCTGAGCTAATACAGTGGCTGTTGTTGTACCATCACCAGCTACATCGTTTGTTTTTGTAGCAACTTCTTTAACAATCTGAGCGCCCATGTTTTCAAAAGCGTCTTCAAGCTCAATGTCTTTTGCAATTGTTACACCGTCATTGGTAATCAAAGGTGTTCCAAAGGACTTATCAAGAACTACATTTCTTCCTTTTGGTCCCAATGTTACACGTACTGTATCTGCCAGCTGATTTACACCAGCTTCTAATGCTTTACGGGCTTCTGCACCATATTTAATCTCTTTTGCCATCTCAATCTACCTCCAAATATTATTATATTATTCTACAACAGCTAAAATATCAGACTGTCTTACAATGATGTATTCCTCGCCGTCAAGTTTTACTTCTGTTCCTGCATATTTGGAATAGATAACGGTCTGTCCTACGGCAACTTCCATCTTAATCTCTTTACCATCTACAACACCGCCCGGACCTACAGCAATAACCTCTGCTTCCTGTGGTTTTTCTTTAGCCTGACCGGTCAAAACGATACCGGATTTTGTTGTTTCTTCTGCTACTAACTGTTTTAATACAACTCTGTCTCCCAATGGTACTAACTTCATATCTGAATTCCTCCTGTCAATCTTTAGGGTTTATTAGCACTCGTCTAATCCGAGTGCTAATTGTTTAGGTATATAATATTTTATTACGTCTCAATATGCAACCATAGAAACCTTTGTATTTTCTTAGTTTTTCCAATTTATCTCTTTTTAACTCGCTATATCTCTTATTTTCTCTCTTTTTTATTTTTGTTCCAATAAAAGGAAAAGGATGAAAAGTATCCAAACCTTACATCCTTTGTGATATATCTATCCTTTATTTACCTGGTTTATAAGAGCTCTTAAGAGAAACAATCCGGTTAAACACTAAAGCGTCCGGACGGCTGTCCTTATCATCTACACAGAAATAACCATTCCGTACAAACTGGAAACTGTCTCCCGGTTTGGCCTCTGCCAATGATGGCTCTAAATAGCATTCTTCAAGAACTTTTAAAGAATTCGGATTCAAATTCAAAGAACCGTCTTCATTATAAACGCCCTTTTCTTCTTCAACTAAATTCTCATACAGACGCACTGTCGCCTTTACAGCTGTAGCAGCTGCAACCCAATGAATCGTGCCCTTAACTTTACGTCCGGTAAATCCACTGCCACTGCGTGTCTCAGGATCATAGGTACAGTGAACTTCTGTTACTTTACCATTCTCATCCTTCTTGTAATCTACACATTTAACAAAGTAGCCGTTCATAAGACGCACTTCATTGCCTGGGAAAAGCCGGAAATACTTTCTAGGCGGTTCTTCCATAAAGTCATCTCTCTCAATATAAAGTTCCCTGGAGAAAGGCACCTGGCGCATTCCCATCTCTTCGTTCTCCTGATTATTCATAACATCCATATATTCAATCTGATCTTCCGGATAATTATCAATAATTAATTTAATAGGGTCAAGAATAGCCATGACTCTGGAACGTTTCAGTTTCAAATCTTCACGGATACAGTACTCAAGCATCGCATAATCCACGGAACTATTTCCTTTGGAGACGCCTACCAGTTCCATGAAATTACGAATGGATTCCGGTGTGAAACCACGGCGGCGAAGTGCTGCAATGGTTACCAGACGAGGGTCATCCCATCCATCAACAATACCTTCATCTACAAGACGTTTGATATAACGCTTTCCTGTAACCACATTCGTCAGATACATCTTAGCGAATTCAATCTGTTTTGGTGGCTCAGCATATTCCAGTTCCCTTACAACCCAGTCATATAATGGTCTATGGTCTTCAAATTCCAATGTGCAAATTGAATGGGTAATACCTTCAATAGCATCCTCGATTGGATGTGCAAAATCATACATTGGATAAATGCACCATGTATCCCCTGTATTATGATGATTCATGCGGGCCACACGGTAAAGAACAGGGTCTCTCATGTTCATATTCGGTGAAGACATATCTATCTTGGCACGAAGTACCTTGGAACCGTCTGGATATTCACCATTCTTCATACCTTCAAAAAGTGCAAGATTCTCTTCAATCGAACGGTCTCTGTAAGGACTGTTTTTACCGGCTTCTTTTAATGTACCGCGATATTCACGCATCTGTTCTGCCGTTAAATCACATACAAAAGCCTTTCCTTTTTTTATAAGTTTAATCGCTGCTTCATACATCTGTTGAAAATAATTAGAAGCAAAACGGACTTCACCATCATACTTTGCTCCCAGCCATTCAACATCTTTAATAATTGATTCAACAAATTCTGTCTTTTCCTTCGTTGGGTTTGTATCATCAAAACGAAGGTTGAAATGTCCGTGGTATTCCTGAGCCAGTCCATAATTCAGTAATATGGATTTGGCATGTCCAATATGCAGATAACCGTTCGGCTCTGGTGGAAAACGTGTTGCAACTGTATGTGCATGGCCTTCCTCTAAATCTTTATCAATAATCTGTTCAATAAAATTCTTTGATACCACTTCTTTTTCTCCCATAACATCCGCCTCCTGTTAATTCGTATCCTTTATTGTAACATAATTCAATCTGTTTGTCTGCTATTTCCACTCATGGTTTCATGCTCTTTTCGAAGTTCCTGATACAACTGCCAGGAATTCCAACGGCAATTCGTCGGTGTAAGCACTGCTTTGTAATTGACCTTCTCGATACCATCCTTGCGCATGGCCTTAAGAAACTGGTCTAAGCGGCTGTCCGAAAAACCTTTCATAATCATCATTTCATCTTGAAAATCCTGAATGTCACTATCCTCTTTTTCCGGAACGACATCTTTCATTCCGGCAAGTATGCCAACAGGAAGTCCGTATTCTTCTTTATTTACAACCCGTATACGCATGCCCATACGGACCATGACAAAACGAAGTTTCCGGCCTTTATCATTATTTAAATTATATAGAAGTACTGTTTCACCACTCGGTTTAATCATAATGACCTCCTATCCATATTTTTTAACGAAGAAAGGCGTTTGAGTAAAATACTCAAACGCCCATCGTTTTGCGAGCTGCCTAGCGGATTTGAACCGCCGACCTCCGCCTTACCAAGGCGACGCTCTACCAGCTGAGCCAAGGCAGCTTACTTGCAAACCGCTTGATTATTATAATATGCAATGAAGATATTTGTCAATCTTTTTTTACCCCTGATTCAGGGCATTGAAAATATCACTCAGTTTTCCCTTGACCCGGCGGAGTGCATTGTCCACAGACTTCTCTTTTTTTCCTAAAAGACTGCCTATCTGAGCATAGCTGTATCCTTCTAAAAATAACTTTAAAACAGAAAGCTCAAAAGCACTCAGAATCTCATCCAGTTTCTCGCGAATAATTGCAGCCTGTTCCCTGTCAATGAGTTCTTCTTCCGGGCTTGACTGTTCCCGCCCTTCAATTTCCTCAGATTCACTCAAAGAGATGTATCCATTCAGAGGGCTGTGTTTCTTACGTCCGGCACTGGTTATGGCCGAATAAATCTGTCTGTCTATACAAAGTTTTGCAAAGCTGTAGAAAGATACTTCCCGCTCCGGATTAAATTCCTGAACAGCTTTGAACAGACCAATCATCCCCTCCTGAATCAAATCTTCTGTTTCCCCTCCAATAATAAACATGGATCGGGCTTTCTTAATAACAAGAGGTTTGTATTTTTCCATAATACCATCCAGTGCCGCCTTATCTCCCTGACGGCAAATCTGGACCAGTCTTTCATCGGTTTTATCCCAATAATTATTCTTTTGGACATCTGCCATTTTAACTCATCCTTTGTCGAACTATCTCATAGGCCAGAACTCCGGCCGCTACTGACGCATTCAGAGAATCAATATTCCCTTTCATCGGAATACTGGCAATATAATCACATTTTTCACGAACAAGACGGCTGACGCCCTCGCCTTCATTACCAACCACTAGACCGATAGGACCTTTCAGATTCAGACGATACATAACATCTCCACCCATATGTCCACACACAAACCAGAGACCTTCTTTTTTAAGAGCATCAATCGTCTGGGAAATATTCGCCACTTTGGCAACCGGTGTATAATTCAAAGCTCCTGCTGAGGTTTTGGCAACAGTTGCTGTTAAACCTACGGCACGGTGTTTTGGTATAATGACACCATGAGCTCCGGCCAGATTAGCTGTTCGGATAATGGCCCCAAGATTATGTGGGTCTTCAATACCGTCGAGAATAAAGATAAATGGGTCTTCATTTTTTTCCCTGGCACTTTTAAGAATGTCCTCGACTTCACAATAGGTATAGGCAGCTGCCATAGCAATCACACCTTGATGCTGATGTGTCTCTGAAAGCTGGTCCAGACGTTCTTTTTTTACAAACTGGATATATGTATCCTGTTTTTTAGCTGCTCGGATAATGGACTTTACCGGTCCTTCTTCGCATCCGTCCAGTACAAATAGTTTATCAATCGTTCTTCCCGCGCGAAAAGCCTCCATTACTGGATGACGCCCTTCAATTTTAAATTCTTCATATCCCATATTCTATTATTCTCCTATAATTTATCGCCGATTCCCAAATAAATGAGTTCCAGCATCCTTCCATAATCCTGTTTCAGATGCAGATAACCCATGACTGCTTCAAATCCTGTAGCCATTCGATAATCAACCATCTCCGCATTCTTTGCCATAGTGTGTGAACGGGTATTTCTCCCCCGTTTATAGACAGCCATTTCCTCTTCTGTAAATACTTCCTGTAATTTAATTGCCGCCTCAGCCTGTGTCTTCGCCTTTACCAGCTGGCTGGAACGTTTATGCAGCTTATTGACCGGGGCATTCCCTTTTTCAACAATAATGGAGCGAATCATCAGTTCATAAACTGCATCACCTATATAGGCCAGAGTCAATGGTGAAAAGGTTCTCAAATCAACGTCTTCAAGCTCAAAGGTTTCGCGGAATTGTTTCTCCAGTCCTTCTATGCTCGCTTCCATTTAACGCCCTCTCTGGTATCCTCAAGAAGAATACCTTTAGCTATAAGTTCATCTCTGATTTCATCTGCTCTCGCAAAGTTCTTTGCTTTACGGGCTGCCTGACGCTCTTCGATAAGGTTCTCAATATCTTCGTCTAAAAGTTCTTTTTCCCTTACTGTAATAATTCCTAATACATCGCAGAGCTTTTTAATGATGCCGCTGATTTTTTCTGCCATCTCTTTTGTAGAATCTGCTGTCACATGAATATTGGCCAGTTTTACTAATTCAAAAATAGCTGAAATGGCATCGGCTGTATTAAAATCATCTTCCATAGAAGCTTCAAATTTCTCAACAAGGGCATTCACCTGTGCCATAACGCTCTGTTCTTCAGCCGTCATGGCACCATCTTTACCCTGAATTTCATCCAGGCGGTCAATAGCTGTCAAAATACGGTCAAGACCATTCTTAGAAGCCTCCATTAAAGGCGCACTGAAATTCAGCGGACTGCGGTAATGGGCACTGAGCATAAAGAAACGAAGCACCTGCAAATCATACTGCTCACTGATTTCACGAACAGTAAAGAAGTTGCCAAGAGATTTGGACATCTTAACGTTATCAATATTTAAAAAACCATTATGAAGCCAGTATTTTGCAAAGGTCTTTTCATTGCATGCTTCACTCTGTGCAATTTCATTCTCATGATGAGGGAAAATCAAATCCTCGCCACCGGCATGAATATCAATTTCTTCACCCAAATATTTTTTAGACATAACAGAACATTCAATATGCCAGCCCGGACGACCGTCGCCCCATGGTGATGGCCAGGAAGGTTCTCCTTCTTTTTTAGGTTTCCAAAGGACAAAATCCATTGAATCTTCCTTTTCATCGCTGACTGCAATACGGATACCTGCTGTTAAATCATCGATATTTTTCTTGGAAAGCTTTCCATAATCACTGAATTTACGTGTCCGGTAATAAACAGTGCCATTCACCTCATAAGCATACCCTTTATCCATCAACGTCTGAATCATATCAATCATTCCATCAATCTCTTCGGTTGCTTTTGGATGCGTGGTCGCTTCTTTAACATTAAGACCTGCCATATCTGTCTGGGCTTCTTTAATAAACCGCTCGGATATAACAGATGCGGGAACGCCCTCTTCATTTGCTTTTTTAATAATCTTATCATCTACATCTGTAAAGTTTGAAACATAGTTTACAGCATAGCCCTTGTATTCAAAATATCTACGTACTGTATCAAATACAATCATCGGCCGGGCATTTCCTATATGAATATAATTATAAACTGTCGGACCGCAAACATACATACGCACCTTTCCCGGCTCCACAGGTACAAATTCTTCTTTTTTTCGTGTTAATGTATTATAAAGTTTCATCTTTAACCTCCTCTTTTATCCTCGCTCTTTATTTTAAGTAGCGGCTTGCCACTGTTTTCTCATTATATTGAGTGGAGATAATTCCACCATCAGACATTCTTGAATAAACGCCCTGGAACTTACCATTATAAGTATATAGGCCTGTCAGATTACTGTAAAGCTTAAATTCATAAGGTTTCATATCAAAACTGATATTTTCTGTTCGATAAGGCGGACAGTATTCCTGCACAATATAATCCTGATTCAGACAGCCCCCTACAATTCGATGCCATTCCTTATGACTGTAATCTACGCCCGCGTAAACACCCTTTGCCGCATAGGAATCCACCGGTTTAATAATCCAGCGTTCCTTATCCTCATAAAGCATTGCTTCCCGGTCTTTTTCGGAGATATCATCCAGCTTCATCGTCTTTGGAAGATGTTCTTCTATAAAATGATTTTCCTCATCTGTAAGAATTCCTTTTGTCATTGGATGAACCAAAACCTCGCAAATACATTTATGATGTACAATCTGAGTTCTGAAGGCTCCGATCAAGCATACCTTCTCATCCCGTACTGCCTGTAAAAAATCAGGAATTTCATCGTGGAATTTCACTACATCGCTGGTAACAGCTCTTCGATAAATTGCATCGACTGCATGACCCTTTGGTGTATAAAGTCTTCCATCCCGATAAACCATTTTGCGGATATCACAAACTTCTGCGTCAATTCCCTTTGCTTTAAAATGCTTTTCAAATACATAAAACTCATTCAAATAGGCTTTATCCAGAAAATCTACAATGGCAACATAAGGCTTCTCCACAGCATTTTTCCCGGAACGGTAAGTTTTCATAAATGCGTCCACCCAGGAATCCAGTAACTCAAAACGTTCCGGCTGAACTTCTTCTTTAAAATGATTCCATGCATTATTCATGTAGAGAATATCATCCAGAACCTTATTCTCATTCATGGCACTGGTGCCATCCGTATTAAATTCACAGAATTTAAAATCTCTTGTTTCTTCATTATAAAAAATATCAATCCTGCATACCGGAACCATCTCTTCATACCCCACCGGCAGAAGAATAAGTTCTTCTAATTCTTTTGAAAAAGGAAACAGCTTCCGGTATTCTTTATTTTTCAAGTACTCACCAATCACCTTTTCAAAAATGCCATAGGTTGTCTCAACAATCCCTGAAAAGTGGTTAATTGTTTCCATATCATATATTTTCGGTATCTGAAGAGTCCTAGTATAATTATTACCTCCTGCATTCAAATCTGAATGTTTGATATACTCTTCCATCGCCCCTGCTGATTTCTCACTCTCAAGCATATTCATTCGAATATACTCGCCCATCTTTTTCGTTATTTCCTGTCCATTCATTTTTGAATTGCTCCCTGTATGCTTATCTCATTATCAATTAAAGGTTCCCATAGAGCCAATGCTGCCTTTTCATCATCCGGCAGGTTCGCAGCAGACTCCCGAAGAAGCCACAACAGCATCAAACGAATATTCTGCCCATAAACGGATGCCTGAAATCCGTCTTTTTTAAGATTATCTTTAGCCTGGTTAATCGCCTGAATATCCTGTGGAAGGAGTGAAAGCATATTGACCACCGTCTCCTGATTGCAGAAAATGCCCTTTACGAGGCAACAGTATGCTTTGACATATTCTTCCGGCATACTGTCCGCCGAACGAATCTCTATAAACTGTTTCAATCTTACATCCGGAAATGCCATGGACAGATAATGGCGAAGCAGTGCTTCACTATCTCCATATTCTTCAAAGCATTCTTCAATGGTTTTCTCAGGTTCGTATTTATAAGTATCTCCCTCATTCACAACAATAACCGGAATAGTCATCAGCCATCTTGCATAGGACTCAAATCCAAAGCTCTCTTCAAATAAATCCGGGCAAAGGGAAGTTCTTGCATTATCCACACCTTGCCAAATCGTATCTCTAAGCAGATGACCTTTAAAAGGCACATCCTCAAATCTTGTGACATTCTCCGTTAAAAAGGCAAAAATCGGATTCAAGAGCCATGCCAGCCGGTATTTGTCAGCAAAATCTTCTTCATCAAAATAATCAATGGAAACATGGCAGGCAGCTGTAGCACGCATCATATTCTTTCCATAAATACCTGAATTTTTAAAATAAGCATCCATACAATGGTAACGTTCTTTGGCAATTAACGGAATGTCCTCTGCCTTTCCATAGGGAAGATATCCTTCCGTTGAAAGAAAATACCCCATAGGTGCCAGCCGCTTCTCAATCTGTTCCTTTGCCTCATGATAAAAATGCATAATCTTGTCAATTGATGAAAAAGGTGCTGTGCTAATCTCCAACTGACATCCCGGCTCCAGTGTTATCAAAATATCGTCGCTTTCCAAAGAAATAACCGCTCCGTCTTCCATATGTTTTTCCGGATAATCCGAAGCCATCTCTTCCATCAAAGATCCAATGCCCTGTTCACCATCAAAAAGCATGGTTTTATGATTCTCCTTATTCAAAACAAAATGTTCAACTTCCAGACCAATATTGAAGCTTTCATCTTCCTTACTTCCTGCCTCAAAAAATTCTTTTAATTTTTCAATTCCTGTATTCATACGCTCTCATTCTTTCTCAAGCAGACAAATGGCATTGGACGCCATACCCAGACCTTCGCCGGTAAATCCAAGACCTTCTTCTGTTGTTGCTTTGACATTAATCTGTCCCAATTCTATATTTAAAGCTTTTGCAATATTCTCCCTCATATTCATGATATGAGGTGCCAATTTCGGCCGCTGTGCAATAATCGTTGAATCAATGTTGTTAATCTTCCAGCCCTCATCCTGTAAAAGCTTTCCTACATGTTTTAGCAATTCAATGCTGGAAATACCTTTGTACTTCTCGTCTGAGTCCGGAAAATGTTTTCCGATATCTCCCAATGCTGCCGCACCGAGAAGGGCATCCATAATAGCATGAAGCAGAACATCTGCATCTGAATGTCCGAGTAACCCCTTTTCATATGGTATGTCCACACCCCCGAGAATTAATTTTCTATTCTCTGTCAAACGGTGGACATCATAACCCATACCTATTCTCATGGCCTCACCTCCTGTAATATCCTCTATATCATATCACAAAACTGGAATTTAAAAAACAAAAAAAGCATCTGCCAAAAGACAGATGCTTTATATGAATAGCGAGGAAGGGATTTGAACCCCCGACACCACGGGTATGAACCGTGTGCTCTAGCCAACTGAGCTACCTCGCCATCTGTTATTAAGTCTTTCGACTTAATGGGACCTACAGGGCTCGAACCTGTGACCCTCTGCTTGTAAGGCAGATGCTCTCCCAGCTGAGCTAAGATCCCAGATGTTTCACAGAACGTTATGAAAAACTTCAATAACGTTTCGACATAATTAATCATTATAAGAAAACTTATAACGACGACCCAGAAGGGACTCGAACCCTCGACCTCCGCCGTGACAGGGCGGCGCTCTAACCAACTGAGCCACTAGGCCATTGTGTCAGCAACTTGTTTTGTCGCTTGACTGCATAAACGATTCTATCGTATTCCCATCACTTTGTCAACCACTTTTTTACATATTTTTTCTTTTGATTCATTTATCTGTTTTTCATGTATGTTTCTACAATATATGCAACTCCATCATTATCATTGGTATAGGTCACAACATCGGCAACGCTCTTCACATCCGGCTGTGCATTATCCATAGCAACACCCAATCCAGCAAACTTAAGCATCGTTATATCATTATAACCATCTCCAACACAAATCAGTTCCTGCTGTCCGATTCCCGTATACTCCAAAAGCCACTCCAAACCTGTAGCTTTGTCCACGCCTAAAGGCGTAATTTCCAAAAAATACGGTTCTGAGCGGAAAATATTCAAAATATTTCCAAACTCCCGGTGCATCCGTGGCATAATCTCTTCCAGATACCATCCATCTGCTACCATAAGACATTTAGTCACAGGAAAATCAACCTCTTCCGAAAAATCATTGAGTTCACGAACGGGCATCTTATTAATCCCTGCTTCCAGACGAACATAGCGATCTGTCGTATCCTCTGTGAGTATGTCATCTCCCCGGTAAGTCACTATCGGAATCTGCAGTTCTCTACTGACCGCCCCAAGTCTCGGAATGTATTCCTGCGGAATCTTCTTCTGATAAATTACATTTCCTGTCCGGCAATCCTGAATCATACCACCGTTAAATGCCAGAATGTATCCTCCGTAAACATCTAATTCCAGTTCCTTACCTAAAGCAGTTGCTCCATTAATCGGGCGACCCGTTGCAAGAACAACGGTAAAACCTTTTTTCTGTATATCAATCAATACATCTCTTGTATGGGCCGTAATTTCTTTTTTTGAATTCGTCAGTGTTCCATCCAAATCCAAAGCTATCATTTTATAATTCATTCAATTCTCCTGTAAACCATTTCTTAGTTCACTTTATTATATCCGAAGATGAGTGGATTAACAACTGGTAAAATGCCAAAAGCCGACTTGCAATGAGACCTAAAATATGATAATCTGACATGAGAGTGATATTTAGGAGGAATGAACATGTCTAGTGTATACGATACACTCGTGGAACGTGGTTTTATTGAACAGTGTACCCACGAAAAAGAATTACGTGAATTACTTGAGAAAGAAAAACTTACATTTTATATTGGCTTTGATGCAACGGCTGACAGCCTAACTGCCGGCCATTTTCTTACCGTTATGGCTATGATGCATATGCAGCGTGCCGGACATCGTCCGATTGCTTTACTTGGCGGCGGAACAACCATGATTGGTGACCCTTCCATGCGTTCTGAGATGCGCCAGATGATGACCATTGAACAGATTCAGCATAATGCCGATTGTTTTAAGAAACAACTCTCCCGCTTTATCTCCTTTGATAATGACCAGGCTATCCTTGAAAACAATGCTAACTGGCTTCTTAATTTGAACTATGTAAACTTCCTTAGAGATGTCGGCGTTCATTTTACTGTAAACAAGATGCTTGCAGCAGAATGTTATAAATCCCGTATGGAAGATGGTCTTACATTCTTCGAATTCAACTATATGCTGATGCAGTCCTACGATTTCCTTGAGTTGAATCGCCGCTACGGCTGTAATCTTCAGCTGGGTGGCAGTGACCAGTGGAGTAATATTATCGGTGGTGTTAATCTTATCCGAAGTAAAGAAGAGAAATCAGCTTTTGGTCTTACCTTTAAACTTTTAACAACCAGCGATGGTAAAAAGATGGGTAAAACTCAGAAAGGTGCTGTTTGGCTGGACCCGGCAAAGACTTCACCATATGACTTCTATCAGTACTGGAGAAATATCGAAGATGTTAAAGTTGAAGAATGTCTTGGTCTCCTGACTTTCCTTCCGATGGATGAGGTTCGCCGTTTAGGTGCCTTAGAAGGTGCTGAGATTAATAAGGCCAAAGAAGTTCTGGCCTATGAGATTACTAAGATTGTTCACGGCGAAGAAGAAGCTCAAAAAGCCCAGGCTGCTGCTAAAGCTCTCTTCGTATCCGGTGGTGTTGCCGGTTCCGTACCAACCTTTACCTATCCAAAAGATAAATTAGATGAGGGTATTGATATCATTTCTATCCTTGTTGATACTAAACTTACATCAAGCCGTTCTGAAGCCAGACGTTTGATTGACCAAGGTGGCGTTACCGTCAATGATGTGAAGGTTCCTGGCATTAATTCAGTATTCGGCTCAAAAGACTTTAATGAAAACCAAGCCTTTATGGTTAAAAAAGGTAAAAAAGGATTTTACCAGATTAAAGCGGACTAAACAAAGTAATCCCTTGAAAGCTATTAAAAACTTTCAAGGGATTTTTTATGTAATTAATTCATATTTTCTAAGTATTCTAAAAGCGTATCAAAATTTCCATTTGGATATCTGGATATGTCAACCGCTTCTTTATTTATGAGACAGTCGGTCAATAAGAAGACCTTCATGCCAAGGCTTTCAGCTACCATGTCTTCCGTCACATCATTTCCAACCATCAGATATTCTTCCGGTTTAAGACCCATATGTTCCACAATGTCCTTATAATATGCAGGATTTGGTTTACTATGCCTTTGATGTTCGTAAGTCGTATAGTATTCAAAATCTGAGGGTTCCAACCCTGCCCAACGCATACGGCTTTCTGTGGCAATGGCAGGAAATATAGGATTGGTCGCCAGGATGGTCTGGTATCCTTTAGCTTTGCAGGACGTTACCACCTGTTTTGCCTTTGGCGTATAGCCACATACACCGGCAACTTCCTGAAATTCTCTGGCATAAAATTCTTCAAATACAGGTATATCTGCCACAATCTTAGGTCCATAAATTTTTTCCAAAACGCTCCAGAAAACTTTCTCATTCGTCGTCTTTCCATCGTTCATAACCATGGCACCCGTACCTTTCCATATGTTATTCACCAGTGTATTTGGTTCATAACCGAACGAAGCCATCTTTTTTGCCAGCCGGCTAAAATAATCTTTTACAAAAATGTCCTGATCCATTGGCAGCAGTGTGCCATCTAAATCAAATAATACTGTTGTCATTTACACTCTCCTTTTAATCTGGAAATATTTTCAATGATAAAGTCTTCAACTCTTCCGCTGCTTTTTTAACATCCGCTTTGGCAAAAATCCCGGATACCACGGCAGCTCCCTGCGCTCCTGAATTCTTTAATTCGTGAATATTTTCAGCATCAATTCCACCAATCAAGACAATCGGCACATCAACGGCCTGACGAATATACTGAAACTCTTTAAGCGTCATCGGCTTCGCCTCACTTTTGGTAGATGAGCCAAACATGGCACCACTTCCAAGATAATCTGCGCCGCCTTTCACTGCCGTTTCCGCTTGTTCTACAGTTTTCGCTGTGACTCCAATAATTTTATCCGGTCCAAGAATCCTGCGGACTTCTATAACAGACATATCATCCTGTCCAATATGAATTCCGGCTGCATCACAGGCTTGACACACATTGAGATTATCATTAATAATTAAAGGAATATTGTAAGCATCGGTCACCCTTTTCACTTCTAAAGCTTCATTAATAAAATCTTTATCATCCATATGCTTCTCTCTTAACTGAACCAGAGTCACGCCGCCTTTAATGGCAGCCTCTACTGCAGATGCCAGGGTTTCACCGGGTTTCAGCCATTGACGGTCCGTTACCGCATATAATTGTAATAATTTCTTATTCAAGATTTCTTATCCCCCTATAACGTTAAACTGCAGCCCGATACAGGCTGCAGTTTAAGTTTAATCTATTTGCTCATCTAGATAAAAGACTGGTTCTCATGTACAAAATACACATCATACCACATAAGGAACATATAAACGACCCAAATCTTCTTACTATTATCAAGTTTTCCACTCTTATGAACATCCAGCATCTTAACCAGCTCATCCGTATTAAAAAACGTCTGGGCAGCAGGGCTTTCAAATGCTTCCTTGACCTGATTATAATATTTATCCTCTTTCAGCCATAATGTAATCGGCACCGGAAAACCAAGTTTCTTCTTCATAGCTGTAGCTTCCGGAATATGTCGTTCAGCTGCTTTACGGAGTGCATATTTGGTTGTGCCACCGGCTAATTTATGTTTTGTCGGAATTGTTTTAGATAATTCATACACTCTCTTATCCAAAAATGGAACACGGGTTTCCAGAGAATGACGCATACTCATCTTATCCGCTTTTAAAAGGATATCTCCCACAAGCCAGAAGTTCATATCGATATACTGCATCTTTGTCGTATCGTCAACATCCTTCACCTTATCATAAAAAGGTTTTGTCAATTTCCAAGGAGCTTTTGCCGGTGTGGCATTTTTAAGAATCCTTTTACGCTCTTTTACAGAGAATCTCTTAGCATTACCAATAAAACGCTGTTCCACGTCCAATGCACCACGCATCAAAAAGCTTCGTCCACGCATACCTTCAGGCATAACATTCTCAGCCAGTTTTCCAATAAGACGTCGAAGTCCTTTTGGAAGTTTCTGATATCCATGAAGAGATACCGGCTCATGATAAATATTATAACCACCGAAAAATTCATCAGCACCTTCGCCTGAAAGAACAACCTTAACATGCTCTGCTGCCGTTTTATCAACAAAATAAAGGGCTACACAAGAGGCATCTGCCAGAGGCTCGTCCATATAATACTGAATCTCCGGAAGAACACTCCAATACTCTTCTTCTGTAATTAATTTACTGAAATTCTGAGTACCTATCTTCTCAGATAAATCCTTGGCATAGGATATTTCATTAAACTTATCATAATCAAAACCAACGGTAAAAGTTTTATCCGCTTTTGAAACCGTTGCAATATAGCTTGAATCGATACCACTGGATAAAAGAGAACCAACTTCTACATCACTAATCATATGGCTCTGAACAGACTCTTCCATCTGAGCATCTATCTTATCCACCAGTTCATCAAAATCTGCATTCTCATCAATATCATATTTAGGGTCCCAGTAACGTTC
Organism: Clostridia bacterium; assembly: GCA_009929615.1. Lineage (GTDB taxonomy): Bacteria > Bacillota > Clostridia > Lachnospirales > Lachnospiraceae > Frisingicoccus. The sequence goes on along the minus strand of SAAB01000001.1, from coordinate 169,919 downwards.
AATCGTCACTTCGCCATCCTTAAACAAAATACTATGTGCAGGTGGCAATTTAAAAATGCCTTTAAAAAATGTTTCCGGTAAAACGGAATACTGGAAAGTCAGATACTGCTCTAAAGCTTCTGTATTCACTTTCTTCTCATATCCCGGATATTCTAAAATACTTTTAATCTCAGAACCAAATACAAGATTTCCGTTAATTAATCCATAATAAAAAGGTTTAATACCAAAATAATCTCTGGCACCAAAAGCAATATCTTTATTTGAATCATAAATCATGAATGCAAACATTCCCCGGCAGTGTTTCGGAAGTTCTGTTCCATACTCTTCATATCCATGGACTAAAACCTCTGTGTCTGAATGATTACTAAACACATGGCCCTTTGCAATCAATTCTTCTCTAAGGCTCTGGTAATTATAAATCTCTCCATTAAATACAATAACAATGCTATTATCTTCATTAAACATTGGCTGAGAGCCATTATCTAAATCGATAATACTCAAACGTCGAAATCCCCATGCTGCCTTGTCTGTAATATACTGACCAGCACTGTCAGGTCCTCTATGCTGAATACGGTCCATCATCCGTGTCAATACTTCTTTACTATCTGGTAATTTACCTGTGAAGCCACATATACCACACATCTTTATCGCCTCCAAATCTAGTATGTGAAAAAACAATAATTATTATTTTAAACTCTTTTAAATCATTTTGCAATATAAAGTGCTAAATCGAGCAAATCTTCTGGATGCTCTGCCAGTGCCTGAGCATGATTTTCCAACAATTCTTCTTTTGTACGAAATCCCCAGAGTACACCAATCGTATACATTCCCGCCCGGTTTCCTGTCTTCATATCCACATTGGTGTCGCCAATATACATACACTCATCTGTAGCTAAACCAAAGGCTTTAGCAATAGCCAGTGCTCCTGAAGGGTCTGGTTTTTTCTCAATGCCTTCCTGCTGTCCTTGAACATGGTCAAAAAGACCTTCACCAAAAAGATTCGAAATAACCTTTATCGTCTGAGGATGCGGTTTGTTTGAAAGAACTGCCAGCTTCAGTCCCTGAGCTTTAAGTTTTTGAAGAGTATCTCGCATACCATCAAATACTCTGACTTTATAAGTACAGTCTTTGTCAAAGACCTCACTGTAAGCTTTGTAGACAGTATCCAAGTGTTGAAGTTCCTTATCTCCTGCATCCTTTAAAGCTCTCTCAACCAGAGTCTTGGCCCCATCTCCGGCATAATAGCGGAAATTATCTGTTGGAAGAGGTTCATAACCAAAAGGTTCTATCACCTTATTCATCGTTGATGACATGGATTCTAAAGTGTCCGCCAATGTTCCATCCAAATCAAATATACATGCCTTAATCATTCTGTCACTCCTTATTTTATAGCCCATCGCATCTTCGTTGAACGGGCTCGTGGATTTCTATTACATTCTTCTGCCGAAGGTCGAATAACATCTTTTAAAATTTCTCTATAAACACCCTGCTTATAAAATTCTTTAAAGGACCTTTTTACAAGACGGTCTTCTCCTGAATGGAAAGTTAAAATAGCGACTTTCCCGCCATCGGATAAAACCTGTGGCAGTTTCTCCAAAAACTGATAGAGTACCTCAAACTCGCTGTTTACATCAATTCGAAGGGCCTAAAAAGTCCTTTGACAAGACTTCTTTACAGCCTCTTTTCGCTCAGCCTCCGGAATAAAGGACAGTGCATTCTCAATAACATCCCTCAGCCTTTTTGTTGTATCAATCTTATGTCCATGACGAATCTCCCGGACAATGGCCTTTGCAATTTCTTCAGCATAGGGCTCATCCGCATTTTCCATAAACATTCCAATAAGCTCTTCTTCGTCGGATTCTTCCAATCTCTCAGCAGCTGTTATTCCTTTTTCAGGATTCAGCCGAAGGTCCAGAGGTCCATCCACTTTATAAGAAAATCCTCTTTCCGGATTATCAATCTGCATCGATGAAACACCTAAATCCGCTAATACAAAATCAAAGGGACCTCCCTCGGCTGCAACTTCATCAATATTGGCAAAGTTGATAAGCTTCACTGTGAGCATATCCGGACCATAGCCCAGTTTTTCCAGCCGTTCTTTTGTCTTTGATGACTCAATAGGATCCACATCCAAACCGTAGATATGCCCCTCATGATTCAGACATTTCAGCATCTCTAAAGTATGTCCGCCATAACCAAGGGTTGCATCCAGGCCTCTCTGTCCCGGTTTTATCTGAAAGAAATCTAAAATCTCCTGAACACAAATGGAAATATGCATTCCTGCCGGCGTACTTCCCTTCTGTATAACCTTTGCAACCGTATCACCATACTTTTCCGGGTGAAGTTCCTTATATTTCTCGTGATAATTTCTCGGATGGGTTCCCTTATACCGTGGACGCCTTTTATGTTTAACTTCGTTATTCTCCATGAATTCCTCCTGGTACTTCCTTTATCAATAACTAAGAGTATACCTCATTCTTCCTGTTCTTCCAAGAAAAAAAGGCAGAAATTCACATTAATTTATGAATTCCCGCCTTTGGGTTTACTATATATTATTTTTCTTTAATCTGACTATGGAATTCCTGTAAGGATATTACGTCGCTATTACCACGCTTATTAACAGCTATGATACCACTTGCTGTTGCCTTAGCTGCAGCCATGGTTGTCATATAAGGTACTTTCTTCTTGATTGCTGCCTTACGCAGATAGCTGTCATCTGCTTTTCGTTCCTGACCAACCGGTGTATTAATAATTAAATCAATCTTACCATTCATAATTAAGTCAAGAATATTTGGACGGCCTTCCTGAAGTTTGTTTACCATCTCAGCTTCAATTCCAGCCTCCTGAATGAGTTTACAGGTATGTTTTGATGCCATGATTTTAAATCCTGCTTCGTTAAAAGCTTTAGCAACTTCGACAACTTCCGGCTTATCTTTATCACATACGGTAATAAGCACTGTACCACCTAAAGGAAGCTTGGTCTGGGTTGCTTCCTGGGCCTTACAAAACGCTTCGCCATAGGATTCGGAAAGTCCGAGAACCTCACCTGTGGAACGCATTTCAGGTCCGAGTACCGGGTCTACCTCCTGGAACATATTAAATGGGAATACCGCTTCCTTAACGCCATAATATGGAATGTGTTTTTCCTTAAGTTCCGGCACCGGTGATGGTCTTCCTGTCAATTCAGAAGTTACAATATCAATAGCCAGTGGTACCATACGGATATTGCATACCTTAGATACCAGCGGAACTGTTCTTGAAGCTCTTGGATTGGCCTCTAAAACAAAAACTTTTCCATTCTCAATGGCGTACTGCATATTCATAAGCCCTTTAACATGCATCTCTTCTGCAATCTTACGGGTATATTCTTTAATTGTCTCAACATTCTCATCTGAAAGATGTTTGGATGGAATGATGCAGGCTGAATCACCGGAATGAACGCCGGCAAGTTCAATATGTTCCATAACTGCCGGAACAAAAGCATGAGTACCATCACTGATAGCATCTGCCTCACATTCCGTCGCATGACCAAGAAAACGGTCAATAAGAATCGGACGGTCCGGTGTTACACCAACGGCTGCTTTCATATAACCTGCCATACTGTCAGCATCATAAACAACTTCCATACCACGTCCACCAAGAACATATGAAGGACGAACCATTACAGGATATCCAATACCCTCTGCAATCTCCAATGCTTCTTCCACATTAACAGCCATTCCTGACTCAGGCATAGGAATCTCTAATTTTTCCATCATTGCACGGAACAAGTCTCTATCCTCAGCCAAATCAATAACGGATGGTGCTGTACCAAGAATCTTTACACCGTTTCTTTCCAAATCATCGGCAAGATTCAATGGTGTCTGACCACCAAACTGAGCGATGACACCCACTGGTTTTTCTTTGTTATAAATACTCAGAACATCTTCCAGAGTCAATGGTTCAAAATAGAGTTTATCTGATGTATCATAATCTGTAGAAACTGTTTCAGGATTACAGTTTACAATGATTGTATCAAATCCTAATTTCTTTAAAGCGAGGGATGCATGAACACAGCAGTAATCGAATTCAATACCCTGACCGATTCTGTTTGGTCCACCACCGAGAATCATAATCTTTGGCTTTCCACTGCTGATTGGATTCTTATCTTCGCCAATATATGTCGAATAGTAGTAAGCACTATCCTGTGTACCGCTGACATGAACACCTTCCCAGCGTTCCTCCAGTCCGATAGCAAGACGTTTATTTCGAATATCATCTTCGCTGACTTCCAGAATCTGACTCAGGTATTTGTCGGAGAATCCGCTCTTCTTTGCAGAAATCAGAGCTTCATCCGACGGCAGCTGGCCTTTGGATGCAGCTAAGGCTTCTTCCTCTTCCACAAGTTCTTTCATCTGCTCAATGAAATAATGTTTGACTTTTGTAATATCGAAAATCTCATCAACTGTGGCACCTTTTCTCAGTGCCTCATACATAATAAAATGACGTTCACTGGTCGGTGTCATCAGCATGCGAAGAAGTTCCTCTTTAGATTTTGTATCAAAGTCTGCCGCATGTCCAAGACCGGCCCGACCAATCTCAAGGCTTCGAATGGCTTTCTGGAAAGCTTCTTTATAGTTCTTACCAATACTCATAACTTCGCCAACAGCACGCATCTGAGTACCCAGCTTATCTTCCACACCTTTAAACTTTTCAAAGGCCCAGCGGGCAAATTTAATAACAACATAGTCGCCATCCGGAACATATTTATCCAGAGTTCCGTACTTGCCACATGGAATATCTGCTAACCTAAGACCCGTTGCCAGCATAGCAGATACAAGGGCAATTGGGAATCCGGTTGCTTTGGAAGCCAATGCAGAGGAACGGGAGGTTCTTGGGTTGATTTCAATAATAATATCTCTGTCCGTTTCAGGGTCATGAGCCCACTGTACATTGGTTCCACCGATAACCTCAATCGATTCTACAATCTTATAAGACTTTTCCTGTAAACGTTTCTGAACCTCTTCAGAAATCGTCAGCATCGGTGCTGCACAGAAAGAATCGCCGGTGTGAACACCGAGAGGGTCAATATTCTCAATGAAACATACCGTAATCATGTTATTATCCGCATCACGGACAACTTCTAATTCCAGCTCTTCCCATCCAAGAATAGATTCCTCAACGAGAACCTCACCAATGAGACTGGCCTGAAGTCCTCTGGCACAGACTGTTTTTAACTCTTCAACATTGTAAACAAGACCGCCGCCGGCTCCGCCCATGGTATAAGCCGGACGAAGAACAACCGGATAACCTAATTCTTCTGCAATTTCCAAAGCTCCTTCAACGGAATATGCCACTTCACTGCGGGCCATCTCAATACCAAGCTCATTCATAGTCTTCTTAAATTCCATACGGTCTTCACCACGTTCAATGGCATCCACCTGAACACCGATAACCTGAACCTTATATTTCTCAAGAATGCCTGCTTTTGCAAGCTCAGAGCATAAATTAAGACCCGACTGGCCGCCGAGATTCGGCAAAAGGGCATCTGGTCTTTCTTTGGCAATAATCTGCTCAATCCGCTCAACATTAAGCGGTTCAATATAAGTAACGTCAGCTGTCTCCGGATCCGTCATAATGGTCGCCGGATTAGAGTTGACTAATACAATCTCATAACCTAATTTTCTGAGGGCTTTACATGCCTGTGTTCCTGAATAATCAAATTCACATGCCTGTCCAATAATAATCGGACCGGAACCTATAATAAGCACTTTGTGGATATCTTTTCTCTGTGACATCTTTCTTCCTCCCAATTTGTATAAATTTGTAAATTATTACAAATATTATACATTAAATAAGATAGACTAGCAATGTATTTTTTATTTATGATAGGGTTCTCCCTGTATAATACGATAACTTCGGTAAATCTGTTCCAAAAGTATCACCCGCATGAGCTGATGGGGAAAGGTCATCTCTGAAAAACTCAAAAGCATATCCGCTGTTTTTAGTACATTCTCCGAAAGTCCCAGTGAACCTCCGATGATAAATTGAATGTGGCTTTCGCCCTGCACACCCAGAGAAGAAATTTTCTTCGCCAGTCCTTCTGAGGAAAGTTTTCTGCCTTCAATGGCAAGGGCAATCACTGTACCATCTTTCTTAATGGCTTTTAAAATACGTTCGCCCTCTTTGTCCTTAATCAGGGTCATCTCGTGGTCACTGGCCCGGTCCGGTGTCTTTTCATCTTCCAGTTCGAGAATTTCCAGTTTGCAGTAACGGCTCAGGCGTTTTGCGTATTCATCCAAAGCCATTCTGTAAAACTTTTCTTTAACTTTACCCACACAAATAATCGTAATTTTCATCCAATTCTCCCGTATTCTAACGTCCGTTCAACTGCTTAAATATCCACACAAGCAAAGCAACAACAAGAATCGACGGCAGCATCCAGATAAATAACCGGGTCACTAAAGCGATTACAAGAAAAATAACAATGAGAACTAACCCCAGACATCCGTAGGCTTTCATCTTCACTTTCCAATCCGGCTCCATAGAAGCCTCTTCACTGGTATAGGTTGTCCCTGTATGAATCGTATAGCCTGCACTGTCCTGCTCAATACCGTCGATAACCGTTCTGGCAATCAGCCGGGCATCTCCAAGCTCTTGAAGAACCTCAGACTCACTGCGTCCTAATCCCATCTGTTCATCGATATAATTGCTATAATAATTTACCTGTTCATAGACCTGTGCATCCGACAATTCTTCCGCCAGGGCAGCCTGAAGTTCTAATAAAAATCCCTGTTTTGTCATAGTTCCTCCTTTTAAATCCTGTATTTCTTGTTCTTAATATTATTCAAATCGCCAACAACAGCGATGGCACAATCTTCACGTCTGAAATATTTTTTAAAAAACTGCTGAACATCCGCACAGCTCACACTGCATATCTTTTCTAAATCTTCTTCCAATGGAACCTCTTTATTTCGGATAAGAAGGGACTTCCCCTGAGCACCCATCCGATTATAGCTGTTTTCATAGCCCAGAATCATCTCAGCTTTTATCTGCTGTATAGCAATCCTCAATTCTTCTTCCTTAACACCATGGAGAGCCATTCGTTCAATTTCTTTAAATACGGCTTCCATTACCGCTTCTGTCTGTGACGGCTGCATGGCCGCATATACCTGAAACATTCCTGCCTGCTCGTAGGAACTTCCATAGGAATAAATCGAATAGGCCAGGCCAAGTTCATCTCTAATCTTCATGAATAAACGGGAATTTACATTGCCCCCAAAAAGATTATTAGCTACAGTCATAATATACCGTTCTTCACTCAGCACCGTACAGCAGTCAAATGCCAGGCAGATATGATTCTGCTCAATATTCTTACTCTTCGTCCATAAAATGGGCTTAAACTGTGGAGCAGCCCCTAACAGAGCCCTTTCTCCCTTTGGTATTCGTTCAAAATGGGTACATAACCAGTCATACATCTGATTTTCTTCAAAATGTCCGGCAACAGCAATAACAATATTCTCTCCAACATAATATTGTCTAAAGAATTCTAATACCTGTTCTCTTGTAAAAGAAGCCACCTGTTTCTTCTGACCGGATATGAGATATCCTAAAGGATGATTCTTCCAGGCCTCCATCTGCAGATGCTCATGAACCAAATCCTCGGGAGAATCTTCATACATATCTATCTCTTCCAGAATGACTCCGATTTCCTTTTTTAATTCTGTTTCATCAAACAAGGAGTCACACAGCATATCTCCAAGTATATCTATCGCCTGTTCTGCATAAATATCAAGTGTTTTTGCGTAATAGCAGGTACAGTCCTTACAGGTAAAAGCGTCTGTATTTCCACCCACTGCCGTCATCTCATTGGCAATATCTGCCGCTGTCCGCCGGGATGTACCCTTAAAAAGCATATGTTCAATAACATGGGCCATACCGTTATTTTCAATCTTCTCATACATGGAGCCCACTTTAACCCATATGCCAATCGAAACCGAACGGTAATGGGGCATTTCTTCCATAATGACCCGGATGCCATTTTTCATAGTTCGTTCATGTGTCATTCTTATACCTCAATTATCTAATTTCCTTATAGCATAAAAGTATACTATAAATTTCCTTAAAATAACAGTAGAATTTTACCAAGTCCGAATTGTATACCGGGTGTCCTTTATGATATACTGTTTTTGAATGTTAATTTTTTACATACAGGGGGATAAACTTATGAAAAAGGGATTTGACCCGGAAAAATATATTTCCGAACAATCCAAATATATTCTGGAACGCGTCAACAATTATGACAAACTCTATCTGGAATTTGGTGGAAAGCTCATTTCCGACCTGCATGCCAAACGAGTTCTTCCGGGATTTGATGAAAATGCAAAAATCAAATTACTTCAGCAGTTAAAGGACCAGTCGGAAATTATAATCTGCGTCTATGCCGGAGACATTGAACGTAATAAAATCCGTGGAGATTTTGGAATCACTTATGATATGGATGTTCTTCGTCTCATTGATGACCTGCGTGAATACGGATTAGAGGTCAACAGTGTTGTTATTACCCGTTTCAGCGGCCAGCCGGCAACAACTGTTTTTATTAACAAATTAGAACGCCGTAATATCAAAGTCTACACACATGAAGCTATTCCCGGCTATCCGACGGATGTGGATACCATTGTAAGTGCCGAAGGCTATGGACGTAATCCATATATCACAACAACCAAGCCGATTGTCGTTGTTACTGCACCCGGCCCAGGCAGCGGTAAATTAGCCACCTGCCTTAACCAGCTTTATCACGAGCATCGCCTTGGGAAATTTGCCGGCTACTCTAAGTTTGAAACATTTCCTGTGTGGAACGTTCCTCTGAAGCATCCTCTGAATGTAGCCTATGAAGCTGCTACCGTCGATTTAAAAGATGTGAATATGATAGACTCCTTCCACCTTGATGTTTATGGTGTAACTGCCGTTAACTACAATCGTGATTTGGAGATGTTCCCTGTTGTCCGCCGCATTATTGAACGTATCACAAATATGCCTTCTGTTTATAAATCGCCAACAGATATGGGCGTTAACCGCATTGGATTCGGTATTATCAATGACGATATTGTTCAGGAAGCTTCAAGGCAGGAAATCATCCGACGTTATTTCAAAACCGTCTGTGATTATAAAAAAGGTCTGATTAACGAAGATGTTATGCAGCGCATGAATTTGATTATGGAAAATATGGGTTTAAAGCAAGAAGACCGTTCCGTTGTCACACCTGCCAGGGAATTAGCGGATAAGTACAAAGGCATCCTCATTAATAATGATATATGCTCTGTAACATCGATTCAATTGCCAGAAAATGGTCCGATTATTACCGGACGCAAATCCGAACTCATGGGAGCCTGCAGTGCTATGATTTTAAATGCCATCAAATCCTTATCCGGCATTGCTGACGAAATTCCACTAATCTCCCATAATATTTTAGAACCTATGATTCATTTGAAGAAAGACCATCTTCATAATAAATATTCTGCACTGAACAGCGAAGAAATTTTAATTGCTTTGAGTATCAGTGCTGTGACGAATCCCGTTGCTCAGGTTGCTATGGAGAGTCTCAGCAAGCTTCGTGGTCTTCAGGCCCACTCAACGATTATGCTGACCCGAAACGATGAGCAGACTCTTCGAAAACTTGGTATCGATGTCACCTGTGACCCATTCTATCCATCAGATAGTTTGTCCTATAACTAAAAATATGAGTGTCTTTGTTATAAAAAATAAAGACACTCATATTTTTTTTGTAAAAGTCCATACTAGTACTATCTTTTAATCTAATTCAGGAGGTACTTTTATGAAAAAAGAACTTTTCATTTTTCTCTCATTCCTTACCATATTTCTTCTCACTGGCTGTGGAAAGGCGGATACTGCCGGCACACAGGCACGGACCGACCTGACCTCAGAACATGTTCAGGGCTTATATTCCGGAATGGCACGGACCGATATTGAAGATTTACTCGGCACAAGCGACAAAAGTCTGGCTGAACATGAAAATATTGAAGTCTACAGTCTGGCTGACGGCACAACTGCTATCCTTCGGTACCGCGAAGATAAACTCATGGGGGCTTATTTAAGAGACAAAGATAATTCAGAAAAATCCATATTTGACCAGGAAAAAGCAGCTATGCCCGGTATTAATGGGTTTGAAAGCGAATCCGCCGAAAGCGGTCAATAACAACTGCCTTTAACAACAAAAGACACCGTCTGGAAAACCAGACGGTGTCTCTTTTATTTAACCACGTATATCTAAATAACTATTGAATTATTCAGCAGCCATTTTGATATAGCCAGCAAGTCTTTCTTTAGCGTCAGCTTCGTTCTTCTGGAACATTTCTTCAGCGATTTCTGGGAATGTTCTCTGTAAGGAAGAATAACGAACTTCGCTCAGGATGAAGTCTCTGAAGCTTCCTGTAGGCTCTTTAGTGGAATCAAGGATAAATGGATTCTTTCCTTCTGCTTTAAGCATTGGGTTGAATCTCCACATATGCCAGTATCCACAAGCAACAGCTTCTTTGATTCTTGTCTGAGCACCGCTCATACCACCTTTAATACCATGGTTGATACATGGAGCATAACCAATGATTAAGGATGGACCTGGATAGCTTTCAGCTTCTTTCAAAGCTTTAACTAACTGAGCCTGGTTTGCACCCATAGCAACTTCTGCTACATATACATAACCGTAAGCAACAGCCATCATACCAAGGTCTTTCTTCTTCTGTTTCTTACCGGAAGCTTCGAATTTAGCAACAGCACCCATTGGTGTAGATTTAGAAGCCTGACCACCTGTATTAGAGTAAACTTCTGTATCGTAAACGAATACATTAACATCTTCGCCGGAAGCTAAAACATGGTCTAAGCCGCCGTATCCGATATCGTATGCCCATCCGTCACCACCGAAGATCCACTGTGATTTCTTAACGAGCAAGTCAGCATTTGCTTCGATTGTTTCGCATGCAGCTTTAACTTCGCCATCACACTTGCAATCTTTAACAGCTGCTAATAATGCTGCAGATGTAGCTTTAGATGCTTCGCCATCGTTCATAGTTGCAAGCCAAGCTTCCATAGCATCTTTTACAGAGCCCGTAGCTTTTTCTGCTGCAGCTTTAACTGTGTCGCGAAGACCTTCTCTACGCTGTTTCTGGCCGATAAACATACCTAAACCAAATTCAGCATTATCTTCGAATAAGGAGTTGCTCCATGCAGGGCCCTGTCCTTTTTCGTTTGTTGTATAAGGCATAGATGGTGTGGAAGCACCCCAGATAGAGGAACATCCAGTAGCATTAGCTACATACATACGATCACCAAATAACTGTGTGATTAATTTTGCATAAGGTGTTTCACCACAACCTGCACAAGCTCCGGAGAACTCAAGTAATGGCTGTTCGAACTGGCTGCCTTTAACAGTATATTTATCCAATGGATTTTCTTTCTTGGATACTGTCATTGCATAATCCCAGTTAGCTGCTTCTGCTTCTGCATCATGAGATGGAACCATTGTTAATGCTTTTTCCTTAGAAGGACAAACATTTACACAGCTTCCACATCCAAGACAGTCAAGTGGAGATACCTGCATCTTGAACATGAACTGATCAACGCCTTTACCTTTACCAGCTACTGCGCCAAATCCAGCAGGTGCTGCTGCATTCTCTTCAGCTGTTAAAAGAACTGGACGGATTGTTGCATGAGGACATACATAAGAACACTGGTTACACTGGATACATTTAGAAGCATCCCATGCTGGAACCATAGATGCAACACCACGTTTTTCGTATGCTGCTGTTCCTAATTCAAAATGTCCATCTTCTCTTCCAAGATACATACTAACTGGAAGATCATCACCTTTACAAGCGTTCATAGGCTGAACAATATTCTTAACGAATTCTGGAACTTCTCTTACATTAGTTGCAGCAACGTCTTCAGCGTTAGCCCATTCAGCTGGAACTTTAACTTCTACCGCACCATCAACACCAGCATCTACTGCTGCGTAGTTCATGTTAACGATAGCTTCACCCTTTTTACCATAGGATTTAACGATTGCTTCTTTCATGTATTTAACTGCATCGTCGATTGGAATAATGTTTGCCAATTTGAAGAATGCAGCCTGAAGTACAGAGTTTGTACGATTACCAAGACCAAGTTCTCTTGCAATCTTTGTAGCGTTGATTGTGTAGAACTTAACGTTTTTCTTAGCAAGTGCTCTCTTAACGTTTGCTGGTAAGTTAGCATCAAGCTCTTCAGGAGCCCATTCTGTATTAAACAGGAATGTACCGCCTTCTTTGATATCATCTAACATATCATAGAGGTTGATGTATGCTTCGTTATGACAAGCGACAAAGTCAGCTGTCTTAACAAGGTATGTAGAACGGATTGGTTTTTTACCAAAACGTAAATGAGACTGTGTAACACCACCGGATTTTTTGGAATCATAGTGGAAATATGCCTGAGCATACATGTCTGTATGGTCACCAATGATCTTGATGGAGTTCTTGTTAGCACCAACAGTACCATCTGCACCAAGTCCCCAGAATTTACAGCTTGTTGTGCCTTCGCCAGCAACATCAACTTCTGGAATAAGTGGAAGTGACAGATTAGTAACATCATCGATGATACCCATTGTGAAGTTATTCTTTGGAGCTTCAAGTTTCAGGTTTTCGAATACAGAAATAATCTGTGAAGGAGTAACGTCTTTAGAACCAAGACCGTAACGTCCGCCAACAACTGTAGCCTGTTTTCCAGCTCTGTAGAATGCGCCCAATGTATCCAGATATACTGGTTCACCGATAGCACCATTCTCTTTATCTCTGTCAAGTACAGCAATTTTAGTAGCTGTTGCAGGGATAGCTGCAAGGAATGCTTCTTCTTTAAATGGTCTGTACAGATGAATCTGAACCATACCAACTTTTTCGCCCTTAGCCATTAAGTAGTCGATTGTTTCTTCAGCTGCATCACAGATGGAGCCCATAGCAACAATAACTCTGTCAGCCTGAGGATCGCCATAGTAGTTGAATAATTTGTAATCACGGCCAGTCATAGTGCTGACTTTTTCCATGTATTCTTCAACGATTTCTGGAAGAGCATCGTAGAAACGGTTACGAGCTTCACAACCCTGCATGAAGATATCTGGGTTCTGTGCTGTACCTCTTACTACTGGATGTTCCGGATTCAGGGATGCTTTTCTGAATTCAGCAAGTGCATCGTAATCAACTAACTTAGCTAATTCATCATAGTCTGTACATTCAACTTTCTGAATTTCATGAGATGTACGGAAACCATCAAAGAAATGAAGGAATGGTACACGGCCTTTAAGAGCAGCAAGATGTGCTACTGCAGCAAGGTCCATAACTTCCTGAACGGAGCTTGAACACAGCATAGCGAAACCTGTCTGACGACAAGCCATAACGTCTGTGTGGTCACCGAAGATATTCAATGCATGTGTTGCCAAAGCTCTGGCACTTACATGGAATACACTAGGAAGCATCTCGCCGGCAATTTTGTACATATTCGGGATCATAAGAAGAAGACCCTGAGAAGCTGTGTAAGTTGTTGTTAAAGCACCTGTTGAAAGAGAACCGTGTACTGTACCGGAAGCTCCTCCCTCGGACTGCATCTCTACAACTTTTACAGTCTGTCCGAAAATATTCTTTCTGCCGTTTGCAGCCCATTCGTCTGTAACTTCGGCCATTGGTGAGGATGGTGTGATTGGGAAGATACCAGCAACTTCAGTAAACGCATAAGAAGTCCATGCAGCTGCAGTGTTACCATCCATAGTTTTCATAACTTTTGCCATTTTGAAAAAATCTCCTTTCATTTGTGTAGCATATAATAATGCTGTACGCATTATATTCCAATAGTTATTTTAATACAAGTTGAACAATCAAGTCAAGGAATAGACGTGGAAAAATTGTTCATATTTCAAGACAATCCCAAAATCAATTTACATAGCTTGGGTAATTGAGATATAATATGAAACTTCTGACCCGGAACCATCGTCAGAATAGTCAGTATAATTAATGTATACTTCATATTCATCTGTGTTATAAAAAACATAGGTCTCTTCTTCTGCTGTTTCACGGTTCTTTTTGAATTCATCCATGAAACTTTCTCCATCACCTGTCAGGGCCTCCATCGTTGCTTCGAAAAACGCTTCAGTCCCATCTCTGCTGGTAACATTAAATCCCACATCATGAAGCCTTCCGCTGACCGTATCCCATATGACGTCATAATAATAACCGACAGAATCATCTAACTGATACATCCGGTCTGTGTCGTAATAGGTTGATGTCGTACTGCCATAAATATAAGCATGATTATTCGATGATTCATTATAATCTGCTGTATCTACATCCAGTTTGTCAAGTGCAGGCTCCATCACTTTGAAAAATTCTTCAGCCGTGATATCCATGTGGTAGCTGCCATTACATTCCTCTCCTTGTGCAATCACCTCCTCATCTGTAAATTCCTTTTCATTCGACGAACTATCATAATCAAAATCCAAATCATCCTCGTCATCTCCGTCAAAGATGATTCCAGGATTCTCATCATTCATGTTTTCTGAACGTATTACGCCGACAATGCCCATAATAATCTCCGGCAGAACCGTTAATAAAATAAGCACTACGACAATAATCGTTATCATCTTACCGCTGCGGGGCTTTCTCACCTTCTTAGGTTCAAAAGTTTCATTCGGTGCATAGTTTTCAGCCGGTGTATAACCTTCATCCACCCGAGAATTTCGTTTCGGCTTCACCGGTCTTCCATAGTCTTCTTGCTGCTCCGGCGTCATCGTCACTGTCCCATCATCATGATAGTCATACTTATGAGGCATTGCATCATAGGAGCAGTCATCTCCGCTCATTACATCTGAACTATAATGAATATCTATGTAATTCGGTTTCCAGATGAAAGAATTACAATTATCACAATGATGTGGTTTTTTCATCGGTTGATCGCATAAAGGACATATTCGTGTTTTCATTAATTCTGCCTACCTTCTTTATCTCCATTTGTTCATATAGCTATATTTTACAGTAAAATCATCCAATATACAAGGGCATATATCTGGATAATTTCGACATTTTCAATAAATAAGAATTCAAAGAAATCTCTCATCGCATAAAAAAAACCGGCTGTCCTAAAAAGCTCAAAAAACTTTCTAAGAACAGCCGGATTCTCTCTAAGGCTATACTTTTACTTATTCAGCATCTTTTTTGCTGAAGCTGATACGACCCATTTTATCTTTTCCAAGGCATTTAACCTTAATGACTTCACCCATGGATAAAACGTCTTCTACTTTATTGACACGTTTGCTATCCAATTTAGAGATATGAACCATACCTTCTTTACCCGGAGCGAATTCAAGGAATGCACCGAAATCTTTGATGCTTACAACTTTACCTTCGTAAATCTTGCCTTCTTCGAATTCAGAAGTAATCATCTCAATCATCTCGATTGCCTTGTTGATGTTGTCTTTTTCTAAACCGCAGATGGAAACAGCTCCATCATCAGTGATGTCAATTTTAACGCCTGTTTCTTCAATAATCTGGTTGATTACTTTACCCTTAGCGCCAACAACTTCACCAATCTTCTGTGGATTAATCATAATCTGAGTAATCTTTGGTGCGTACTCGCCAACTTCTTTACGAGGTTCAGCAATCGCCGGAGTAAGAACTTCGTTAATAATATATTCACGGGCTTCTTTTGTGCGACGGATAGCTTCTTCAATAATCGGACGAGTCAGACCATGAATCTTAATATCCATCTGAATAGCTGTAATACCATCATGTGTACCGGCTACTTTAAAGTCCATGTCACCAAAGAAATCTTCCAATCCCTGGATATCTGTCAATACAACATAATCATCATCTGTATCACCAGTCACAAGGCCTGCAGAAATTCCGGCAACCTGTTTCTTAATCGGTACACCAGCTGCCATCAGAGACATTGTTGATGCACATACACTTGCCTGGGAAGTTGAACCATTCGATTCAAATGTCTCAGAAACGGTACGGATTGCATATGGGAATTCTTCAGTACTTGGAAGTACAGGAAGCAATGCTTTCTCTGCCAATGCTCCATGACCGATTTCACGACGTCCCGGTCCTCTGGATGGTTTTGTCTCACCAACGGAGTATGACGGGAAATTATAATGATGCATATAACGTTTAGATGTCACTGCTGCATCAAGTCCGTCAACACGCTGTGCTTCAGATAAAGGAGCAAGTGTTGTTACGGTACAAATCTGAGTTTGTCCACGAGTGAACATAGCAGATCCATGAACTCTAGGAAGTAAATCTACTTCTGCTGCAAGTGGACGAATCTGGTTCAATGCACGGCCGTCCGGACGCTTATGATCTTTAAGAATCATCTTACGAACTGTCTTTTTCTGATACTGATATACAGCCTCACCAATTAATTCAAGCCATTCTTCGTTATCAGCAAAAGCTTCTGCTAATCTGTCTTTAATCTGACGGATGTTCTTATCACGAACCTGTTTCTCATCCGTAAATACAGCTTCTTCCATCTCTGCCGGAGGAATGATTTCTTTAATAGCAGCAAATAATTCTTCTGGTACAGAACAACTTGTATAGCTATGTTTCTCTTTACCGCATTCAGCAACGATTGTATCGATAAATTTGATAACTTCCTGATTCATCTCATGAGCTGCAAAAATAGCTTCTGTCATCTTATCTTCCGGAACTTCATTTGCAGAAGCTTCAATCATAATAACTTTTTCACGAGTTGAAGCAACTGTTAAAGCCATGTCAGAATTTGCTTTTTCATCAGCAGTTGGATTAACAACTAATTTTCCGTCAACGAGGCCCATCTGGGTTGCAGCGATAGGACCATCAAAAGGAATATCAGAAATAGCTACAGCGATGGAAGAACCAAGCATAGCTACAACTTCTGGATTCGCATCAGGATCAACGCTCATAATCAGATTGTTCAATGTTACATCATTTCTATAATCCTTTGGGAATAAAGGACGCATTGGACGGTCAATAACACGGGAAGTCAATACAGAATGTTCACTGGCTTTACCCTCTCTTTTATTAAAACCTCCAGGAATCTTTCCAACGGAATACATCTTTTCTTCAAATTCAACACTCAAAGGGAAGAAATCAATTCCATCTCTTGGTTTTTCTGAAGCTGTTGCAGTGGAAAGGATAACTGTATCCCCATAATGCATAAATGCTGCGCCGTTTGCCTGTTTAGCAACTCTGTCGATATCCACACGCAGGGTTCTTCCTGCAAGTTCCATCGAATAACTCTTGTACTCTTTTGCCATAATCATTCTCCTTATAAAAATAAAATATTTATATTTTCACAGGAGCTCATCGAAACTACTGAAAAACGAACGTCCATAGACATCCTCTTTTCAGTGGTCTCGAGTTGAGAATTCCTGCGAAAGCATATTCACCCTGAAAACCATTTTACACAAATAGTGGGATGGAAAGCTCCATCCCACAACCTGAAAATTATTTTCTTAAACCTAATTTCTGGACAATAGCTCTGTATCTTTCGATATCTGTTTTCTTAAGATAGTCAAGCATACCACGTCTCTGACCAACCATTTTTAACAGACCACGTCTGGAATGATGATCTTTTTTGTGCACTTTTAAATGCTCTGTTAAATCACTGATTCTTGCTGTCAATAAAGCAATCTGAACTTCAGGTGAACCTGTGTCTCCCGGTGTTCTTCCATGAGTAGCAATAATCTCTTTTTTCATTTCTGTTGTAATCATTATACAATTCCTCCTAAAATTTGAAATGCCTTATGCTAAGAGTGGGCTGGAGTTTCCCTGTCTGAGCATAGGTTATTTTTTCATACTTTGTCATTATAGCATAGACAGATTTTATTGTAAAGACACTATTTTCCCCTATTATTCCTTGCATTTCCATTAAAAATAAGCTAATATTGTGAAGACATACATTATATAGAGAAAGAAGTGAATTTACTATGGAATTAAAATTATGGGGCGGACGCTTTACAAAAGAAACAGATCAACTGGTGCATAATTTCAATGCATCCATTTCTTTTGATCAGAAATTTTATAAACAGGATATTGACGGCAGCATTGCCCATGTGACTATGCTCGCTAAACAAAAGATTTTAACAGACAGCGAACGGGATACCATTGTTGCTGCCCTGACCGATATTAAGAAAGAATTGACCGACGGAACACTGGAGATTCCCGGCAGTTATGAGGATATTCACAGTTTTGTGGAAGCCACTCTCATTGAACGCACCGGTGAAACCGGCAAAAAACTTCATACCGGCCGTAGCCGTAATGACCAGGTTGCTCTCGATATGAAATTATACACCCGAGATGAAATCAAAGAATGTGATGTTCTTTTAAAAGATCTCCTTGAAGAAATTCTGACGATTATGACCCAGCATACAGATACTTTTATGCCCGGCTTTACACATCTTCAGAAAGCCCAGCCACTGACACTGGCTCATCATTTTGGTGCTTATTTTGAAATGTTTAAACGTGACCGCAGCCGTCTCTACGATATCTATCATCGTATGAACACCTGCCCTCTCGGTGCCGGTGCCTTAGCAGGAACAACATATCCACTGGATCGTGAATACACGGCTTCCCTGTTAGATTTTGACGGTCCAACACTTAACAGTATGGATTCCGTCTCCGACAGAGACTATGTTATTGAACTCCTCAGCGCCCTTTCAACTGTTATGATGCATCTGAGCCGCTTTTCCGAAGAAATTATCATCTGGAATACCAATGAATATCAGTTTATTGAATTGGATGATGCTTATTCAACCGGAAGCAGTATTATGCCTCAGAAGAAGAATCCGGATATTGCAGAACTTGTCCGTGGAAAAACAGGACGGGTTTACGGTGCCCTCTTCTCTATTCTCACAACGATGAAAGGTCTTCCTCTCGCTTATAATAAAGACATGCAGGAAGATAAAGAATTAACTTTTGATGCTATTGATACCGCCAAAGGATGCATCAAGCTCTTCACCGGCATGATTAAGACAATGAAAGTGAATAAAGCAGCTATGGCAAAAAGTGCCATGGGTGGTTTTACAAATGCCACTGATGCTGCTGACTATCTTGTAAAGCACGGTGTTCCTTTCCGGGATGCCCATGGAATTATCGGACAGCTTGTTCTCTATGGTATTGAGAAGAATAAGGCCTTAGATGAATTGACATTAGACGAATACAAGGCTATCAGTCCTGTATTTGACAAAGATATTTTTGAAGCCATTTCCCTTGAAACCTGTGTCAACATGCGTAATACTATTGGTGCACCGGGAATCGAGGCCATGAAGAATGTTATCTCTATTGAACGAGAATATCTTGACAAGACACCTGTCCTGTGATATTTTGATACATGAAGTTAATATTGTTTGTTAAGTTTATTTAGCAATAGAACGCTTTATAAAAGGGGTACACCACCACGGGTGTATCCCTTTTTGTGCGTTTAAAAGCTTTTGAAAGGAGTGAATTCCATGAAAGTTAATGGTGAAGCCCTTCGTCTTGAACATCCGGTATCCTTAAGGGAGTTCCTTGATACCCATGGTTACAGCACCGGGCGTGTTGCCGTTGAACGCAATGGCGAAATAGTTCCATCCGGTTCCTATCCTACAGTAATGCTCAGCGATGCGGATACCCTTGAAATTGTACATTTTGTCGGAGGTGGCTGATATGACAAAGCATGATTATGATGCCATGCTCATCGAGCGTCACGGACAGCGGGTTTTTGAGACACTCTCAAGGGCCTATGTCGGAATTGCCGGTCTTGGCGGCCTGGGTTCCAATATTGCCATGATGCTGGCCCGCAGTGGTGTCGGCCATCTCCTGCTTGTTGATTTTGATAAAGTAGAGCCCAGCAATTTGAACCGTCAGCATTACATTGTGTCCCACCTGGGGCTGCAAAAAACGGAGGCTTTAAAATCTCTGATTCTGCAGGCAAACCCTTTTATCCATCTGGATACCATAGATACATATATTACGGAAGATAATGCTTCTGACATTTTTTCCGGCTGTGATTTAGTATGCGAGGCTTTTGATAAAGCTGAAAACAAAGCAATGCTTATCAACACACTGCTCCTTCAAAATCCACAGTTGACTGTTTTATCAGGCTCCGGCATGGCTGGCTATGGCAGTTCCAATACTATACGTACTGAAAAAGTTATGAGTCGCCTTTATTTATGCGGTGACAAAACTTCCGGAATAGAATCCGGAATATCTCTCATGGCTCCGCGGGTTCAGATTTGTGCAGCTCATGAAGCCAATATGGCACTTCGGTTATTACTTGGAATCGAAGAAGTTTAATTTTTTAGGAGGATTATATAATGAAAGATACATTGATTATTGGAGGACATGAATTTAATTCCCGTTTTATTTTAGGTTCGGGAAAATTTTCTTTGGAAATGACTCAGGCGGTTATCGAAAACGGAGGTGTTGAAATGGCAACTCTCGCTCTGCGCCGTGCCAATGCCGGTGGTAAAGAGAATATTCTCGACTATATGCCCGAAGGCATCACCCTGCTTCCAAACACTTCCGGAGCAAGAACCGCTGAAGAAGCTGTCCGGATTGCCCGTCTTTCCAGAGAACTGGGTTGTGGTGACTTTGTCAAAATCGAAGTTGTTCACGAATCAAAATACCTTATGCCTGACAATTACGAAACCATTAAGGCTACAGAAATTTTAGCGAAAGAAGGTTTTGTTGTTATGCCGTATATGATGCCTGATTTAGTAGCCGCCCGCTCCTTAATGAATGCCGGTGCTGCTGCCATTATGCCTTTAGGTGCTCCAATTGGCAGTAACAAAGGTTTGTGCACCCGGGACTTTGTGAAAATGATCGTTGAGGAAATTGATCTTCCTGTAATTGTAGATGCAGGCATCGGTCGTCCATCTCAGGCCTGCGAGGCGATGGAATTAGGTGTTGACGCTGTTATGGCAAACACCGCTGTTGCTACTGCCGGAGATGTTGCTGCAATGGCAAAAGCTTTCAAACTTGCTATTGAAGCCGGACGTCTTGCTTACCTTGCCGGCCCCGGACGTGTTCTTGAATACCGTGGTGAAGCTTCCAGCCCTCTGACTGGATTTCTTGAAAACTAGGAGGATAAAGTCATGAAAATTGTTGCTCAAGACCCTATGAAATACCTGGATTTTATGGAAGCTATCGACTCAGAGGTCATGGATAAAGTCCTGAAAAGCGTCTCGAATTATGCCTACAGCCGCTATACTGCAGCTCAGGTTCAAAATGCTTTAAATAAAGATGTCCTCTCTCCGGATGATTTTGCAGCACTTCTCTCGCCTGCCGCCTTTCCTTTCCTTGAGGATATGGCCCGCAAAGCGAAGATTGAAACCCGCAATCACTTTGGGAGTTCCGTCTGTATGTTTACACCTCTCTACATTGCAAATTATTGTGAAAACCACTGTGTTTATTGTGGTTTCAATTGTAAAAACAAAATTCACCGTGCAAAATTAACTTATGAAGAAATCGACCATGAACTTTCTGTTATTGCAAAAACCGGCCTGAAAGAAATTCTTATTCTTACAGGAGAATCCCGTCACATGTCTGACGTAGAATACATCGGTGAATCCTTGAAAATTGCACGAAAATATTTTTCTACAATTGGTATTGAAATTTATCCCCTGAACTCAGATGAATACCACTATCTCCATGAATGTGGTGCCGACTTCGTCAGTGTCTACCAGGAAACCTATAATCCGGTAAAATATGAGGAAATGCATCTCAGTGGCCCAAAGAGAGTCTATCCGTATCGATTTAATGCCCAGGAACGGGCTTTAATGGGGGGTATGCGGGGTGTTTCCTTTGGTGCACTTCTGGGACTGGACGATTTTCGAAAGGATGCTTTTGCTTCCGGTATGCACGCCTATTATATCCAGCAAAAATACCCTCATGCAGAAATATCTTTTTCTACACCGCGACTCCGTCCTTACGTGAATAATGCCGACAACAATCCAAACGATGTCCATGAGCCCCAGCTTCTTCAGGTCATGCTTGCCTATCGTTTATTTATGCCTTTTGCCGGAATTACTATTTCAACCCGCGAGAGGGCCGGTTTCCGTGATAATGTCATCGGTATGGCAGCTACAAAAATTTCAGCAGGTGTCAGTGTTGGTGTCGGAGGACATGAAGAAGAGGCCAAAGGGGATGAACAGTTTGAAATTTCAGATCCCCGCAGTGTTTCCGAGGTTCATGAAGCTATTTTAAATCATGGCCTTCAGCCGGTCTACACAGACTATTTGTGGGTATAAAAAAGGTGGGATAGAATCTTTTACGGATTCTATCCCACTTTGCTATTTCTTTTTCTTTGCCGGTGCCAGCGGTGTACATTTGAAAATGCTGATTCCCAGCGGTGGCACTGTGATTCGAATGGAATCGTCTTTGCCATCACACTCTTCCGCTTTTGATTGTTTCAATCGCGGATTTACATTTCCTTCACCACCATATTTTATCTGGTCACTGTTAAATATTTCTTTGTATTTTCCTCTGAAAGGCACACCAATCTTATAATTTGTTCGTACCACCGGGACAAAATTGCAGACGATAAATAAGGTTTCGTCCTTTTTCTTTGTATTTCTTGTAAATACCACAATACTCTCATCTGCAGAAATATTATTTATCCATTCAAAGCCTTCAGGCTCATCATCCATGGCATACAAAGCCGGATATTCCTTATAAAGGTGAATCAAATCTCTCATATAATCCTGCATCTTTCGGTGCATATCATAATCAAGCATGGACCATTCAAGGCCCTTTCCTTCATCAAATTCTGTAAACTGAGCATAATCCTGTCCCATGAAAATAAGTTTCTTTCCAGGATGACAGGCCATAAATCCATAAGCCACGCGGAGATTTGCAAACTTATCTTCGTATTCTCCCGGCATCTTCTGTATCATGGAACCTTTTCCATGAACTACCTCATCATGAGAAAGAACCAAAACAAATTTTTCGCTGTAAGCATAGACCATACTGAACAAAAGCTGACCATAAGAGCCTTTACGGAATAGCGGGTCTAGAGACATGTAACCAAGAAAATCATTCATCCATCCCATATTCCATTTCAAATCAAACCCCAGGCCATCATCTTCTACAGCCCCTGTAACCATCGGCCAGGCCGTCGATTCTTCCGCAATCATCTGAATATCCGGATTTCGCTTTTTCATCATGGAATTCAAATGCTTAAGGAATTCTATAGCTTCAAGATGTTCCCTTCCGCCATACATATTCGGAATCCATTCACCTTCGTGACGTCCATAATCCAGGTAAAGCATGGACGCAACCGCATCCATTCGAAGACCATCAATATGATACTGTTCCACCCAGTACATAGCATTCGCAATAAGGAAATTGCTGACTTCTTTCCGTCCATAATTGAAAATCAAAGTGCCCCAGTGAGGATGCTCGCCCCGCTTTGGGTCTGGATGCTCATAAAGCGGTATGCCATCAAATCTGGCCAGTCCATTGATATCTCTCGGAAAATGTGCCGGCACCCAATCCAAAATAACACCTATATCCTGTTGGTGAAGATAATCCACAAAATACATAAAATCTTCCGGCGTTCCATAACGGGATGTCGGTGCATAATAGCCTGTTACCTGATATCCCCAGGATTCATCCAGAGGATGCTCCATAACCGGCATGAGTTCAACATGGGTATAACCCATATCTTTAACATAATCCGCAATCCGGTGGGCCAGTTCTCTATAATTATAAAAACCGGCTTCGGGAGCAGTTTCCTCATTCCCTGCCTCATCTGTCACTACCAGTGGCTCCGGACGCATAAAGCCAGCTAAATGAAGTTCGTAAGCAAATTCCGGTTTTTCCTTACCCGCTGTTTTCTTTCTCTTGGAAAGCCACGCTGAATCTTCCCATGAGTGTTTCTTTTGAATATCGTATACAACAGAGGCATTATCCGGACGTTTCTGCATCAATGTACCATAAGGGTCTGATTTCAAAACGACCGTATCACCTTTAATCTTCACTTCGTATTTATATATATCCCCTTCTTTTAACCCGGGAATAAAAAGTTCATGAATGTCCCCATCCCGACGCTGCATCGGATGACGCCGTCCATCCCACTGATTAAAGTCACCAACAACACTAACACGTACTGCATCTGGTGCCCAGACAGCGAAACGAACGCCTTTAACGCCTTGAACAGACATCGGATGAGCCCCTAATACTTTATAAATTTCATAATGAATACCAGCCTGAAACTTCTTAATGTCCTCAATCTGAATCGTTGCCGGAAAAGCATAGGTATCGCGGCAGCTTACCACATTGCCTTCCCCATATGTCACCTGATAACTGTACTTTGGAATATCCTTATCCGGCAGAAGAACCGCAAAATAATTCTTGTCAACTTCTGTCATCACCATCGGTTCCCTTCCTTTGACGAGCAACGCACAGCTCTCGGCATCTGGAAAATAAGCCTGAACAACAACCCCATCAGGGACCTTATGTGGTCCAAGAACCTGCTTCGGTCGGTCATGTTCCGAATAGATAATTGCTTCTATTTCTGGCCACTGCATATACTTAAATAATTTGTCTTCCATGGCCTGCCCCTCCTGTTAATTGTATATCCCCATCAGCGATACACATTATTATTTTATAAACAGTATACCATGTTCCGATGGCAGTTTCTATATTTTCTAAAGAAAAACAGGATGTATCTTTTGATTTAAAGATACATCCTGGGTCTCATATTTAAGCACCAAATACTTCTACTGCTTTCATCATATTTTCAATAATTGAAACCTCGAAAGGACACCGTTTTTCACAGGCCCCGCAACGAATACATTCACTTGCTTTATGTTCAAGAACACCATAGTGTTCCCGCACTGTTTCCGGGACTTCTCCCTGGGCAATGGCCAGATTTAAAAACTTTGTAACGGATGCCACGTCAATCCCATTTGGACAGGGTGCACAGTGGCCGCAGTACATGCAATGTCCCTTCCAGCTGATACGGGGCATTGCTGCAAACGCTGCCGCAAAATCCTTTTCTGCCTCCCCTGCCGTTTCATAAGCAATGCTGACATCTAAATCTTCCATAGAACGGGCTCCGGATATAACCGTTGCAACTGCCGGTCTGGACAGGGCATAGTGAATACACTGATAAGCCGTCAGTGCCTTCCCTGCCGGCGACAACTCTGCACTAAGTAAATCTCCGCCACCGAAAGCTTTCATTACTGTAATGCCTACACCGAGGGTCTGACAGCGTTCATATAACCGTTGTCTGTCAGGGTCCATATTCATTAAAGGATTCTCGTAGTTCTTTGGACTCCATAGTTCTTCAATATCCTCATTTCCCGGCTGCAAATCATAGCAGGGATTGATACTAAACATAAGTACATCAATTAAACCGCTGTTTATGGCTTCCAGTGCAGCTATTGGATTATGGCTTGACAAGCCAATAGATTTAATACGCTTCTCTTCCTTTAATTTCAAAGCATATTTCATAACCTCACCATTCACTACTTCTTCCCAGTCTGTCAGGGAATCCACATAATGAATCATACCGATTTCCACACTGTCTGTTTCCAAACGTTTTAACTGGTCTTCAAATCCCTCTTTCACTTCATCAAGATTACGGGTTCTTTTATATTGTCCATCTTTCCAAACGGTGCACAGATGTGCCTGAAGGACAAATTTCCCCCGTCTTCCACGCATTGCTTTTCCAAGGTTTGATCGAAATTCTGGATTCGGCGTATATAAATCAATGCAATTTACCCCCGCCTCTTCCATTCGATTCACAAAGGCTTCTACTTCTTCATAGGATTTATCAATAAAGCCTTCACAGCCCATGCCTATCTCGCTGACTTTTATACCTGTACGTCCTAATTCACGATAATTCATCTTCTGCCTCCATTATTACCGGTCAAGTTCATGAATAAAAATACCTGAGCGGAGTTTTGGTTCAAACCACGTCGATTTTGGCGGCATCAAACGATTGACGTCAGCCACATTAAACAATTCCTGAATAGAGGTTGGATACATGGAAAATGCAAGTTTCATATCTTCATGGCATCGTTTTTCCAACTCTTCAAGACCGCGAACGCCCCCTGCATATTCAAGTCTTAAATTATTCTTAGGGTCATCAATATCTAAAATTGGTCCCAGAAGATTGTTTTGTAAAATAGACACATCCAAATCTTCTACCACGTCATTTTTGATATTCTTTGCCAGAACTTCCGGGCGGGTTTTCAAGCGATACCATTCACCCTCCAGATACATTCCAAAAACAGTTTTTTCTGTTGGCTGATAAGCTTCCTTGCCCATATCAGTCACTTCAAATTTTTCTTCAACCTGTTCCATAAACATCTCTTTTGAAAGACCGTGAAGATCACGTATCAAACGGTTATATGGCAAAATTGTCAATTCTTCATCCGGGAAAAGTACAGAAAGGAAATAATTAAATTCTTCTTGTCCCGTATAGCCCTTTTTATCCTGACGGCGTTTTAATCCGACTTTAACGGCAGAAGCTGCTCTATGATGTCCATCAGCAATATAGATTTTCTGAATCTGTTCAAAAGCAGACTGAATCGTCTGGATATCCTGTTCATCGTCGATTACCCATACGCTGTGACGCACATCATCTTCGGTTACAAAATCATAAACCGGTGGCTTTACCGCCTGATTTTTCTTCAAAACATCTTTAATCACCGCATTCGCACGGTAAGCAAGAAAAATTGGTCCTGTTTGTGCATTACATATATCCACATGGTTAATACGGTCCACTTCTTTACTGGCCCGGGTTGTTTCATGTTTCTTTATGACATTATTTTTATAATCATCTATAGAAGCACAGCCTACCAGTCCAGTCTGTGACTTTCCATTCATTGTCTGTTCGTAAATATAATAACATGGTTTCGTGTCCTGGATAAAAATCCCTTCATCCAGAAATTTATATAAAATATCACGTGCTTTTTCATAGACCTGCAAGGAATACATATCTACTTCTTTATCCGCGAAATTTGTTTCACCTCTGTCAATTCTTAAAAATGTTAATGGATGGCCCTGAACTTCTTCATAGGCCTCCTCTCTGTTATATACATCATACGGCAATGCAGCGACCTGTGAAGCGACTTCTTCATTTGGCCGAATACTTCGAAACGGCTTAATTATAGCCATGACTTATCCTCCCCCTGCCTTTCGGCTTTTACTGCCTTTTCAGGCTATAGAAAAACAGGATTGGCCCTCAATTTCTGTCAATCCTGTTTTTGTCAAAATACTTATTTAACGATGCGAACCTTAAGAACGCCATCTAATGCTTTTACTTTTTCAGCTGCATCGGCTGCAAGTGCTGCCTTTGTATCAGCAAGGATGTACATCCAGTCGCCCTTTGTATTTGCAGCAACTGCTGATGTTTCTCCAATAATTCCAGCTAATTTGCTATCTACGCCTGCAGATGCTTTCGCACAAACTGCGATACGTCCTGAGGCTGTACAAATGCCTAAATCAACTGCTGGATAATTTACAGAATTTTTAACGTTTCCGTTTTCAATGAAATCTCTTACTTCTTTTGCTGCCATAATTGCACAGTTGTCTTCAGATTCAGCAGTTGAAGCACCAAGATGAGGTGTTAATATAACCCCTTCCATATTTGCTGTCTTTGCATTTGGGAAATCTGTTACATACTTTGCAACTTTTCCTGCTTTAATAGCAGCTTCCATAGCATCATCATCAACGAGAACGTCTCTAGCATAATTCAGAACAACAACGCCGTCTTTCATCTGATCAAAAGCAGCTTTGTTAATCATCTTCTTTGTTGCATCCATTGCCGGAACATGAATAGAAATGAAATCACTGTTTTTATAAATCTCATTAATATCTGTCACTGTTGCAACATTGCCTGAAAGTTTTTCTTTCATAGCATCATTTAAAAATGGGTCATAACCTGTAACAATCATGCCTAAAGCATCACATGCATTGGCAACCATAGCTCCGATGGCACCAAGTCCAATAACGCCAATCTTTTTACCAAGAATCTCTGTCCCTGCAAAAGCTTTTTTGCCTTTTTCAACAGATTTTGCAATATCCGGGTCTGATTTATTATCTGTAACCCATCCTGCTCCGGCAACCACATTACGTGTTGCCATCAAAAGACCTGCAATAACAAGTTCCTTAACACCGTTTGCATTGGCACCCGGTGTATTAAATACAACAATACCTTTTTCAGCACATTTGTCTAAAGGAATATTATTGACACCGGCTCCGGCTCTGGCAACTGCCAAAAGACTATCTGGTAAATCCATATCGTGCATAGCTGCACTTCGAACCATCGCTACCTGAGCTTCTGAAAAATCATCTGTCTTTTCATAAGCATCTGTGAAAATATCCATTCCAATAGCTGCGATTGGGTTTAAACAATTAATTTTATACATAGCACACCTCTTATTTGTTTTCAGCTGCAAATTTTTTCATAAATTCAACAAGTGCTTCTACGCCTTCATATGGCATAGCATTGTACATGCTGGCTCTCATACCACCGACACTTCTGTGACCTTTAAGGTTTTCAAAGCCTGCTGCTTTAGCTTCAGCGATAAATTTAGCTTCTAAATCTGCATCACCGATAACGAATGGTGCATTCATCATAGAACGATCTTCTTTAACAACTGTACCTTTAAAGAAGTCCTGAGAATCCAGATAATCATAGAAAAGGTTTGCTTTCTTTTCATTTTTTGCTTTCATTGCTTCAAGTCCGCCCTGTTTCAGGAGCCATTTGAAAACTTTACCACATACATAGATACCATATGCCGGTGGTGTATTATACATGGAACCATTATCATCATGAATTTTGTATTTCAACATGGTTGGTGTTCCCGGAAGAACATCATCTGTAATTAAATCTTTACGAATAATACAAATAACAACACCTGCTGGTCCAACATTCTTCTGAGCTCCTGCATAAATCATAGCATATTTAGAAACATCTACTGGTTCGGATAAGAAACAGGAAGACTGGTCTGAAATTAAATCTTTGCCTTTTGTATTTGGAAGTGTTTTGTATTTCGTTCCATAAATTGTGTTGTTTTCACAGATATAAACATAATCCATATCATCTGTAATAGGCAGGTCAGAACAATCTGGAAGGTAAGAAAATGTCTTATCTTCAGAGGATGCCAGTTTTACGGATTCTCCGAAAAGTGCTGCCTCTTTCCATGCTCTTGTAGCCCACTGACCTGTAACAATATAACCAGCTTTGCGGTTCTTCATGAAGTTCATAGGAACCATTGCAAACTGAGTATGTGCTCCGCCCTGAAGGAAAAGCACTTCATAGTTCTCAGGAATGTTCAAAAGAGTTCTTAAATCTGCTTCTGCTTCATCAATGATGGTCTGGTATGTTTTGGAACGATGACTCATTTCCATAACACCCATTCCTGTACCTTTGTAATCCAACATCTCATCTGCTGCTTCTTTCAGAACCTCCTCTGGTAATACTGCGGGTCCTGCTGAAAAATTCCATACTCTGCTCATATTTCTTTCTCCTTTTTTAAATAATGTATGTCTATTATTTTCTTATCATGTCCTCTTCCGAAAAGGCCTCTGAAACAGAAGCTCCCGGAGCCACCATTGGCCACACCTTATCATCGGAATCAATAAGGCAGTTAATAACAACAGGTCCTTCTGACGTCAGTGCTTCTTCCATCGCTGAAACCAGTTCTTCCTTTGTTGTTACATTAATACCGCGGCAGCCACAGGCTTCCGCAATTTTGGCATAATCAAAATCGCCATCCAGAATTGTGCTTGCATAGCGTTTTTCATAAAATAATGTCTGCCACTGGCGAACCATTCCCAATACGCTGTTATTAACAATAATCTCGATAATAGGGATCTTATACTTTGCTGCTGTCAGTAATTCATTAAAATTCATACGAAAGCAGCCATCACCGGCAATGTTTATAACGGTTTTATCCGGACAGGCTACTTTAGCTCCAATACAGGCTCCTAAACCATACCCCATCGTTCCGAGTCCACCGGAAGTAATAAATTGTCTTGGTGATTTGTATTTATAAAATTGTGCTGCCCACATCTGATTTTGACCAACTTCTGTCGTAATAACAGCTTCACCTTTGGTCATCTCGTAGACAGTTTCCACAATCTGTGGACCTGTTAAACGGTCTTTTGGATAAGTCAGCGGATAACGTTTTTTGAGTTCTCCGATATACTCCATCCATTCATCATGCCTCATCTGATTTAACTGGGCACTGAGTTTTCGCAGAACAACCCGTGCATCACCTTCAATACAATGGTCAACAACAATATTCTTGTTAATCTCTGAAGCATCTACATCAATTTGAAGAATCTTTGCATTGCTTGCAAAGGTTTTCGGATTACCTATAACTCTGTCCGAAAATCTTGAACCAACAACAATGAGCAGGTCGCATTGACTGACGCCATAATTGGCCGTCTTTGTTCCATGCATTCCAAGCATTCCTACATAAGCATCTGCCGTCCCATCAAAGGAACCCTTGCCCATAAGCGTATCCGCCACCGGAGCATCAATCTTCTTGACAAAGCGTGCAAGTTCATCGGAAGCATTCGAAAGAATGACACCGCCTCCTGCGAAAACAAAAGGCCGCTCCGAATGAGCAATCATTGTCACAGCTTTCTCTAAATCACCTTCGTTAACCGCAACGGCTTCAGATTCAATAGGTTCTGCTTTTTTATATGTATATTCGGTTTTTGCTGCTGTTACATTCTTTGTTATATCTACAACGACGGGACCCGGACGGCCGCTCTGGGCAATCGTAAAAGCCCGTCGGATGACATCTGCCAATTTAGTAACATCCTTGACGATAAAATTATACTTTGTTATCGGCATGGTCACACCCAAAATATCAATCTCCTGGAAACTGTCCTTGCCAAGAAGATTCAATCCAACATTACAGGTAATCATAACGACCGGTACAGAATCCATATAAGCTGTAGCTATACCTGTAACCATATTCGTTGCGCCCGGTCCGGAAGTTGCAAAACAAACGCCTGCCTTCCCTGTAGCTCTGGCATAGCCATCAGCTGCGTGGGAAGCTCCCTGTTCATGGGATGTCAGATAGTGGGTGATTTCATCTCTGTGTTTATACAATTCATCGTATACATTCAAAATGGCACCGCCAGGATATCCAAAAACTGTATCAACACCCTGTTCTTTCAGACATTCTACAACAATTTGTGCGCCTGTTAATTCCATATGTATACCTCTTTCTATTTCACTTTGGGAATTTCAAGAACGGCACCTCGATTACCTGAAGTTACCATAGACGCATATCTTGCAAGATATCCAGTGGTTACTTTTGGTTCTCTTGGCTGCCACTTAGCGCGGCGTTCTGCCAGCACTTCATCGCTGAGAGCCACGTTAATCTTATTCGCCGGAATATCAATCTGAATCAAATCCCCTTCTTCAATCAAGGCAATAGGTCCGCCTACGGCTGCTTCTGGAGATACATGGCCAATGGATGCTCCTCTGGATGCACCGGAAAAACGGCCATCTGTAATCAGAGCTACACTTGAGCCAAGTCCCATGCCTGCGATAGCTGATGTTGGATTCAACATCTCACGCATACCGGGTCCGCCTTTTGGTCCTTCATAACGAATAACAACAACATCGCCGGCAACAATCTGTCCACCTTTAATCGCTGCAATCGCATCTTCTTCACAGTCAAATACCCTTGCTGGTCCTTCATGAACCATCATCTCCGGTACAACGGCTGAACGTTTAACAACACAGGAATCCGGAGCAATATTTCCTTTTAATACAGCAATACCGCCGGTTGTGCTGTAAGGATTATCGATGGTACGAATAACTTCCGGATTCTTATTGATACATCCGGAAATATTCTCTCCAACTGTCTTTCCTGTAGCTGTTATTAAGTCTGTATTTAATAAACCTTTTTTAGTCACTTCATTCATTACTGCATAAACGCCGCCGGCTTCATTCAAATCTTCCATATATGTGAATCCTGCTGGTGCCAGGTGACACAAGTTCGGTGTCTTTGCACTAATTTCATTAGCGATATCCAGATTCAGTTCTACGCCTGCTTCATGAGCAATCGCCGGAAGATGGAGCATACTGTTGGTTGAACATCCCAGAGCCATATCTACAGTTAACGCATTCATAAATGCTTTTTCTGTCATAATATCTCTTGGACGGATATCTTTTTCAATTAATTCCATAACCTTCATACCGGCATGTTTTGCAAGCCGGAGACGTTCGGAATAAACTGCCGGAATGGTACCATTTCCCTGAAGACCCATACCTAAAGCTTCGGTCAGACAGTTCATAGAATTCGCTGTATACATACCGGAACATGAACCACAGGTTGGACATACTTTATTTACAAATTCATCTACCTGCTCTTCTGTCATCGTGCCGGCCGCATAGGAACCTACTGCTTCAAACATGCTGGAAAGACTTCGCTTTTCTCCACCAACACGTCCTGCAAGCATAGGACCACCGCTGACAAAAATTGTTGGGATATTCAATCTGGCTGCTGCCATCAAAAGTCCGGGTACATTCTTATCACAGTTTGGAACCATAACCAGTGCATCAAACTGATGCGCCAAAGCCATACATTCTGTAGAGTCCGCAATCAAATCCCGGGTTACGAGGGAATATTTCATACCCACATGACCCATGGCAATACCATCACATACAGCAATTGCCGGAAAAACAATAGGTGTGCCGCCTGCCATGGCAACCCCCATCTTAACTGCTTCGACTACTTTATCAATATTCATATGACCGGGTACTATCTCATTATAAGAGCTTACAATACCAACAAGAGGTCTTTCAAGTTCTTCCTTTGTCATACCCAGCGCATTAAATAACGAACGCTGGGGTGCAGACTGCATCCCTTTCGTTACAACATCGCTTCTCATATTCATCTTCCTTCCTTAAAGTATTATAACATAACCTCACTACATTGCAATACTTTTTGTATTATTTTATACTTTTTGTAGTACTAATGTATTAGATGCGTCCTAAAATGGCATCTCCCATTTCCTTACATCCTACCTGAATACATCCCTCAGACATAATATCTACTGTACGGTATCCGTCTTCCAAAACCTTCTGAACAGCTGCTTCAATAGCATCTGCTTCTTTATCCAGATTCAAGGAATAACGAAGCAGCATAGCTGCGGATAAAATTGTAGCTATAGGGTTTGCCTTATTCTCGCCGGCAATGTCCGGTGCCGAACCATGACTTGGTTCATAAACGCCAAGACTTGTTGAACTCAGACTTGCTGAAGACAGCATTCCAATAGAACCTGTAACTTCACTGGCTTCATCAGAAAGGATATCCCCAAACATATTCTCTGTCAGAATAACATCAAACTGTCTTGGATTTTTAACAAGCTGCATCGCACAGTTATCGACGAGCATATGGGAATATGTAACTTCCGGATAATCCTTTGCTACTTCTTCAACAACCTTTCTCCAAAGACGTGAAGAATCAAGGACATTGGCTTTATCAACGCTAATGACATTCTTGCGACGTTTCATAGCTGTTTCAAAACCTTTAATAGCAATGCGTCGAATCTCATTCTCATCATAAGTTAAAGAGTCATAGGCTTTAAGAACACCATTCTCCTCAACTGTTTTACGTTCACCGAAATAAAGCCCTCCGGTCAATTCACGCATAATAACCATATCAAAACCATCACCGATAATCTCATCTTTTAAAGGACATGCATCTTTTAATTCTTTATAGAGATATGCCGGACGGATATTTGCAAAAAGTCCCAGAGATTTGCGAAGTTTCAAAAGTCCTGCTTCCGGTCTTAAAGACGGCTCAAGTTTATACCATGGAGATGTTGTTGTATCCCCACCAATAGAGCCCAGCAAAACAGCCTCGCTGTTCTTACATACATCGATTGCCTCATCAGTCAGAGGCACTCCCGTTGCATCAATGGAGCATCCACCCATTAACACCTGTGTATAATGAAATGTATGACCATATTTTTCTCCAGTCTTATCCAGAACTTTCATAGCCTCTGTCACAATCTCAGGGCCAATTCCATCGCCTTTTATTACTGCTATATTATAATCCATCTTGCTCTTCCTTTCGTTACAGTTTATCATACCGCAAAATTATTCATTTTTCAACGACTGATTCATATAATTGATTAATCCGCCGGCTGCAATAAGTTCCTGCATAAAAGGTGGGAAAGCCTGACCTTTATAAGATTCATTTTTTGTTTTGTTATAAATCATACCTTCATCAAAGTCGATTTCTACCTGGTCACCAGCTTCAATCTTCTCAGCAGCTTCCTTGCATTCTATAATAGGAAGGCCGATATTAATCGCATTTCTATAAAAAATACGTGCAAAGGTATCTGCAATAACGCAGCTGATGCCTGATGCTTTAATGGCAATTGGTGCATGTTCTCTGGATGAACCACATCCAAAATTTCTACGTGCAACCATGATATCACCATCTTTAACTTTATTGACGAAATCTGCATCAATATCTTCCATGCAATGGGCTGCTAATCCCTTTGCATCTGTTGTTGCCAGATGTCTGGCAGGAATAATAACATCCGTATCTACATTATCACCATATTTAAAAACTGAACCACTTGCTTTCATTATCTAAGTACCTCCCTAATTTAATTCACACGGACAGGAAATCTTTCCTGTAACCGCACTTGCTGCTGCCACTGCAGGACTTGCCAGATAAATTTCTGATGTCACATGTCCCATACGTCCTACAAAGTTACGATTTGTTGTAGAAACACATTTCTCACCTTCTGCAAGAATACCCATATATCCTCCGAGACATGGTCCGCAGGTTGGTGTACTTACAATAGCACCGGACTCAATAAAGGTTTTAATATATCCAGCTTCCATAGCGTCCAGATAAATCTTCTGAGTTGCAGGGATAACGATAACACGAAGTCCTTTTGCGATTTTACGTCCTTTAAGAATCTCTGCTGCAATTCTCAAATCATCAAGACGTCCATTGGTACAGGAACCGATAACAACCTGATCAATGGCAATATCTCCTACCTCATCGATGGTATGTGTGTTTTCCGGTAAATGAGGGAAAGAAACGGTAGGTTTTAATGCACTTAAATCGATGGTATAAGTTTCATCATATTCAGCATCTTCATCCGCTTCAAAAATCTTATATGGTTTGTCACTATGTTCTTTAATATAGGAAAGAGCCAAATCATCCACTGGGAAAATTCCATTCTTTGCTCCACCCTCAATAGCCATATTGGCAATTGTAAAACGGTCATCCATAGAGAGATGAGCAATACCATCGCCTGTAAATTCCATGGAACGGTATAAAGCACCGTCAACACCAATCATGCCAATAATATGTAAAATAATATCTTTCCCACTAATCCATTTTGCCGGTTTGCCAGTCAAAACAAATTTAATCGCTGAAGGTACTTTAAACCATGCTTTTCCTGTAACAATACCGCAGGCTGCATCTGTACTTCCAACACCTGTTGAAAATGCTCCAATAGCTCCATAAGTACATGTATGAGAATCCGCACCAATGACTGTATCTCCTGCAGTTACAATACCTTTTTCAGGAAGCAGGGCATGTTCAATTCCCATCTCGCCAACTTCATAAAAATGAGTCACATCATTATCATGAGCAAACTCACGCATGCATTTACAGTTTTGTGCAGACTGAATATCTTTATTTGGTGAAAAATGATCAGGAATTAAAGCAACCTTATCCTTATCAAAAACACCTTTCTTTTCAAATTTGTCCATTTCATTAATAGACACCGGACCTGTAATGTCATTTGCTAAAACCAAATCCAGGTTTGCCATAATTAAATCTCCAGCATGTACCTCCTCTAATCCGGCGGCAGATGCCAAAATTTTCTGGGTCATCGTCATTCCCATGATAAATCCTCCTTATATTTCAATTATAATTTGTTCAAATAGTTATTGATAGAATATCACATTTAGAGCTATAATAGAAATACATATTATGAATATCTATTATAATTTTCAGTTATACGCAGGAGGAATGTTATGGAACAGCATTTGAGCCTGTACCGCATTTTTTATACAGTAGCGAATACAGGTAATATTTCACAGGCCGCAAAACAGCTGTACAATAGTCAGCCGGCCATCAGCAAGTCTATCAGCCGTCTGGAAGAAAGTCTTGGTGTCACCCTCTTTTCACGAAGTTCCCGAGGTGTAACCCTGACAGAAGAAGGACGGATTCTTTATGAACATATTCGAATTGCTTTCGAGGCCATTGATTCCGGCGAAGAAAAAGTTCGTCGCATGAATGACCTGGATATCGGAAGTCTTCACATTGGAGCGAGCAACACGCTGTGTAAGTTCATCCTTATCCCCTACCTCAGCTCTTTCATCGAAAAATATCCTAATATTAAAATTTATATTTCCTGCCAGTCTTCCAATCAAACGCTGGAACTTCTGGATTCAGGGAAAATTGATATTGGTCTGGTCGCTCACCCTGGCACTTTAAAAGGTTTGGATTTTTATTCTCTCGGAACCATACAGGATATTTTTGTGGCTTCGCCGGCTTACTTAGAGCATTTAGAACTATCTGCTGAAGAGTTGAGCACCGGTCCAAAGCTTTTTGAAAAAGCCACTTTAATGCTCCTTGACAAGCATAATATGACCCGCCAATATATTGATGACTATATGACAGCCAATCATCTTCCTATGAATAATACCATCGTTGCAACTTCTATGGAACTTCTTATCGAATTTGCAAAAATCGGTCTGGGTGTTGGCTGTGTCATTAAGGAATTTGTCAAAAAAGAACTTGAAGAAAACAAACTACAGGAAATCCCTTTAGATATTCCAATTCATCGACGGGAAATCGGCTTTATTTATGAGAAAAAACGCCAACAGGAAAAAGCACTTCAACATTTTATTGACTTTTATAAATCAACAAAGGAGAACTCTTGATTATGGAAAACTTTATTTTCAGCTTAAATGCAACAATTCCTATTTTTTTATTAATTATACTTGGCTGGTTTCTTATGCAGATTGGACTCTTCAATCGGGAATTCACAGCGGTTGCTGACAAATACGTCTTTAAAATCGCTTTACCGCTTTTACTTTTTAAGGATATTGCTACTGCGAATATCCGGGAAGTTTTCAGTTTAAAGTTTGTTCTTTTCTGTTCCATCGGAACTACCTTGATGTTTCTCGGTGTCTGGCTCTTTGCCCGGTGGTACTGTAAAGACAAGTCAATGGTTGGTGTTTTTGCTCAGGCTGCAGCCCGAGGCAGTGCTGCCATTTTAGGTATCGCTTTTGTCGAAAACATTTATGGCAACTCCGGCATGGCACCGATGATGATCGTCTCTGCCGTTCCTTTATATAATATCTTCTCCGTAGTTATCCTAACCTTCGGTGCGGAGGAAGCTGAAGGTGAAAATATGAGTGCTACAATTAAACGAGCTTTTGTTAATGTCATTAAAAATCCAATTATTATCGGCATCCTGGCCGGTGCCATATTCGCTTTATTGAACATACCTATTCCAACAATTCCTGCAAGGGCTATTACTAATATCGCAAATACAGCATCGCCTATCGCCCTTCTCGTTGTAGGAGCAACCTTCGAAGGCAGAAAAGCTTTAGCTAAAATCAAACCGAGTCTTGTAGCAACTTTAATAAAGCTGGTTATTATTCCGGCCATATTCTTTCCTTTTGCCATCCTTTTTGGATTCAGAAACAGTGAGTTAGTCGCCATTCTTGTCATGCTTGGTTCACCAACAACTGTCAGCTGTTACATAATGGCAAAAAATATGCACAACGATGCTGTATTGACTTCCAGTGTTGTTGTTCTTGCTACTTTGATTTCTTCTGTTACTCTTACAATGTGGATTTTCCTCTTAAAAAGTTTTGCTCTTATATAAAACTGGAAATTTAAAAAAACAAATGCTAAAATAAAATGTTGTGAATAAAGAAATTTGAACACGAGAAAGGATTTAAAATATATGGCACAGGCAAATCATTATGATGCTGAAAGCATTTCTGTTCTGGAAGGTCTTGAAGCCGTCCGGAAACGTCCGGGAATGTATATCGGCAGTGTTTCACGAAAAGGTTTAAATCATCTGATTTATGAAATTGTAGATAATGCGGTCGATGAACATCTGGCTGGATTTTGTGACAGTATCCATGTCACTTTGAATAAAGACGGCTCTGCTACCATTGAAGATAATGGTCGTGGTGTTCCTGTTGATATGCACGAAAAAGGCGTTCCTGCCGAACGTCTTGTTTTCACCACCCTTCATGCCGGTGGTAAATTTGATGACTCTGTTTATAAAACAAGCGGTGGCCTCCACGGTGTAGGCTCATCTGTTGTCAATGCCCTTTCCACTTGGATGGACGTTGAAATTTCAAGAAACGGACATGTTTATCATGACTATTTCGAGCGGGGCATTGCTGTTCTCCCTCTTGAGAACGGTCTGCTTCCAATTATAGGCAATACCCGTAAAACCGGCACAAAGATTTCATTTCTTCCGGATAACGAGATTTTTGAAAAGACACTCTTTAAAGAGGACGAAATCATAAGCCGTCTCCATGAGACCGCTTATCTGAATCCGAATTTAACCATTATTTATGATGACAAACGTGAAAGTACCGCCGAACATCTTGAATTTCATGAACCCGACGGTATCATCGGTTTTATTAAAGATTTAAATAAAAATAAAGAATGTGTCTCAGATGTCATTTATTTTAATGGTATTTCTGAAGGTATTCAGGTTGAGGCTGCATTCCAATATGTCAATGAATTCCATGAAAATGTACTTGGATTCTGTAACAACATCTATAACGCTGAAGGCGGTGCGCATATTACCGGTTTTAAAACCGCATTTACGACGGTCATGAATTCCTACGCCCGCGAATTAAATATCCTCAAAGAAAAGGACAACAACTTTACCGGTGCGGATATCCGTAATGGTATGACAGCCATTATTTCCATTAAGCACCCGGCCCCCCGGTTCGAAGGTCAGACAAAGACCAAACTGGATAACCAGGATGCTGCTAAAGCGACCGGAAAAATAACAGGGGATGAACTTCCACGTTATTTTGATAAAAACCTGGAGGCTCTGAAGAATGTTCTTTCCTGTGCAGAAAAGGCAGCCAAAATCCGTAAATCTGAAGAACGGGCAAAAACAAATTTATTGTCCAAGCCTAAATTTTCTTTTGATTCCAACGGAAAGCTTGCCAACTGCGAAAGCCGTGACCCTTCTATCTGCGAGATTTTTATTGTCGAAGGAGATTCTGCCGGAGGTTCAGCAAAAACAGCCAGAAACCGGCATTTCCAGGCCATTCTTCCAATTCGTGGAAAGATATTAAATGTAGAAAAAGCGAGTATTGATAAAGTCCTAGCCAACGCAGAAATCAAAACCATGATTAATACTTTTGGCTGTGGATTTTCTGAGGGTTATGGCAATGATTTCGATATCAGCAAGCTTCGCTATGACAAGATTATTGTTATGGCCGATGCGGATGTGGATGGTGCTCATATCTCCACCCTCCTCCTCACACTCTTCTACCGCTTTATGCCTGAATTGATTTTCGAAGGTCACGTATATATTGCTATGCCACCTCTGTACAAGGCAATGCCTGCCAGAGGAAAAGAAGAATATCTTTACGATGATAAAGCTTTAGAAAAATACAGAAAAACCCATAAAGGCAGCTTCACTCTCCAACGTTATAAAGGTCTTGGAGAAATGGATGCCAACCAGCTTTGGGAAACAACGTTAAATCCTGAAACCCGAATTCTTAAGAAAGTCGAAATCGAAGATGCCCGAATGGCATCGGATATCACGGAACTTTTGATGGGAAATGATGTTCCACCAAGAAGATCATTTATTTACCGGCATGCCCATGATGCCGAACTGGATATATAGGAGGTGAACTCATGGAAAAGAAAACATTCGAAGAACAGATAATTCGCACAGAATATTCAGATATTATGCAAAAATCCTATATTGATTATGCCATGAGCGTCATCATCGCTCGTGCTCTGCCCGATGTGCGTGATGGTTTAAAGCCTGTACAACGCCGTACACTTTATGATATGTACGAACTTGGCATTCGATATGACAGACCTTATCGTAAATCAGCCCGTATCGTCGGCGATACTATGGGTAAATATCATCCTCACGGAGACAGTTCCATCTATGACTCTCTGGTTGTGATGAGCCAGGACTTTAAAAAGGGAGCTCCTCTGGTAGATGGCCACGGAAACTTCGGCTCTATCGAAGGTGACGGTGCAGCTGCCATGCGTTATACAGAAGCACGCCTTCAAAAAATCACCCAGGAAGCTTTCCTGACGGATTTGGATAAAAATGTTGTTGATTTTCAACCCAACTTTGATGAAACCGAAAAAGAGCCGGAAGTTCTTCCGGCCCGTGTTCCAAACCTCTTAATCAATGGAACAGAAGGTATTGCTGTCGGTATGGCTACCAGTATTCCACCTCACAATACAGGTGAAGTTATTGATGCAGTTCTTGCCTATATAAAAAACGGTGACATTTCCACAGAAGAACTTCTAAGTATTATGCCAGGTCCGGATTTTCCTACCGGCGGTCTTGTCACCAATAAAAAAGAACTGCTTTCTATTTATGAAACCGGTCAGGGTAAAATTAAAATTCGCGGTAAAGTAAGTGTCGAAAAAATCAAAGGCGGTCGTGAGCAGCTTGTTATTTCAGAAATACCTTACACCATGATTGGCTCCGGTATTGGCAAGTTTTTAAACGATGTCTATGCTCTGGTTGAAACTAAAAAGACTTCTGACATTGTAGATATTTCCAACCAGTCTTCCAAAGAAGGTATCCGTATTGTTATCGAACTTCGACGTGGTACTGACGTGGAAAACCTGAAAAATATGCTCTATAAGAAGACGCGTCTTGAAGATACTTTTGGCGTTAATATGCTTGCCGTTACAAACGGTCGTCCGGAAACCCTCGGTCTAAAATCAATCATCGAAAACTTTCTGGACTTCCAATATGATATTAATACACGAAAATATAATCATCTTCTTGTTAAAGAACGTGAAAAACAGGAAATTCAGGAAGGCTTAATTAAAGCCTGCGACGTCATTGATTTAATTATCGAAATTTTACGTGGTTCAAAGAATATTAAGCAGGCTAAGGATTGCCTTGTAAATGGTAATACAGAAGGTATTCATTTTAAAACGAAGACCTCCGAAAAGGCTGCATCCAAGCTTTCTTTTACAGAAAATCAGGCCACTGCTATATTGGAGATGCGTCTCTATAAATTAATTGGTCTCGAAATCGAAGCTCTGCAAAAAGAACATGAAACCACTTTAAAAAATATTGCTAAATATGAAGATATTCTTGAAAATCACTCCAGCATGTCTAAGGTTATTATCAAGGAGCTGGAAGGTTTTAAAAAGGCTTACAGCAAGCCACGTAAAACAGAAATTATCGATGCTAAAGAAGTTGTTTTTGAAGAGAAGAAATTTGAGGAAATTGAAGTTGTCTTCCTCATGGATCGTTTTGGCTACTGTCGAACCATTGACCTGCCAACCTTTGAACGAAATCGTGATGCTGCCCTTTCTGAAAGCAAATACATTATACAATGTATGAATTCAGACAAGCTCTGTATTTTCACAGATGTCGGTCGAATGCATCTAATCAAAGTTTCCGATTTACCTTTCGGTAAATTCCGTGATAAAGCTATACCGATTGATAACTTTGGAAATTACAACAGCAGCGAAGAAGGCCTGTCTTACGTCGACAGCTTATCTCATGTTATGAATTCCCGTCTTCTCTTTGCAACAAGCCAGGCCATGTTCAAACAGGTCGATGGCAATGAATTTAATGTTTCCAAGCGAACCATTGCTGCAACAAAACTTGGAGACTCGGATAAAGTAACTGCTGTTCTTCCTGTGGGCGATGCTACCCATGTAGCTCTCCGTACCAACAAAGGTATTTTCCTTCGCTTTGATATCAGCGAAGTCCCTGAAAAGAAAAAGTCAGCTGTCGGTGTTCGTGGTATCAAATTGGGTGATGATGATTTCGTTGAAGAAGTTTATCTTCTCGATAGAAATAATGAAATTCTCATTTCCTATAATGACAAAGAAATTGCTCTCAACAAATTGAAATTAGGTCACAGAGACACAAAGGGCGTTAAGTTGCGTATTTAATTTCAGCCAACAAAAAAGGAGATAAACCTTCAAAGGTTCATCTCCTTTTTTTGACTATTATTTCTTTGGATAAGCTCCATAAAAATGTGTAATATTAATATCATCTTCGATATACAGTCCATGGTCTCCATGACCATCCTCGCGGGTATGTATACCATGATCTGTCGCCCATACAACTAAGCTGTCATGGGAGGTCCATTTCTCTTTAACTGCATCTGTCAGCTTCGCAAAGAAATTAATCTGATGAAGCATCGCATTATAAGAGATTTCGGATTCCGGATGGGTGTCATGCATAACATCATCATATTCCTGATTATACACAACAATAACATCATAGTTGTCCTGGTCAATAAGCTCTAATGCTTTATCTACTGCTTCGCCATCATAAGGCATAAGATAATAATCAATATCACGGCCTTTAAAAATTAAAGCCATACTGGATTCATCAACTGCAACCAATGCAACTTTTTTCCCGGCCCGAGCCAAAGCATCAAAAAGGGAATCTGTCTTAATAACAGGTTTCTCATACTTCTGAATACCATGAACTTCTGGAAGTGCACCTGTATACATGGTACCAAAGCATACTGGTGTAACGGAAGGCATTACAGTCGCTACAGGAAGAGTCAGCTGAACCTTTTCCATAACCGGCGCAAATTCCTTTGTATACTTCTGAAACAGCCACATACCAATAGCATCAGGATTATAGATAAGGACTCTGTCCGCTTTGCCGCCAAGGGTATTTTTTACAAGATCTGTCACCTGCGGAATAGAAACATCCGCTTTCTCCGGAGCTTCCACTCCCATAGATTCAGCGATTGAAGCAGCCAGTCTTGTCATTGAAATTAAATTAAACATTCTATGTTCCTCCTTACTAATGTATCTAGTGTTCTTTATACCACGTATTTTATAAAATGACAAGTGAGCTCGCACAAAAAAGTTAATAAACTTTCTCATACAAGCTCACTTCTCTATTCTCTTTGTGAGTCTTTTATTTTTATATGCAGGAGCAAGCTACAAAATGATTTGGCTCAATTTCTCTAAGCTGTGGATTACCATTCTTACAGCGTTCTTCTGCAAAATCACAACGTTTCATGAAACGACATTCATCTGGCAGATTGACTGGGGATGTAATCTCACCCTTAATTAACTGACGTTCTGGTTTATCTCCACCTACAATCGGCAGTGGAATAGCCGATAAGAGGGCTTTGGTATATGGATGCAGCGGATTCTTGAATAAGACATCTGCCGGGGCCTTTTCAACCATCTGGCCCAAATACAGAACTGCGATATCATCCGAGAAATATCTTACTACAGAAAGGTCATGAGTAATAAAGATATAAGTCAGTCCTAAGTCTTTCTGAAGCTGTTTTAATAAGTTCAAAATCTGAGCCTGAATGGAAACATCCAAAGCAGATACAGGTTCATCACATACGATTAATTTAGGATTTACGGCCAGCGCTCTGGCAATACCGATACGCTGACGACGTCCACCATCTAACTCATGCGGATAAACATTAATATATCTCTCTGCAAGACCAACTGTTGCCATCAACTCTAAAGTTCTCTTCTCAATTTCAGCTTTTGTTTTCAGCAGTTTATGCTCAATAATCGGTTCACTGATTAACTGCATAACTGTCTGACGTGGATCCAATGATGAAAAAGGATCCTGGAATACCATCTGCATCTCCTGACGCAGATTACGCATCTGTTTTCTACTATAACCTGTAATATCCTGGCCATCGAAGATGATTTTTCCGCCGGTTGGCTCTAAAAGTTTCAAGATTGTACGTCCTGTTGTAGACTTTCCGCAACCGGACTCACCTACAATACCGAGGGTTCTTCCCTGTTCAATCTTAAAGTTAACGCCATCTACAGCATGAAGCTGTCCGCCAGGAGTACTAAAGTATTTGGTAAGGTTCTCGACCTCAAGAATCGTCTTATTTTCCATCTTTATTCCTCCTTAAGGCAAAATCAGGGTCATTGTAAGCATGACAAGCTACAAAATGTGTATCGCTGCCATTAACAGCCCTTAATTCAGGAACCGACTTGGAGCATTCCTCTGTCGCATATGGACAACGTGGAGAGAATGAACATCCAGGTGGTAAATCTGAAGGGTCAGGCATAAGACCTTTAATAGGTACTAATTCTTCGCCTCTCTCTTTCAGATTCGGTAAGGAATCAAAAAGACCTTCTGTATATGGATGCTGTGTATTATTAAATACATCCGCCGTTGTTCCTTTTTCAACAATTCGGCCAGCATACATAACGGAAACATCTTCACATACTTCAGCTACAACACCTAAATCATGAGTAATCAGAAGCATGGACATCTCTTTATCACGAATGAGTCCTTTCATCAGTTCCAAAACCTGTGCCTGAATCGTAACGTCCAAAGCTGTTGTAGGTTCATCTG
Source organism: Clostridia bacterium (assembly GCA_009929615.1). Lineage (GTDB taxonomy): Bacteria > Bacillota > Clostridia > Lachnospirales > Lachnospiraceae > Frisingicoccus. Next base: position 125,346 of record SAAB01000001.1, on the reverse strand, counting down.
CAATAAGCAGCTTAGGACTACAAGCCAGGGCAATAGCGATAACAACACGCTGTTTCATACCACCGGAAAACTGATGTGGATAATCATAGGCACGGGATTCGGAAATTCCTACCATTTTTAACATTTCTTTAGCTTTTTCAAAAGCTTCTTTTTTGGAAATCTTTTCATGGAGTTCGATACTCTCTCCAATCTGATCGCCTACAGTCATAACCGGATTTAATGCGGTCATCGGGTCCTGGAAAATCATTGCAACATCGTTACCACGAACTTTTTCAAGATCAGCTACAGACATCTGCAGAACATTTTCTCCGTCCAGATAAACCTCACCACTTTTAATAACTCCTGGAGGGTTTGGAACCAGATTCAGAATAGATAAGGCCGTTGTGGTCTTTCCTGCACCTGTTTCTCCTACCAGACCAAGGGTTCTCTTCTTACCAATAGAGATGTCAATACCATTGACAGCATGAACATCGGCATCCTCGGTTTCATAATGAACAACCAGGTCTTTTATTTCAAGTACTAAATTATCAGCCATATTCTTTCTACCCCCTATTTCTTAAGTTTCGGATCAAGCGCATCACGCAGACCATCGCCAAGTAAATTCAAGGCAAGAACGGTAAGCATGATTGCCAAACCAGGAATGATACACATGTAACTGGCATCACGGATGTGCCCACGTCCAGCGGACAATAAGGCTCCCCATTCCGGTGCTGGTGCAGGAACACCAATACCAAGGAAACTTAAAGAAGATGCAGAAATAATTGTTGTACCAATCTGCAGGGTAATCTGAACAATAATTGGTGATAAACAGTTTGGAAGGATATGCTTTACAATAATCTTCCATGTTGGAAGTCCCATAGCATAAGAAGATTCTACATATTCCTGGTCACGTATGGTCATTACCTGGGCTCGAACAATACGTGCGAAACTGCTGGCACAGGAAAAGGCCAGAGCAATCATCAAGTTAAATGTACTTGTACCAAGAACAGATACGATAACAACTGCTGTCATGATATTAGGAATGGAATAGAAAATATCAATAGCACGCATGATTAAAGAATCAACGACGCCACCATAAAATCCTGCCAGGGAACCAAAAATAGTTCCTACAATTAATCCTAATATTACAGAACCAGCACCAATAATCAATGAATAACGTGCACCATAAATAATACGGGCAAATAAATCACGACCGAACTCATCTGTTCCAAACCAATGGGCAGCCCCTGGAGCCATCAGACGATCCGCCATATTCTGACCAATAACATCTGTATTATAATCAAATATTATAGGACTGAGAATCGCTGCCAAAACTAATACGATAAGGAATACCATACCAATAACGGCACCTTTATTTTTTATCAAACGCCTCCATGTTTCCTGAAGCATGGAGCGACTTTTTCTTTTTTTAGTATTATCCGACATCGAATCACCCCTTCTTACTATACTGTGCTTTAATACGAGGATCAAAGAAAGCGTAAATCAAGTCTACAACAAGATTTATGATACACATAAGAACAGAACACATAATAATGGCACCTGTAACCATCGGTGTATCACGCTTAGAAATCGAATCATAAACCAGACGTCCAATGCCCGGCCATGAGAATACGGTTTCTGCTAATACAGAACCGGTAATAACCAATGACATCTGAAGGCCAATGGCTGTAATAATCGGAATTAAAGCATTTTTCAGACCATGATTAAAAATAACACGTTTTTCTGAACATCCCTTTGCTCTGGCTGTTGTCATATAATCCTGACGAATAACATCCAACATAGAAGAACGGGTTGTACGGGTGATTAACGCTGCAAGTCCGAATCCAACTGTTACCGCTGGAAGAATTAAACTGGAAAAGCCTGTCTTGCCACCGGACGGCAAAACGCCTAATTTAAGCGAGAATAAAATAATGAGCATCAAGCCCAGCCAGAAGTTTGGCATCGAAGTACCAAAGAGGGCAAATACCATTCCCGCTGTATCTTTCCAGGTATTTTGATTTATCGCCGTATATATACCCAACGGAATGGATATAATAACTGCAATCAGTACGGCGGCACCGCCGAGCTGTAATGTATTTGGAAGTTTTTCCATGAAAGTCTGGAATACATCTTTTTTAGTTACATAGGACTGTCCCATGTCACCGGTAACCATACCCTTCATATAATTGAAATATCTAACCATAAAAGGATCATTCAAACCGAGGTCTTCTCGGATCTGTTCAATCTGTTCAGGCCCTGCATTATCACCTGCAAGCATTAAAGCAGGATCGCCGCCGGTCAAACTCATGGCCCAGTAAATAATAAATGAGGTAACCAGAATAACCGGAATTAACATGACCAGACGCTTAAGTATGTATTTGATCATTCACTCTACACTCCTATCTCTTTATTTCGATATGTGTATTTTTTTAACAAATTTGCGGGCACTTAATGGCCCGCAAACTGTTGAATACATGTCTAAAATTTACAGAGTGACTGTCGCACCTAATATAGGATACGGTTCACAATTATTCAGCGATATACGCATGACGCCAGTCATGATTTCCGCCACCATAGAGATACTCGCCTTTGAGATTCTTGTTATATGCAATTACAAGATTTGCAATGTATAATGGAACCTGTGGGCAAGCGTCTACAAGATATTCCTGAAGTTCTTTTGCATCTGCAAGACGTTTTTCAGGATCTTTTTCTGTTGCAACTAAATCAGTTAATTCATCAGCTTTTGCATCTGAATAATGATGATAGTTAGAACCAGAACCTGTATAGAACAAGTCACGATATACAAAATCTACTTTAGAGTCTTCATTCCATCTCCACAGGAACAGTTCCTGTCCGCCTTCTACACATGTAGATTTAAGAGTAGCTGTTTCCATCTGGTTCAATGTAACTGTAACTCCGATTTCAGCAAGGTTTGCCTGAATAACTGTAGCAATCTGATCATATGGTGCGCCAGAAGCATAAGTTAAAGTTGTTGTAATACCACCATCTGGGTATCCAGCTTCAGCCATTAATTCTTTTGCTCTTTCTACATCGTAGTCAAAGCCTTCCATATCATCATAGAATCCCCAAAGACCACGATTTAAGATAGTTGTCTGAGGTGTTCCTTTTCCATAAACAGCAGCTTCAAGAACTGCGTTTCTGTCGATTGCACAAGCAACTGCCTGTCTAAGTTTCTGATTATCCCAAGGCGCTTTCTCTACGTTGAAAGCAAAGTAGAATAAACGAGTACCAGCCTGTTCGTAAACAGTGATGTTGCTGTCTTCTTCCAAGTACTCAAGTTCGTTGATTGGAGGATTTACACAAACATCAATTTCACCAGCCTGTAATGCGATAACACGTGAAGAAGCTTCGATATAAGGTCTGAATTCGAGAGTTTCTACAACACCAGCGGATAAGTTATCTTCTGCTGGAAGGCTGTTGCCCCAGTAATCATCAACTTTAACAAGACGGCAATATTCGCCTTCAACCCATTCGTCAAATTTGTATGGGCCAGTACCGATGTAATAAGGGTCTTCAACGCCATCATCATAAGCTTTTTTGGACTGAATAGATAAGTTGACAGAAGCTAAAGACTGAACAAATTCGTTGTTGTAGCTTTCGATTTCGATCTCAACTGTATGATCATCAACTACGTTACAAGCAACAAAACCTGTTAAGTTTGGTGCTGCCATTGTTGTCATAGCCATATCCAATGTGAATTTAACGTCTTCAGCTGTCATTGGAGTTTTTGCTCCATCGTTGAAATAAACGTCATCACGAAGAGTCATTTTGATATGTGTATCATCAGTGAACTCCCAAGATGTTGCTAAACATGGCTCAAATCTTTCTGCAGCTTCAGGGTCATTATTGAAGAATACCAATGTCTGATGTGTATTCTTTAATACGATGTTGTTAATCTGATCCTGCTGTTGCTGAAGGTCAAGGCTGTTGATATCAGCATCTGTACCGATAATCAATGAGTCCTTGTGAGCACCTACGGTGCCGTCTGATGCGGTTGTTTCTGCGGATGTTTCTCCAGCTGCCGCTGTTGTTGATGTTGAGCCGCCAGAAGTCTTTCCACCGCCACATGCTGTTAAAGCAGATACTACCATAACCGCACTAAGTAACAGAGCAATTCTTTTTTTCATAGCTTTCTCTCCTCTACTATTTGTTTTTCGCTCCCTAGATTTTACAAAGAGTTTACATAATCGTCGGTCTTTTAACAATTATTTAATACTTTTTGTAAATTTAAGTACACTTTGTATTTTGCCATAAAATTTGTATATTGTCAACATATATACACGATATCTAGTGATGTTATTTGTTAATTATAAGTAAAAAACACAATATTTTCCAATAAGCCCTAAAAAAAATTATCCACTATAACTTTGACTTTACATACATTTTTTGTCAACTTTTTGGCAGAAATTGGAAAAAGGACCATTCTTTCGAATGATCCCCCTGTACTAATATGACTTTTTTATCCTTTTCTTCAATAATTCCACGCTTTACCATGGTATCAAGAACCTGTTCCTGCCTTTTAAGTGCCATCTCTATACTAATCGTCGGAGCATATACAGCAGGTGCATTCGGCACGCCTACTAATAACGTGCATTCATAATTATTCATCTCTGCCGGTTCTTTATTAAAATATCCTTCAGCTGCTTCTTTCAATGAATAATATCCATCGCCATAATAAATGCTGTTTATATATAAATCCAATATTTCATCTTTCGTATATTCTGACTCTATTTTTAATGCCATAAATACTTCAGAAATTTTTCTGGTTATTGTTTTTTCTTGAGTGAAATATAAATTCTTCGCAAGCTGCTGGGTAATGGTACTTCCACCTTCAACAAACCCTCCTGCCTGTATATCATGAACCAATGCTCTGCCTGTTGCCAGAATATCCACCCCTGGGTGGCGGTAAAATCTGTGGTCTTCCACTGCAATAAGCGCTTCTTTATAAATATACGGAATATCTTCAGATGGAACAAAATTCTCCTTTTGAAAAATTTCTTCCATACAAATGTCTAAGGGTTTTGCCTGCAATGCATTCTTATATTCTATATAGCCTCTGAAAACCAAGGCACTTAAACACAGAATGCCTGCTGCTGCCAAAAGAGCAATTGTGTTTTTAAACAACTTCCAAAACTTTTTCATACAAAAAACCTCCTTCATCCACTGAATCCCTTTCCTTGAATTCAGTATAAAGGAAATATTTTTCTGCTGCCATCGTTTCAGATTACAAAAAATACGGCAACCTTACAAAGCTGTAAGATTACCGTATCCTTATTATATAGAACAAACGCGTCTATTTAGTTATCAATTAATTTGCCCTGGCCATTCCAGCTGTACAGTTTACGAATTTCTTCGCCAACGATTTCAGATGGGTGGTTAGCTGCTTTATTACGCATAGCTTTGAAGTGAACCTGACGTCCAGCCTGGGACATATCCAAAAGGAAGTCTTTTGCAAAAGTACCATCCTGGATATCGGAAAGGATTTCTTTCATAGCTTTCTTTGTATCTTCTGTAACAATCTTAGGTCCTGTAATATAATCGCCATATTCTGCAGTATTAGAAATAGAATATCTCATTCCTGAGAAACCACTCTGGTAAATCAGGTCTACGATTAATTTCATTTCATGGATACATTCGAAGTAAGCATTTCTTGGATCATATCCAGCTTCTACTAATGTTTCAAAACCAGCCTGCATCAGTGCACAAACACCACCGCAAAGTACTGCCTGCTCGCCAAAAAGGTCTGTTTCTGTTTCTGTTTTGAATGTTGTTTCAAGAACGCCAGCTCTTGCTCCGCCAATTCCGAGGGAGTAAGCTAATGCCATCTCCTGAGCTTTACCTGTGTAATCCTGGTAAACAGCTACAAGACAAGGTGTTCCTTTACCTTCAACAAATTCGCTACGTACTGTATGACCTGGTGCTTTTGGAGCGATCATTGTGATATCAACGTTCTTTGGTGGAACGATACATCCGTAATGAATATTAAAACCGTGAGCAAACATTAACATATTACCTTCTTCAAGGTTTGGCTCAACGTCTTTTTTGTACATATCTGCCTGCAATTCATCGTTGATAAGAATCATGATGATATCTGCTTTTTTTGCAGCTTCTGCTGCAGTAAATACTTCAAGACCCTGTGCTTCTGCCTTTGCCCAGGATTTACTTCCTTCATAAAGTCCAATAATAACATTACATCCTGAATCCTTTAAATTCAAAGCATGTGCATGTCCCTGACTTCCGTAACCGATAATTGCAATCGTTTTTCCCTCTAAGAGAGATAAGTTACAGTCTTCCTGATAAAAAATCTTTGCCATTTTGTTCTTCCTCCTGCCTGTTAAGCTTTTAATATGTATCTTCTAAATAATACAGAGGCTGTGTAACTGTTTTCACAGTACATAGGCTGAATATTATTATGGAGCTAAAAAAATTTCACGTCGTCCGAACCTCTGGACAAACCGGTGACTCCTGTTCGAGCCAGTTCCAAAATTTCATAATCACTGACCAGCTGGATAAACGCATCCACCTTGGACTGATTTCCTGTCAATTCGATAATCATAGATTCCATCCCTACATCCACGACCTTTGCTCGAAAGATATCCGCCACAGCAATAATTGCCTGACGCTCTTCCACCGTTGCCCGAATCTTAATCATTACTAATTCCCGACAAACGGAAACACCCTCTTCAAGCTTTTTGACATCTACAACATCCACCATCTTTCGAAGCTGTTTTTCAATCTGTTCAAGAATCAAATCATCTCCATGAACAACAACTGTGATTCGAGTAAATCTTGAATCCATGGTTTCCCCTGCTGTAATACTGTCAATATTATATCCACGTCGGGTGAAAAGTCCTGCTGCACGGCTTAAAACACCGGAAGTATTATCCACTAACAGTGAAAAAACTCTCTTTTGTTCCATACCTGCACCTTCCTCACTATGTTAAAAGCCGGGTGCTTCCGCTTTGGAGCACCCGCTGTTTATTTATTATAGTTATTTCATCTTATTTTGTCAACATACTTTAATCCATTAATCTGTTAAATGTGATCTTCTCTTAAAAGGATTTTCAAATCTTGCACCTGCTCCCAACTGTTCTTTAATTCGAAGAAGCTGATTATACTTGGCCAATCGGTCTGTTCTTGAAAGGGAACCTGTTTTAATCTGTCCACAGTTTAATCCTACAGCTAGGTCTGCAATTGTTGTATCCTCACTTTCGCCTGAGCGATGTGACATTATGACGCCATAGCCTGCATCAGCAGCCATTTGAACGGCCTGGATGGTTTCTGTCAATGTTCCTATCTGATTCGGTTTAATTAAAATAGCATTTGCTGTTCCACTTTCGATGCCCTGCTCCAATCGTTTTGTATTTGTAACAAAAAAATCGTCACCCACCAATTGAACTTTATGCCCTATTTTTTCTGTAAGTTTTTTCCATCCCTGCCAGTCATCCTGGTCGCATCCATCTTCAATAGAAACAACAGGGTATTTTTCAATCAGTTTTTCATAATAATTACAAATTTCTTCGCTGGTAAAGGTCTTATTACCTTCTCCATAAAGTGTATAGAAGCCATCTTTATAAAATTCACTGCTGGCCACATCCAATGCCAGACATATATCTTTTCCCGGAGTATATCCGGCTTTTTTAATAGCTTCTATAATAACCTGAAGCCCTTCTTCATTGCTGGCCAGGTCCGGAGCAAATCCACCCTCATCTCCAACCGCTGTATTTAATCCCCTGCCTTTTAAAACACTTTTCAAGGTGTGAAATACTTCGCTTCCCATACGCAAAGCTTCTTTAAAGCTTTTTGCACCGGTTGGTATAATCATAAATTCCTGAAAATCAATGGCATTATCCGCATGGGCACCGCCATTTAAAATATTCATCATAGGCATAGGAAGCAGATTCCCGGCTACTCCCCCAATATACCGATATAAAGGCTGACTGTAAAAAGCTGCCGCCGCTTTGGCGCAGGCAAGGGATGCTCCTAAAAGGGCATTGGCTCCCAAATTCTTTTTTTCTTCACTGCCGTCAACTTCCAACAGTTTTTTGTCTATTTTCTGTTGTCTTCCTGCATTCATTCCACATAAGGCTTCTCTTATTTCCTTGTTCACATGCCCTACTGCCTTCTCAACACCTTTGCCGCCATATCTTTTTTTGTCCTCATCTCTGAGTTCAAGTGCTTCATAAATTCCTGTGGACGCTCCGGAAGATACAATTGCCCGGCCATATACACCATGTTTCAAGTGCACCTCTACTTCAACCGTTGGATTCCCTCTCGAATCAAGGACTTCTCTGCCTGTAACTTTTATAATTTCCTTCATAAAATAAAACCTCCTGTATGAACATTTATTTTTAGTATGTTCGATACAAGAGGTTTTTATCCTTATTTAAGCCTGTGACTGCCAATCCGCCGGATAGACAAAGTAGGCATATCTCGCTTTTGATGAGGTTTGAAAATGAATATGACTTCCTTTCGGAATATAGATAATATCACCTGGATATCCTGTCACGGTCCGTCCATCTATCTCTATCTCTAAAACACCTGAAATAACCATATCGTATTCATCATAAGTCAATGTCCACTCGAAACTTGTATGGTCCAGTTCCATAATCCCTGCCCCCATACGCGGAGCTTCTTCAAGGCTTACAATGTCTTTAAGATAGACTCCCTGTGCATCTCCAAAAGGTTCGCACTTCACTGTCTGGGTTTTTACCAGTAATATGCCGCTCGGGTCCTTTTCCTTTGTAAAATCTTCCCCGGAATTCATCTCACGCAAAACCCTTTGAACAATCTCCCGAATTAAAGCTTCATTTATATTCTCCATAGTTCACCTAACCTTTTCGATGGGTAAGCCATTGATAAAGCACATAGGCCATAATACATACGACTCCGACAATTGCAAGAATAACAATTGGCCATGTACCCCTGTGTGGCACGTTCAAATCCGAATCATTTTCCTCTGTTTCCGGTTCCGGTATTTTTTCCCACTGAGCATACAGGGTTATATTCTCCGATACCATGTTGAATTTAAGTCCGGAATCATAGTTTTGACCACTGCCATCGGATTCCGTATTCCATCCCATAAACCGGTAGCCTTCCCGTATCATCTTCTCGCCATCCAAAACTTCAACCATGGCATTTGCTTCGTATTCGTTCTTATCCTCCGGCAATCCTTCTACCGTACCTGCATTTGCTTTATAAATCACCTGATACAGAGGAATCCACCGGCTGTAGAAACTTAAACCATTTTCCTTCATTGGTGCCTCTGTTTTCGTTACTGTTTTTCCTATATCTTTTGTACCATAAAGTTCCTCACCCGACTGGTAAAGAGCATCTTCCCGGGATGTAAGTGCCCAGCCTGCAAACCGGTAATGTTCCACAGTGATTGTTCCCTGGTTCTTTGCTGTCACCATTGCACCTTCCTGGTATTTCTCTGTATCCTGAGGCAGAACACCGGTCATCACCGTGTCTTTTGGAAGAGCTGCGATATAGTTAACCGCATATTTATCCGCGCTTACTGCTTTCCACTGAGCATAGAAGTTTAAATCTGCATCTTCTACTTTCACGTGGTCTCCGGCATTTAAACGGTTTCCAGAGCCATCCTGATTCAGACTCCAGCCATCGAATACATATTGGGTACCATCATCATCCCTTTTCACAAGATTACCCGGCTCACGGACAACAACTTCATCTCCTGAATAATAAAGGTTACTTCCTGCATTTACCGTACCCGAATTATCCTGTGGTAAATCTCCACCTGTATTTGTATTTCCATTATAATTCACTTCATAGGTTTTGACCCATCGTCCGTAGAGGTTGAGTCCACCATCTACCATAGGCACGCTTCCTTCAACAGCTATATTATGTACAGAGTTATCCGAATAGAGATTCTCTCCGGATTTATAAATTCCATCACCTGCTTCTGTTGACCAGCCCACAAACTGCCAGCCCTCTGAAGTCATTCCATTACTTCCCTGAACTCCGACGCCATCACCTGCCGGATATTTTCCTGAATCTGACGGTTCCTGGCCGTTTAATACAGCCCCTTCCGGCAAATTCGAACGATAATTCACAGGATACACAGTTTCTCTGTAGTTATAAACAATTTTAAAGAAATTATCCCCCAATGGGTCTGACATATCCTGCCCCTGATAACGTATAACTTCCCAGCTATACTGATTATCTATAACCGCACCGATATGGAAATCAATTCCTGCACTGCTTCCGGTTCGGGAATATGGCAGACAGTTATCTGTTCTCTGCTCTGTATTCTCAGCATAATGCCCCTCTGGGTTTTCTGCCACAAGGGTATACCAACCATCCGTAAGGCCACCAATCTCAATCTCTTTCCGTGCCTGGTCTCCATACGTTTCAAAGGCTAACGAATATTCTGTATATGGTGTATCATCGCTTATAACCTGATTCTGGCTGTCAAAGCGGTAAAGTCTGAAACGAAAAACATGAAAGTCCGAGCCATCTTTATAAGGAAGCTGTTCTAGCTGAACGCTAACACTTATACAGCCTCTTAAAACTTCATTTGAAAGGACAGCCTCTGCCATAGGCATATCTTCAGATATACTGTTCTCCTGCCCACCACTGTTCGCACGGGATTCGTCAGTAGATGCCTCGCCATTATAATATAATTTAAGTCGATAGGCTTTTGGATCAGACATCGTTGCAACTTCATTAGCCGGCAGTGTATAAGGTACCCGGGTAAGTTGTTCCTCAACCGGAACCTCGCCCCCATCAATAAGGGCATACCACTGAGCCTTTAATGGCACATCCTGCAAATTCCCATAAATGCAGTTCAGTTTTACAACGGCTTTCTCCGCAAGTTCCTGATTGGCCATATCCATCCCTGACATAACCGGAAGCGTCTGGTCAAGAGCTTCAACTTCTACCGCCACATTGACCGATGATGTGTTCATAGGAAAATCCGCACTGCCTGATGATTCTTTCAGATATACCCCGGACAATCCTTCCAAACCAATAAGCTGATTATTTCCACCAACATAGTCACTGTCGGACTGAACATAAAAAGTATGGGCTCCCCAGCCTGCTAAATCTGTATCTTCCCATAAAATATACCATCCGTTAATATCACGGCATACTCTTCCACCGGAAGCTGCCGAATTCCCCTGGGCATCAATATAGGCGCCCTCAGATAGAATATTTCCCTGACTATCCACCATATGAAAATGTTTGCCCGCATAGCCTCTGACCGATGCCTCATCTGCACTTCCTGCAGTCAGTGTATATTCCACCTGATAAATACGTCGGTTCCAGTCGCTGACAGATACTTCCTGTTCTCCTGAAATAGAAATCTTACTTTGATTACTGCTATCCTCTTCTTCATAACGAATCTGCTCTCCAAGACTCTCCGCTTTTAAAGGTGTTTTTATACATCCAAGGCTTATCCCCATACAGGCCAAAGCCAAAATAATTGCTTTTGTCCCTTTCATTGTCTACCTCCCGAATATATTCCCTGTTAAAATCTTATAAAGCTCAGGAACTGTAGCCGCCAGCCCTTTTGCGCCAGCCATCTCCAGTTCTTCCCGGCTTCCATAACCATACAACACACCAACTCCGGGTATATGATTTTTTACGGCACCTGCCATATCATGTTCCCTGTCTCCAACCATCAGTGCTTCTTTCTCCGGGTTTTCAAGGCCGTGCTTATCCCTCAGTTGTTTCATAACCCATTCAATAACTTCTGCTTTATTCGTCCGCTCGCCATTCAAAAGGCTTCCCGCCTGAATGTCGAAATATTTTGTTAAATTAAAATGCTCCAATATCCGTCCAGCATAAACCTCTGGTTTTGAAGTCGCGAGGCATAGAATCTTTCCCTGCTCTTTTAAATGGGATAATAACGCGTCAATGCCTTCATAAAGTTCATTTTCAAAAATCCCCTTCTCAGAAAAATATTCACGATACGCCGTCACCGCATCTCCTGCAGATTCATGATCAAAACCATAAAACTTTTCAAAGGACTGTATCAAAGGCGGTCCAATAAAAGGATATAAAGTACTGCGTTCCGTCACTGTAATACCATATTTCTTTAATGCATACATAACCGAGTTGGTAATTCCTACTCCCGGGTCTGTTAAAGTTCCATCTAAATCAAATAAAATGATTCTTTTTTTCTTAAATTCAGCTAATAAGTCCATAAAAAAATCACCTTTCCAAGGATATTCTCAGTATAGCATATTTACCGAAAAATATCATCGAAAAGATGATTCTATATACTTTATGCCCTTATATGGAAAAATTTCCGCCTTCGCCGGCCCGATTCACCAAATCTTCCAGTGTAACACTGTCCACATACTGGTTAATCGCATCTGCAAGGCCTTCCCAAAACTCCAGAGTTAAACATTCCTCTGCCCGCGGACATTGATTTATATCATCTTCAAGGCAGGCCACTGGCATCAGACTTCCCTCTGCAACTCTTAAAATATCTCCTGCAGTATATTCTGAAGGTTCCTTCGCCAAACGGTATCCGCCATTAGCTCCACGGACACTTCTTACATATCCCGCTCTGCTAAGCAATGTCATAACCTGCTCTAAATATTTAATTGTAATTCCCTGACGTGATGAAATATCTTTCAAGGGAATCAGGGCTCCCTTGTCATGCATCGACAAATCAATCATTGTTCGAAGTGCATAACGTCCCTTCGTGGAAATCTTCATAAAATGACCTCTCTCATAGGTTCTTATAGTTTTTGCCTTTAAATATTGTACTATATTATGAAAACCCACGTCAATAGTCCATTTAAAAACAGCTGTCCCAATCACTCTGCAATGACTGGAACAGCTGTTTATATTCTTCTGTTGCTTTTGATTAGAATTTACCTTCATCAGAAGCCTGCTGTACCCCTACAGCTACGGCCACTGTGGCTCCAACCATAGGATTGTTACCCATTCCGATTAAGCCCATCATCTCAACATGAGCTGGTACGGAAGAAGAACCTGCGAACTGTGCATCGGAATGCATACGGCCCATTGTATCTGTCATACCATAGGAAGCCGGACCTGCTGCCATATTATCTGGATGAAGTGTACGGCCTGTACCACCACCGGATGCTACGGAGAAATATTTCTTTCCCTGTTCGATACATTCTTTTTTATATGTACCTGCTACTGGATGCTGGAAACGTGTTGGGTTTGTAGAGTTACCTGTGATAGAAACATCTACACCCTCTTTATGCATGATAGCCACACCTTCTGTAACATCATTTGCACCATAGCAGTTAACTTTTGCACGAAGTCCTGTAGAATATGGTTTGCGGAATACTTCTTTAACTTCGCCTGTATAATAATCCATCTCTGTCTCTACATATGTAAAACCATTAATTCTGGAAATAATCTGAGCTGCATCTTTACCAAGACCATTTAAAATAACACGCAATGGTTTCTGGCGAACTTTGTTTGCTTTCTCAGCAATACCAATAGCTCCTTCTGCTGCTGCAAAGGATTCATGTCCTGCAAGGAAACAGAAACATTCGGTCTCTTCTTCCAAAAGCATCTTTCCAAGGTTACCATGTCCAAGACCTACTTTACGCTGGTCAGCAACGGAACCAGGAATGCAAAAAGCCTGAAGACCTTCACCAATAGCTGCTGCTGCATCAGCTGCTCTTCTGCATCCTTTTTTAATAGCGATAGCCGCGCCTACAGTATATGCCCAACAGGCATTCTCGAAACAAATTGGCTGAATCTTTTTAACCTGTTCGAAAACATCTAATCCAGCGTCCTTTGTAATCTTTTCTGCTTCTTCGATGGAAGCGATACCATAGCTGTTCAATACGGCATTAATTTTATCAATTCTTCTTTCATACGATTCAAATAAAGCCATTTCTCTTCCTCCTCGAATTATTCATGTCTTGGGTCAATAATTTTCACTGCATCATCAACACGGCCATACTGACCTTTAGCTTTTTCCAAAGCTGTGTTTGCGTCATCTCCGGCTTTGATGAAATCCATCATCTTGCCAAAGCTTACAAACTGGTAACCAATAATATGGTCTTCTTCATCCAATGCAATGCCTGTAACATAGCCTTCAGCCATTTCAAGATAACGAGGACCTTTCTTTAATGTTCCGTACATTGTACCAATCTGAGAACGGAGTCCTTTACCTAAATCCTCAAGACCGGCACCTACTGGAAGTCCATCTTCGGAGAATGCAGACTGGCTGCGTCCATAAACAATCTGTAAAAACAATTCTCTCATAGCTGTATTAATAGCATCACAAACTAAGTCTGTGTTTAATGCTTCAAGTAATGTTCTTCCCGGAAGAATTTCAGAAGCCATAGCTGCGGAATGTGTCATACCTGAACATCCGATGGTTTCTACCAATGCTTCCTGAATAATTCCTTCTTTAATGTTCAGAGTCAGTTTACATGCTCCCTGCTGAGGTGCACACCAGCCAATTCCGTGTGTTAATCCTGAGATGTCTTTGATTTCTTTTGCCTTTACCCATCTGCCCTCTTCTGGGATTGGCGCTGCGCCATGAGCCACACCCTGGGCTACCGGACACATCATTTCTACTTCGTGTGAATAAATCATTTTAAGACTCCTTTCAAATATGTAATTGGATATTTATTATTAAAATGACATCATTTAGTTCACCTTATTTTCTCATAAAAGCAATTTTAAGTCTAGTGCTTTTGGAAAGTTTTAGCAAGTGACAAGTAATCCCCCACCAATTTGACATAACTTTGTTAAATTTGCACAGCAAAAAAGAGAGGCTCATGACCCAGCCTCTCCATGGATTGTTAATTTTTTGTCTATTTTGCCGAATTGCCCTTTTTTCGCACTTTTTAAATTAATTTTTTGGAAATAATTTCCCTGGTATTTTTAAAAATGCTCTGCTTTGGCAGAAAGCCACGAACCATCGATGTCGGATATACATTCGACTCCCGTCCGATAACTGTTCCCGGATTAAGCACGGCATTACATCCCACTTCCACATTATCTCCCAACATGGCACCAAATTTTTTCAACCCGGTTTCAATATTTTCCTTACCCGCTTTCACCTTAACCAGCATTTTATCTGCCTTGACATTTGAGGTAATAGAGCCGGCTCCCATATGGGATTTATATCCCAGAATAGAGTCTCCTACATAATTGTAATGAGGTACCTGGACTTTATTAAACAAAACGACATTCTTAAGTTCTGTAGAATTTCCAACGACAGCACCCTCACCCACAATAGCATTTCCTCGGATAAAAGCACAATGTCTGACTTCGGCCTCTTTTCCGATAATCGCAGGTCCATGAATATAGGCTGAAGGAAATACTTTAGCACTTTTTGCAATCCAGACATCCTCTTCTACCTGTTCATATTCATCTTTCGGCAGAGTAGCCCCCAGCTTCAAAATAAATTCACCAATTTTTGGCAGTGCTTCCCATGGATAGGTTAAACCCTCAAATAAATCTGCAGCTATTGTTTCCTCAAGATTATATAAATTTTTAATCATTAATTCTTCCATTGATATCTCTCCTAACATAAAAGTACCGCTCCAGTCTGGCTGAAGCGGTATATTTTATTCTACAGTTACAGATTTTGCCAGGTTTCTTGGCTGGTCAACATCACAGCCCTTTGCCACAGCCACATAGTAAGCAAATAACTGCATCGGAATTGTTGCCAATAAGCCGGTAAAGTTTTTATTTGTCTTCGGAATATAGAATACATAATCCGCATTCTTTTCAATCTCTTTATTATCTTCATTCGTTACCGCAAGGACAAAAGCTCCTCTTGTTCGAACCTCAACAACATTGCTGACAATCTTGCTGTAGAGCTGTTCCTGCGTAACCAGTGCAACAACTAAAGTACCGTCTTCAATCAAGGAAATCGTACCATGCTTTAATTCACCGGCAGCATAAGCCTCTGAATGAACATAAGAAATCTCTTTAAGTTTCAGTGATGCTTCTAACGCACTGGCGTAATCAATACCGCGGCCAAGGAAGAAAACGTCCTTAAGTCCAATATATTTATTGGCCAGGAACTGGATTCTCTCCTTATCAGAAAGCATCTGTTCAATCTTATCCGGAAGGGTTTTTAATTCCCGAATCATTTCTTTATAATCATTCTCTTCAATCTTTTCACGGATTTTTCCAAAATGTAAAGCAAGCAGATAAAGAGCTGACAGCTGGCTTGTGTAGCCTTTGGTTGTGGCTACAGCAATTTCAGGTCCTGCCCAAGTATATAAAACATCATCCGCTTCTCTGGCAATAGAACTTCCTACAGCATTAACAATAGCCAGGGCTCGCACGCCATGACGTTTTGCTTCACGCATGGCCTCCAAAGTATCTGCAGTTTCACCCGACTGGCTGATAATAATTGCTAAGGTATTATCCTCTAAAATCGGATTACGATATCGGAATTCCGATGCCAAATCCACTTCTACAGGAATTCGAGCCAGTTCTTCAATAACATATTTTCCGGTTACGCCGGCATGATAAGCAGAACCACAGGCAATAATAAAGATTTTCTTTAAATCCTTAATCTGTTCATCTGTCATACGAAGTTCATGAATAAAGACTTCATCATCCTTTAATCTAGGGAAAACAGTATCACGGACAGCTTTTGGCTGCTCATGCATCTCTTTAATCATAAAATGCTCATAGCCGCCTTTTTCCGCCGCAGACACATCCCACTGAATCTCTGTAATCTCTTTTTTAATTTCTTCTAAGTCCTGATTATATACTATGACTTTTTCACGCGTCAGCTTTACAATCTCGCCATCTTCCAGAATATAAATCTTACGTGTATGCTTTAATACAGCGGGAATATCCGACGCAATATAGTTTCCGTCTTCAGAAAGTCCTACAATAAGAGGACTGTTTTTCTTTACAGCAATAATCTCATCCGGATTATCCTTGTTAATAATACCAAGCGCATAAGAACCTTCAATTCGATTCATGACTTTTGTAAGGGTATTTAACAAATCACCATCAAAATAATAATCCATCAAAAGGGTTACGACTTCTGTATCTGTTTCGGACTGGAATACATAGCCTTTATCCTGTAAACGCTTCTTTAATTCCAGATAATTTTCAATAATACCATTATGAACCAGAGAAATCGTTTCACTGGCATTCGTATGAGGATGGGAATTCACATCCGATGGCTCACCATGGGTTGCCCATCGAGTATGACCAATCCCGACCGTTCCCTTTAAATCTGCACCATCATGGGTCAACTCACGTAAATTAACAATTTTACCTTTTGTTTTTACCGTATGAATATTTTCACCGTCAAAAACTGAAATTCCGGCAGAATCATATCCACGGTACTCAAGTTTTGCCAGGCCATCCAATAAAATGGGTGCAGCCTGAGCCTTACCTATATATCCAACAATACCACACATAATCTAGTTTACCTCCAAATCTTATTTCACCAAATAATGGCAATTTCAAAGATTTTCTTCGCATTTTTTCTATCAAATATCCTTATTTTATCACTTTATACATTTTTCGTCTACATATTCTTATTTATAAATATGGGCTACCTGCTCATACTTCTCCCGAAGCATCCATTGATTATTGAGATGTTTAACACCTTCCGTGCGGACTGTAACGAAGTTATCTAATTTTTCCATATATTCATCCGGAGTAATAGCCCCCTCTGCCACATAATTTAATCCCTTTTCCCAGCTGGCCGTTAATTCCGGATTCAGCAGTGAACGCAGAGAACTGTCAACGACATCAAAGACAATCTCTCCTAACTGGGTCGGTGTGACAATCTGAGTCTTCTTATTCAGGGCCAGATATTTAATGGTCACAAGTTTCTTTAAAATTTCAGCCCGGGTAGCACTGGTTCCAATGCCACTGCTTTTAATCATCGCCCGCAGTTCTTCATCTTCAATCAACTGACCTGCATTCTCCATAGCCAGAATCATGCTTCCTGAATTATAACGTTTTGGCGGTGTTGTTTCCCCCTCTTTAATATATAATTCGTTAATTGGAAGAAAAGTACCTTTCTTTAATGTTTTTAAAACTTCCAGAAAAGCAGCATCCAGACTATCTGCCTCTTCATCCTCTTTGGACTTCTCTGTTGGCTTTCCGGCCACTTTCAGATACCCCTCTGAAAGCATTACCCGGAAACTCGCAAAGAACTTCTCACCGGACTTACTTAGAACCAGGCTGATTTTCTGATACTCTGCTGCAGGATAAAAAATACTTAAAAACCGCTTTGCAATCAGGGTGTACACACTGAATCCTATTCTACTGAGTGCTTTTAAAGCCCCCATCCCCTGTCCTGTAGGAACAACAGCATAATGGTCCGTTATCTGCTTATCATTTACATATCTTGTTTTTGCAATATTCTTATAGCTTCCCATCTCCAGAACTTCTGCAGCAAAATCTGCTACCGGAGCAAAACTTTTTAAGCCACTGATATTTTTATAAATTTCTTTAGATACAGCGGTAGAAAGGACTCTGGCATCGGTTCTTGGATATGTAACCAGCTTCTTTTCATAAAGTTCCTGAACCACCTTCAGAGTTTCATCAGGACTTAATTTGAATAGTTTGGAACATTCGTTCTGTAGTTCTGCAAGGTTAAATAAAAGAGGCGGATTCTTTTTCTCTTTCTTCTTCGTCAGTTCTGCTATCTCCATCATTCTCGGCGGTTCAGCCTCCAGCATGGAAATGAGTCCTTTGCCATCCTCTTCTTTTTTAAAGCCATTTTCTTTATAAAGTAAAGGTGTCTGATAGTAGCGGGAACCCTCAACAGCACGCCACTCTGCCTCTATATCTCTTCCCTGCACATCAATCTTGGATAACACTCTATAAAAAGGTGTCTTAACAAAAGCCCTAATCTCCCGTTCCCTGCGTACAACCATACCTAATACACAGGTCATTACACGGCCCACGGACAGTACTGTTCTTTTCGTTTTCATAAAACTTGAAATCGATGGCCCATATTTCAAAGTGAGAAGTCTGGAAAAGTTAATACCCATCAGATAATCTTCCTTTGCACGCAAATAAGCGGAAGCCGCCAGATTATCATACTCTGAAAGGTCTTTCGCTTCACGTATTCCTCGAAGGATTTCTTCTTCTGTCTGTGAATCAATCCATACTCTCTTTTTCTTCTTACCGGTCACCCCGGCCATCTGGTCTACCAACCGGTAAATATATTCTCCCTCCCGCCCGGAGTCCGTACAGACATAAATCGTATCCACATCCTGGCGTGTCAAAAGAGAACTTACAATATCAAACTGTTTTTTCACAGCGTCTATAACTTCGTATTTAAAATCTTTAGGTATAAAAGGCAGTGTTTCCAGAGACCATCGTTTCAAAGATGGATGATAAACTTCCGGATAACTCATCGTCACCAGATGTCCAACACACCAGGTTACAACCGAATCTGAGGACTCCATATAACCATCATAGCTTTTCCCTTTTATATTTAAAACTCTCGCAAATTCCCTGGCTACGCTGGGCTTTTCTGCTATATATAATGACTTAGACATAAAATCTCCTTAAATAAATAATGTAAACAGTATATCATAAATTTTCTGTACTGTCAGATTAAAAGGTGCTATAATAGCAAAAAAAGAATGGAGCGTGACTTATATGAACCCTAAGAAAAAGTTTTATGAAGCTGCTGCTGAAACCCTTATTAAGAATTTAGACAGACGTGGTATGGAAGCCTACTATGTGGATAATAGCGACGAAGCATTGAACATGGCTCTTCGTTTTGTAACTCCCGGTTCCAGTGTATCCTGGGGTGGTTCCGTTTCCATTAACGAAATTGGATTAATACCGGCATTAAAAGCTTCCGACTGTGTTGTGCTGGACCGCACCGTTCCCAAAACAGATGAAGAGAAGAAAGAATTCTACAGCAAAGTTGCTGTCTGTGATTATTATTTTATGAGCACCAACGCGATAACGATGGCCGGCGAACTTGTGAATATCGATGGCAATGGCAATCGTGTGGCTTCTTTAATCTTTGGGCCATCGAATGTTGTCATTATTGCCGGAATGAATAAAGTAACCGATAATATTGATGCAGCTATCGCCCGTGCAAGAAATACGGCGGCTCCTATGAATACCATCCGTCTGAATCGTGACACTCCTTGTACCGAGCTCGGACACTGCTGCAACTGTATGAAGCCCGACTGCATCTGCAACCAGTTCGTCGTTACACGCCGCAGCGGCCAGGAAGGTCGTATAAAGATTATCCTTGTTGGTGAAGAATTAGGGTATTAAATAATAAAACGAAGCCTGTATGTTTTCGATAACATGCAGGCTTTTTGATTATTGTAGAGGTATTAAGAGTCCGAAGGCTGCAAAAAAAGCTCCAACGATAAGAAAAAAGATATTTAAAAATTTGATTTTTTTCGTCAAAATAAATGTTTCTGGTTTTCCCGGTACAATGTATATCTCATATCCGCGTCCAATCTCCATATCCGCTTCCAAAAGTTCTAAAGATTCATTCTTAGCACTTTTTTCATGATAATCCATTCCATCTACCCTATAACTGAATTTCGGATAATAAGTTGATGGCATTCGTGGTGAATACATCGTATCAAAACCTTCATATTGTGCTAAAATCTTTGTCGAACAGCGAAAGAGATTCACGAAATTATAGAAGGCGTATACCACAAAAGGGACGCCCATACATAAGAAAAATGTTCTGGCCATCAGTCTTTCACTTTTTAGTATGTAATATTCAAAACACATAAAAAGCCCCATTGCAATCAAAGCATAGCCAAAAGTGGATGCCAGACTGTCATTTTTATTTACTGATTTTGTTATAACTCTGATGACAATTCCTAAAATACCTGTTCCAATACATAATAAACCGATCATGTTCTTTCTTTTCCCCTTATCTTTTAGAGGCTTTCGTAAACTTCCGCAATACGCTCATACTCCTCCGGCGTCGAAATCGTCTCTACAATCATATCTCCATCCTCAGCATCCTTATACCGGTAAAGGAAGATACCATCCTGTATGCTGTCATCTTTAACCAAAGATACGGCAACATATTGTTTGTTTTCCGCCACAAATGTGTCCATAATTGCAAACTCTTTCTCTGTCCCATCGGATACGGGAAGCGTTATAATTTCATATTCATTCATCGTCGTTTCTCCTTTTTTATTTTCAGCATAGAAATGCTTTTTCGCGTATTCAAATCGTTTAAGAAGTTCTCTTTTTGCCTGTTTGCTTACTTTAAGCCATGGACACATCATGTCAAAAGCATGGGTTTTTGCATGATAGACATCCACAGACGCCTTGATGCCCGCCTTTTTTAATTGCTCAACATATGTGAGGGTTTCACAATAAAAGGGTTCACCATCACACACGAAGGTATAGGCTGGAGGAAGCCCCGAATAGTCTGTCGCTCTAGCTGCTGAAGCATAGCTTGGAATAATGTCTTTCTGATTCATACCAGCCAGATATTTTCTCCATCCATAATGATTTCTTCTTGTGTTCCATATATGTCCATGATTATTCTTCGAAGATTCTGTATCCTGGCAATCAAGCATCGGATATAAAGGCATTTGGAAAGAAATGTTTACTTCCTTCTTATCCCTTGCATAAAGACAGAGGGCTGCACTTAATCCACCACCGGCACTCTCTCCACCAACCATAAGCTGGTCTGTACGAATACCTAATTCTTCTGTATGTTTTTTCATAAAAAGCAATGCCTCGTAACAGTCTTCCAATGCTGCGGGATAAGGTGCTTTTCCTGACAGCCTGTACTCCGGTGAAAGAACAACCGCCCCACATTGGCTGGCAATGTCCCTGCCACGACTAAAATTCACCATAGCTGCCATACCTGTAATATAGCCCCCACCGTGAATCCATAGAAGTCCTGGCAATGTTCCCTTTTGATTTGCCGGCTTAAGAATAATAATCTTCATTCTTCCGCCTTTTGTATGAATATACTTTTCTGTCTTTATTAATTTCAAATTATCTCCGTTCTTTTCCTATTTCAACACATTATGGACTCTCTTTTTCATAACTTCCGGTATAAATGGCTTCGTAATCATATCCGCTACGCCCAGTTCCAAAGATTTCAGTTCCATGCTTTCATCTGAACTTATTGCAATGACCGGAAAATGTTCAGAAAGATTCCTGTCTTTCATCCAATTCAGTACCTGAAAGCCATCCACCTGTGGCATAATAATATCAAGGAGCATAATCCGAATGATACTGTGATGTTTTTTTATGATTTCTTTTGCCTCTGCTCCGTTAAATGCTTCGACAATCTCAAATTCCGGGCTAAAAATCGTTTTAATTAATTCTCTGTTTATCTCCTCATCTTCCACAACAAGCATTATCTCTTTTTGACCTATATATTTGTGAAAGGCCTCAACTGTTAGAATCTCACCCTGATTCTTACCACTTCTTTTTGCCCGATATAATAATTTGTCTGCCATTTTAAAGAATGGCACATAAGATATATATTCATCATTTTTTATAACCGAACCATAGGAACAGGTCACATCAACATCTAACCTTTCCATTGCATCCCGATGAAAGATTACGGACAAGGCTTCCATCTTCGACTCTACCAGTTGACGCTCAGAAACGTTTTTCATTAATACAAGAAATTCATCTCCACCGATTCGTCCGAAAATATCACTTTCACGAAATATCTTTTTAAGGGTATTTCCAAACATACTTAATACCTGGTCTCCCACATAGTGGCCCATTGAGTCATTTATCTCTTTAAAATTATCAATATCAATAACAATAAGGGCACAATCCTTTACTTCGACATTTTCTAAATAAGCAAAACAACTCTTTTCTACTTCACCTTTATTCTGAATACCCGTCAACTTATCCTGACCACTTTGTTTAACAATTTCCCTCTTGTCTTTATTATCTGCCGCCCGTAGATTTGTAACAATCCATGATACCATGCCGCCCATCATCAAACCCGCAATACCATTAAAGATATTATCACCGATGATTTCCGGAGAAATATACAGGTTATTCATCAGCATGAAGACCAGAAAAACGATGAAAAGCATGACGATGGTTTCATAAAATGGAATAATAAAGAGTACCGGAACCACAATCATCGCTGCTGTTACTAACGTAGCTGAGCTGTCCGGATAAGGAACTGTGTTGATATAAATGACTAATGCCATTAAAATCATCAAAAAAGAAATAACCGATAGATGAACCAGTGGATAAGAATCTGTTTTATTCCTATAAAGATATCTTCCCAGAATACCATAGCAAAGAAAAAAAGGAATAAATAACCAATGACCGATAGTTATATACCAATCCGATATAACCATTGGCGTAACAATCAGAAGTATACATACTCCCGGCAGACCAAAAGCAGAAATGCACATCATTAAAAAAGCATTATTCTTTGAAATTTCTTTTTTTGACTCCGTGAAATAGTGCTGCATCTGATTTGTGGATTCTATAAAAAATTCCTTTATTGTCGTAAACATATGGTTTATTCCCCAATCAAATAATTTATATAATTTCATTTTATATCCTAGAAATCCTAATGGCAAGCCTTATTCCTTTTCTTAACAAAAATATAAAAAACCTGTATATTACGTAAACCGTAATTCGGTTCTAAACGTAATATACAGGTCTTTATAAAGCTCGTTTTATCGTATAAAATTCGTCATAATCTTGTCTTCTGTATTTGGAATATCAATACCGGATTTTTTTCCAGCTTCGATACACTGAATCATCCATGCCATGTTCATTCCAAGAGTTCTCATCGTCTGGAGACCTTCAAGATCTTTTTCTACATCCTCTGGACATGAGCCATGAACCATATTCCAATACTGGGATGAAATAATCGGCATCTGACTGATTGTAAAATACTTCTGAATAATATCCAATGTTGCTGTTGTTCCGGCACGACGGGCAGATGTCACTGCTGCCGCCGGTTTATGATGGAAACAGGCCCCCGCATAAAACATACGGTCTAAGAAAGAACTTAAGGCACCGTTCAATGAAGCATAGTATACAGGTGAACCTACAATAAGGCCATCCGCTTCCTGCATCTTTACAAGGGCCTGATTTACTGTATCATCAAATACACATTTATTACTGGAACCACCGCACTGTCCACAGGCGATACATCCGTGAATATCTCCCTTGCCAATCCAGAAAATCTCACTGCCAACGCCTGCTGCATTTAAAGCACCGGCCACTTCTTCTAATGCTCTGTTTGTACAGCCTTTTTCATGGGGACTGCCATTAATTAATAATACTTTCATTTGATTCATCTCCTATTTTTGCAGAAAAATTGAAAGACTCCGGTTCATCACCGGAGTCTTGTTATCAATTAATTCAATGGATATTTTGCTGTAATTCCATCAATGATTGCCTTTGCTTTTTCTTTGCTTCCTTCGAAATCCTTCAAAGTCATAGCAATAGCTTCTGCAACTGCATCCATATCTTCTTCCTTCAAACCACGTGTTGTAGCAGATGGTGTTCCAAGACGGACACCGCTTGTTACAAATGGTGACTGGGGGTCGTTAGGAATCGTATTCTTATTACATGTAATATTCACTTCATCCAGCATCTTTTCAGCCTGTTTTCCGGTTAAGTTCAGGTTGATTAAGTTCACCAGCATCAGATGATTGTCTGTACCACCAGAAACGATATCTACGCCTCTGGACATAAGGCCTTTGGCCAATGCCTGTGCATTAAGCATAATCTGTTTCTGATATGCTTTAAATTCATCTGTCAATGCTTCCTTAAAACATACTGCCTTAGAAGCGATAACATGCATCAATGGTCCGCCCTGGATACCAGGGAATACGGCTTTATTAAAGTTGAATTTCTTTGCTGCTTCCTCATTCGCAAGAATTAAACCGCCACGAGGTCCTCTCAATGTTTTATGCGTTGTTGTTGTTACAACATCTGCATAAGGAATTGGGCTTGGATGAAGTCCGGCAGCAACCAGACCGGCAATATGAGCCATATCCACCATGAGGTATGCCCCCGCTTCATCAGCAACTTCTCTAAATTTCTTAAAGTCGATTGTTCTTGCATAAGCACTTGCGCCGGCAACAATTAACTTTGGTTTTGCTTCTAATGCAATTCGGCGAAGTTCATCATAATCAATGAAGCCTTCATCATTTACACCATAAGGTACGATTTTAAAATATTTTCCAGACATATTTACAGGACTTCCATGGGTCAAATGACCGCCGTGGTCTAAGTTCATTCCCATAACTGTATCGCCAGGATTAAGCATTGCAAAGAATACCGCCATATTCGCCTGTGCACCAGAGTGAGGCTGAACATTCGCATAGTCACAGCCAAAAAGTTCTTTAGCACGTTCAATAGCAAGTGTTTCTGCAACATCGACACATTCGCATCCACCATAGTAACGTTTTCCAGGATAACCTTCTGCATATTTGTTTGTCAATGGGCTTCCCATAGCAGCCATAACAGCATGACTTACCCAGTTTTCAGATGCAATTAATTCAATGTGAGAATTCTGTCTGCTTAATTCATCTTCAATAACCTGCGCGATGGCCGGGTCTGTTTTTTTAACTTCATCTAATGAATACATATCGTACCTCCATGTTCATCCTTGTTGTGTCTATGTTTCCACTTAAGAGGATATCATATCTATTTTTTTCATACAATATCATCTTTTATAAAAAATTCACACTGTATTTATCATTCGTTCTTATAAATTCAGGTAAAATTTTAAGCTTCTTCTGTTACCTCAGCTTCTTCAATGACTGAAATATCAATGCCCAGTTCTTTTAACTGAACTTCATCTACAATATTCGGAGCCTCCGTCAAAAGACAGGATGCATCCTTAACTTTAGGAAAGGCAATAACATCTCTGATACTGTCCATACCGGCCATAATCATAATCAGACGGTCAAATCCATAAGCAAGTCCTGCATGTGGTGGAACACCATACTTGAAAGCGTTCAAGAGGAAACCAAAACGCTCATAGGCGTCATCCATCTCAAATCCAAGAACTTCAAACATCTTCTCCTGAACATGGTTCTGGAAAATACGAACGCTGCCGCCGCCAATCTCTGTACCGTTTAAAACGATATCATAAGCTTTTGCACGAACACGTCCCGGATCCGTATCAAGATACTGCAAATCTTCTTCCATAGGCATTGTGAATGGGTGATGCATTGCAGTATAACGGCCTTCTTCTTCAGACCACTCAAGCAATGGGAATTCTGTTACCCAAAGGAAATTAAACTGATTCTTGTCAATGAGTTCTAATCTATCAGCTAATTCAAGACGTAATGCTCCCAAAACGTCATAAACCACTTTATTCTTGTCTGCTGCGAAAAGTAATAAGTCACCATTCTCACCATGCATGGCCTGGATAAGGGCTGTCATCTCTTCGTCTTTCATGAATTTAGCAAAAGAAGATTTCACAGTACCATCTTCCTGGATAGCGATATAAGCCAATCCCTTTGCACCATAATCTTTTGCAAATTTAACAAGGGCATCAATCTTCTTACGAGGCATAGCTCCCTGGCCTTTGGCATTAATACCGCGAACAGAGCCGCCGTCTTCCAAAGCACCTTTGAAAACAACAAACTCACAATCTTTAACAACATCACTGACATCCTGAAGCTCCATACCAAAACGGGTATCCGGCTTATCTGAACCAAAACGATCCATAGCCTCCTGCCAGGTCATACGTGGAATTGGCAGCTGTACATCAAGATTAATAATCTCTTTAAAGAGACGAACCAAAAGGCGTTCATTCACTTCAATGACATCATCCACATCGACGAAGGAAAGTTCCATATCTATCTGTGTGAATTCCGGCTGACGGTCCGCACGAAGATCCTCATCACGGAAACACTTTGCAATCTGGAAGTAACGGTCATATCCGGAACACATCAACAGCTGCTTATATAACTGCGGTGACTGTGGTAATCCATAAAAGTTTCCCGGATGAACACGGCTTGGTACAAGATAATCTCTGGCACCTTCCGGCGTACTCTTACCAAGAATCGGAGTTTCAATCTCTAAGAAACCTTCTTCTGCAAGGAAGTTACGAATAACGGTTGCCGCTTTGCTTCGCATAATAATATTTCTCTGCAAATCCGGACGTCGAAGGTCTAAATAACGATATTTCAGACGAAGGTCTTCTTTCGTTCTACTGTTCTCTTCCACTGGGAAAGGTGGTGTTTCTGATTCCGACAGTACTCTGAGTTCTGTCGCACGAATCTCAATCTCACCGGTTTTCAAATTACTGTTCACACCGCCGGAACGTTTCTCTACCCGTCCGACAACGGCAACAACAAATTCAGCACGGAGTTTCTCTGCTTTGGCAAAGTTTTCACTTCCTGCATCTGCTTCTTCAAATATAATCTGGAGAAGTCCACTGCGATCTCTCAAATCGACGAAAATAATGCCACCCTTATTCCGGCTTTTCTGTACCCAGCCCATAACAGTAACAACTTCGCCTGCATTGGTTCCATCCAGTTCTGCACAGCGATGGGTTCTTTTTAATCCCTTCATTGATTCAGACATGTTCTCTCTCCTCCATTATTTCGTAAAGTAAGCAGCTATAGCATCCAAAGCAATCTCCGTCTGCTCACCTGTTTCCATATTTTTTATCTTTGCAGTATTACTTTCAAGTTCATTCTCTCCCAGAATAACCGTATGTTTAGCCCCCAGCTTATTCGCATACTTCATCTGTGCCTTAACGCTGCGGTCCATGTAATCGGTTTCCACGACTACACCATCTAATCTGAGTTCATTAACAATCTTATAAGCTCTTGCCCGTGCTTCTTTACCAAGAATACCAACATACAATTCAATCGCTGGCTCAGCTGGCAGTTCAACCTGCTCTTTATCCAGAAAATATATGATACGTTCAATTCCCATACCAAAACCAACGGATGGAATGTTCTGCTTCTCGTCTATCTCATGAACAAGATTGTCATAACGGCCGCCACCACAGAGGGTGAAGCCTTCATTATTAACAAATTCAAAAACCGTCTTCGTGTAATAATCCAATCCACGGACAATTCCTGTATCAATTTCATATGGTATATTCATAGATGTCAGTAAAGACTGAAGTTCTTCAAAATGTTCACGACACTCATCATCCAGATATTCGATGGTTCGAGGTGCATCCTTAACAATCTCCTTACATTCCGGCACTTTACAATCAATAACGCGAAGAGGATTCTTCTTCATACGTTCACGGCATGTCGGACAAAGGTGTTCTTCATGGGCCTTAAGATAAGTCAATAAGGCTTCGTTATAAGTCTTTCTACAGTTTGAACATCCAATGCTGTTAATGTGCAGCTTGGCATCATTTAAACCAATCTTACGAATAAAGGTTGTAATAAGGGAAATTAATTCCACTTCTGCCAGAGGACTTTTAGAGCCCACAAATTCCACACCAAACTGATGGTGCTGACGCAAACGGCCACTCTGAGGCTGTTCATAACGAAAAGCCGGTGTCACATAGAAAAGCTTCGCCGGTGCCGGTTCTGCATACATATTATTCTCCAGATATGCTCGAATCGCCCCTGCCGTACCTTCCGGTTTCAATGTAATGCTCCGATGGCCTTTATCCTCGAAAGTATACATCTCTTTCTGTACAACATCTGTTGTTTCACCTACACCACGTTGAAAAAGAACTGTATGCTCAAATACAGGTGTAATCACTTCTTTGATATTAAACACCTTGCACAATTCTCTGGCAGTTGATTCAATAATTGTACGCTTGTGCATATCACTGCCATACCAGTCCTGAGTACCTTTAGGTCTTTGTGTAATCATCTTCATTCCTCCATTTATCCAAACGCCCTGCCTGTCGGCAGAGTACGGCATTATCAGATAGTATTTTAGCAATTCTTACCGCTTTTGTCCAGTGTTTTGACTATATTCCTACTTTTGGTGCTCCATCCTCTCCTGCTATAAACAGTTCCGCTTTCTCTCTTGAATATATATAAACGTGTTCGGATAACACTTCTTCATCTGTAACAACCTTCGTATTCGCTTCCCGGACCATATCCTCCAGTACCTTAATATTCATATTCATCCCCGCAGGAAGAATAAGCCACTCATGAATACTGCTTGGCAAAAGAATTAAATCTTCTCCAAGTTCCTCAGAAAATTTCTTCAATATATCCGTATAAAAAATAACTGCTGCTCCTTTAATTCGCAGTTCATTACTCAATACGTAGATTTCAGGCATATCACTACCTGCATTCCCAAAAAGTCTTCGATACTCCGTCTCTGCATTTATCAAAGCTTTGTCCATATCTTCTTTCGCATCTTCTAAAAACTCTTCCATAAGGAATCCCTTCAGTACATCGCTCATGGGCTCAATCATAGGTGAAAGATGATTTCTCGACTCCTCCTCTGCCATCTTAAACAGCATCTCCGGAGCGAGTTCCCATCTCTCCAGCAGTTCCCAAGTTACCCGGCAGGATGTCATCTCCATAGGTGTTAAATCGCCCAATAAGGCACAGCTCACAGCTAAGTCCAGCTTCTTTATGTAGGGACCTTTCTCTATAGTTTCTTTATGTCGTTCGTAATTATCCACTTGAATGATTAATGTTTTTTCCGTTATATACCAGTCCTCTCTTATTAGCAGATGACCCTTAAAGGGCTCTGCCCTTTATTCTCTTTACCAACTAATGAAAAATACTTCCCGAATGGGAAAATTAAGAAATGTATCTTGAAATATGATATATCATAAAAGATAGGTTAATTATAACATAGGGAAATCATTCTTCAATTATTATCCTTCGACAAAAAAGAAGCAGCCACTAAACAATGACTGCGCCTATCCATTATACGTCTATATGATAACGATTGAATTCCCTGTTTGCTTTTTTGCTTCTTTCTTTGCATGGATTATTTTTTCCGAAAGAGCCTCCAGCGTTTCATAGACCCTTTTTTGATTCGTCACCGCTGCAACAGACAGACTTGCTATTGGAAATTCTTCTGTAAGACCATTTCGGTTTTTGGAAATAATATATCCCCGTTCCCAGTCTTTCTGATTGTATAAAAACTGAATATGGGATTTGAAATGGTTGATTACTTTTTCTCCTATTTCAAGGGCTTTATGACTGTCTGTAATCATTACAAAGTCATCCCCACCGATATGTCCAAGAAAATCTTTTTTTGAAGCCGCATGGGCCATAGATTCTGCCACTGTCTTAATCATGCGGTCTCCACTGTTAAATCCATAGGCATCATTGTAGGCTTTAAAATTGTCTAAATCCAAATATAAAATAGAAAAGGGCTCTTTTTTCCCAATCAAATTTTGAATCTGACTCTCTATCACAGTATTTCCCGGAAGTGCCGTCAACGGATTGGCTTCCGTTGCACGCTGAACCTGAATAATTACAGCCGTTTCTAATAAATTTTTAATGGTAACTATCCCATAGTATCTGCCTTCGTTTAAAACGACAACGGCATCATAAATTTCCTTAATCGGGCGTTCCATTGCAATCTTTGATACATTTTCAACAGAAAAATGATAATCCACTGCCAGCGTATCCTTCCGCATAATAGAAGCCACCGTATGCTTTTGATTCAAAGTGAACCCATATCTGCCTCCAAATTGTTTTAAAACATCTTGTCTTGTAAGAATACCACAGAAATACCCTTCTTCATCAACGACACATATTTCCAATAATTCTTCATTTTTCTCAAAAAGTTCGTAGGCTTCTGAAGCTTTTCTATCTGGAGAAATTGTACATCCGACGGATGCCAGGGATTCTATGGTTCCTAAAAAAGATGGAACATAATTGTAATCCTGAACCTTCTTGCGTATTTCGGCAAGCTTTTCTTTTTTTTCATCAGAAATAGTACAAAAGGTATCCTGGGGCCGTTGAAAGAAATATCCCTGGGCATAGGATACACCTAGTTTTATCACCGCCTGTAGCTCTTCTTCGGTCTCTACGCCTTCTGCAATGGCTATCATATTCATTTCCCTGCAAAAGTGATTAATTACCCTTACCATAGAGCTTTTTGATTTACTCAAATGTATATTACGAATAAGTCCCATATCAATTTTGATATAGTGGGGTTCAACATAGCTGATTCGATTCA
Organism: Clostridia bacterium; assembly: GCA_009929615.1. GTDB lineage: Bacteria > Bacillota > Clostridia > Lachnospirales > Lachnospiraceae > Frisingicoccus. The sequence goes on along the minus strand of SAAB01000001.1, from coordinate 94,335 downwards.
GATTAGAATAACCTGTGCCCGCATCATCAATGGCAATCTCAAATCCCTGAGTCTTATAGTGTTCAACCGTACGCAAAAACATTTTTTCTGCCTCAACGGATGTTCGTTCTGTCAATTCAAAAACCAGATCTTCCGTTTTCAGATCGAACTTTTTCAAAAATTCTCTCGTAAAACCACATACAAATTCCTGGTCCATAATCACATTGCAGTCCACGTTCAAAAAGAGCTTGCAATTTCCCGGTTTCTTTGCAGCTCTTTCTAAGGCTTTTCTTCGACATAATTTTTCCAGATTCCACACCTGTCCTAATTGATTCGCCATATCAAAAAGCTTATCAATTGTAATACCGGTATTCTCAAGGGTAATCCGGCTGAGTGCTTCATAGGCCACCGCTTCACCTGTTTCAAGGGACACAATCGGTTGAAACACAGTTCGTATCTTCTCTTCTTTTATAATTTTGAAAAATGATTGTACTTTATTCTCGTCTAATTTCATCTCTGCACCATTCCATATGTTATTACACTTTTATATGTGATGGATGTAAAGAATGTTCATAGGAAACCGACATATTTGTGTTAAATCAAAACAGGTACACTTTTTTCATCATTTTTAACGACCGCACAACCCAAATCAAATGCCTTTTTCTTTTCGATCGGAAATACTTCTTCATGTCTTAATTTCTTTTCATCCCCATTGAACATGGTCCAGTCATATTTGTGATAATCTTTAACCTGCAGTGTATTCCCTGAAATCATCACTTTCACCGGTCCGACAAAGTTGTTCAATGTGTTCTCATACCGTTCCACCATCATGTCATAGCCAAACTGACTATACCCTTCCTCTGCTGCATTACTCGTCATAATAAATAAGACCGGTATTTTATGCTCATTATAATTTGGCTGCTCTATTTTATAAGTAATCGACTGAAAAATCAAACGTTCATATAATGCCCGAAAAGCGGCAGATACATCCCCTAAATAATTTGGGGAACCGATAATCAAACCATCTGCACTTCGAATTTCCTCTAAAACCGGTGCCAATCCATCTTTGTAAATGCAAATTCCCTTGTGTGCCGGCAATTTACATCCAAAACAGGAAATACATCCTGTAAATTTTTCTAATTTATAAAGGTCAAAGACTTTTACTTCCGCACCCATGGACTCTGCACCCTTTGCCGCTTCGCGAACCAAGGTTCCGGTGTTCCAGGACACACGGGGGCTTGCATTAATTGCTATAATCTTTTTCATATACCCACCACTTTCCCTATAATTCTAATTTACCCGGAAGAGAAATTTCCTGTCCAACCAAGTCAATAACCTTTTTGAATTCATCCCGTTTCGTTAATGTACTTCCTAAGGAAGTTACAATAGCCGTTATTTTTTTACCACCAACCTGTTCTACAAAGGTTTTGACTGCCGGCGGCATTGTTCCTGCCCAAAGAGGAAAAACAACAATAATTTCATCTGTCAGGTCAGGCTTTTTATAGTCAGCCGGTATGCCTTTGCCACTTAGGGCCATTGCTCCTGCTTTCATATAATTAATCTTTCCGCTCCAGTCTTTATGGTCATCAATTTTCAAAGCGACTACACCATAACGGGCAGCCAGTTGTTCTGCTATCTTTTTACTTCTTCCTGTTCTTGAAAAATAATATACCTGCATATTAATGCCTCCTGTTCGATTCTATCACGATATTGCTCCATATAGTTCATCCATATCTTTCCTAATTAGAGGACATATCCTTTGGTCCCAGGACCTTTCGAATAAGCTCATCAAAAGCCCCTTCAAATCTCAAATCATCTTCCGGTGTTCTTTTCTTAGGACCTTTCAAATGATTCTTCCTGGATGTTCGCCGTGCTTTCTGAGCCATATGACGTTCCATAAGAAGCTGGTCAATATTGTCATTCGTATACCACTTGCCTGATTGGTGAATGGCATAGGCCCCTTTCCCAAGAACCATAGCAGCAACACCATAGTCTTGTGTCACAACAATGTCACCTTTTTTACACAAACTTGTCAGAGCATAGTCCACTGCATCCGGTCCTGCATCTATGGTTATCACCTCACTATAGTCTGATGATAAAATATGATTTGTATCGCAAAGCAATGTCACCGGTATGCCATATTCTAAGCCCTTTTTTTCAATGATTTTAACAACCGGACAGGCATCTGCATCTACATATATTTTCATTTTGAATGTTTCCTCTCTTTATTCTGACTTTCTGCCAGAACTCTCTATCGCACTGCAGCCAATATTGGTTCGATATACTTTTTATCTGTCCAATCACATTTGTTATCACCGGCCGCCATTAATGCCTTTTCCCAAATCTGGTAATCCTCTGGGTTCTTTTTTGCAACAGATTTTCTTAATAGTTTGCACATATTTCTGTCAACAAAGCTCATTGCCGTCATGTCCCATGCACCTCTGCAGTAAAAACAAGGAACCCCAGCCAATTTATCTTTTAAATTGTGTTGTACGATTTCTTTGAAACTTTCTTCCTCATAGGGTGATGCTCCATCACAGAAAACAATTATTTTCTTTTTCTTCAATACGTCTATATTTTTCCTGAGAAAAGAAAGACCGGCGATTCCGGAAGCATAAATACCTCCACCCAAAATAATTATATCGTATTTCTGAATTTCATTAATTTTCACCTTGTTTGTTTCAATAATATCAAATCCCGTCTCTTCCGAACGCCACTTTGCATACTTCTTTGTCGCTCCATACTTTGATTGATAAAGAATGATTCCGCTCATAATTATTTCTAAGCCTTTCCGTCTCCATAACTTTAAATCTGTCTATAGTAACTTCTTAGGTCAAGTATAGCATAAAAGAAAAGGCCTCTCAATCAGATTCAGACTCTGATTAAAAGGCCTTAAACATATTTGACTTACTTTTTAATTGGACAACACACTTCTGTAACAAACTCATCCGGATTTCTTGTTTCATTTGGTCCAACATGGTAAATATCCATCATCGGCCCATCAAATTCATATTTTTTTTCAGCTGCCCATGCTGCCAATCCTGCATAAACATCCGAAAAATTACTGTAAGGCCCTTTAAATGTGGAACTCACTACAGTCATCGCTGGCTCTGTTTTGAATTTGACATTAGCAGTATCTTCGTAGTGTCCAGCTACTTCTATCTGTATTTCCACATCCACATCACTCTCTTTATACTCCTGGTCGTGAAGAATAGCCATTCCCACACCGCATACGGACATATTCATACCGGCTGTTTCTGAAAAAAGTGTATGCCAAAGTCTTCCCTCTTCATCATATTTAGGAAGAACCCTTCGCACACTTGCAACATATCTCGCCTTTAATTCCTTAATTTCACATGTATAATTCATACTTATCCCCTTTCTCAGCCTGTCTAAAGCTGTATCCAGGAGTCGTATTCGCTTCTTAAGTTCCAAGGATTCCTCCAATAATTGAGCTTTTTGCAAAGCAAACATTTTTTCTAAATCCTGTGGATTGTTTTCACATTTTAGGATTTCTCCAATGGCTGCAACCGCAAATCCCATGTCTTTTAGATTTATAATCATTGATATGATAGAAAGCTGACTCTCGCTATAATATCTGTATCCAGTAAAGCTGTCTATCTTTACCGGCTTAAGCAAATTGTTCTCATCATAGTATCTAAGCATACGAACACTGACTCTGGATAATCTTGAAAATTCTCCGATTTTTAACATCCTCTACCTCCATGGAAATATTTTTTGAGCTCAGTGTTATTGTAATGCCTCACACCGTGTCAGAGTCAAGAAGGAAATATAAATCATAACAAAGGCTATCGTGCTACTGCATTTGGATATATCTGCGCCATCCTGCTATCATCATAATGTGTATCTACCCAGCTCTGCCATCCGTCTTCCGCCTGAATATTCTTGCTCCGTTCATCATATCGAATCAGTGCTGAAACCGACACAAGGATATTACAGCACATAAAAATAATAAGCATCCAGGTTAATACTTTTCCTATAATGACAGGTATCTTTTCAATCATATCTGAAATAACCGGATAAATCAGTTTAAACCAGATGACTGCCGCAAATCCCCAGAAAAAACAATAAAGCAGATTGATTCTGCCTCCAAGATTGAATGGAATCTTACTATAATCCCAGAAAACTTTTCCAAATACAATTTCAGTAAAAACACTGCAGAGGTATTCATAAGCTCCACCCAGAAACGTTCCAACAAAGAAAAGAAAGCGGTCACTGCGGTCTTTGTATTTATAAAGCATTGCTGTAACCACAGCAATAGCCAGGCCCCATACAATACTAAAAGGGCCCCATACAACGCTGCTTCGACTCATCCATATGCCTGCCGTGATGCGACAAAATATAGTCTCCACAATATCCCCAAGAAATCCACCCACAATAAATAGCAGCCAAATCTTGTAAAAGCCACAGCCCTGGGCAAATACCCCCTCATCCTTTATAACTTCTGATTCTATCTTTTTTGCTAATGGATATGCTTTGTGAATTCTCCGGTCAATATAGCCTGTAATCATATACCGCAACTTAACACTGACATGATCAATCTTATTATTTGCATTCTCCCATTGTTCCAAATGCTTTCCTTTTTGTTTAAGCAGCAAATAGGACGCAATGGCATCCACCGCCAGAATCACAAGTAATGTAATCAATAAAACATTCGTCATTATGGCCGGTAAAAACTGTAGTATTCTCACGATAAACCCATTGACCCATTTTACGATGACTAGGCCCAAGCCTCCCCAAAGCAGAGAAGCCGGAAGACAGATATACCCATCCAGATTCCATTTGACATTTGAGTAATTCCACCATCGTTCCTTAAATATACGCTCAATCAGATGTCCACTGTTCCATTCCACTGCTGTCGCAAAAATGCAAGAAAAAAGAAATAGCCAAAATCCTGTCAGCTCCCCTAGTCCAACCGTAATCAAAACTGCGGTAATACCATATAATATACAAAAAGGACCATTAATAAGTCCTCTATTTGCAAATTTACGATGTTTTACCGTTGTGAAAACCGTTTCAATCACCCAGCCAGCAAAGCTGTATATTAAAAAAAGCCATAATAATTCTGTTCCAGTATAATTCATCATATTGTACTCCTACTTGCTTTAACGCCCTTGGAAATAAAGACTGCTGTTAACACAAGAACGCATCCAAATAATACATGGCCCTTCACCCGTTCACCATAGACCAGTATAGAAAATAATAAACCAAATACAGACTCCATTGATAACAGCAATGCTGCATGACTTGGCTTTGCATATCGTTGTGCTATGTTCTGCAGACAAATAGCCAGAGCTGTATTAATGAATAAAAGGTATCCAACCCCAGCCACTGCTGCCCCATTATTTATCGCATGAATTAGCTTTGTATGGGTCAGTAAAACAGCGGCTATAGACAAGCATCCCGAGAAACAAAATTGATAAAATGTCAGCACTACCGCATCATAACGCCGTGTATACTTTCCTGTCATAATAATTTGTACCGAGAATACCAAGGCAAATACCAGCGTAATAAGGTCTCCTGCCTGAATCTGTAAATCTCTGTTTAAGGTGATAAAGCCGATGCCGCATAATGCAACTATTGCCGCCAACAATTCTTTATTCTTTGGGCGAATTTTTGAAATGATCCATAAAAGGACTGGCGTAAATACGACATAGGATGCTGCCAAAAATGACTGTTTTGCAGGCGTCGTATATTGCAATCCTATCAACTGTATCAAAAGTCCTGCAAACTGAAAAGTACCTAAAACCATGCCGCATCGCATAAGTTTGAAATCCATTTTATGTATCTTGCGAAAAGAAAGAATTCCCAATAACACCGCTGCGCCACAGAACCGATAAAACAATATCGCTAAGGGCGAAAAACCAGATAATGCTAATTTCCCTGCAACAAAGCCGCCGCCCCAGATTGCCGCTACCAGCAATAACACAAAATCTGCAGTAAGCATTGTCTTTTTTCCATTCTCCATTTTTCCAATTCCTTTACTGAATTTCATACCAATATCACATTGTCAGCATACTCCAAATGCACTCTAATAATATCAGTGCCAATATACCGTTAACAACGCGGTAATGTTTCAAATAAAACTTCTGAATCAACACACCAATACCTATCCAGAAGGATGTTGCAACCGTACCAAAAGTTGCTATGATAAGACCGAAAAGCAATAACACTGAAAGTTCTGTGCTTATACCTGTTACATAACCCGTCTGGGCTGTAATTCCGAACATATATATTTTCACATTGACAAACTGCAATAAAAACCCTTTCATAAAAGAAGCCGAAGATTCAACGCTTTCTCCGCTGGGTTTACTCAATGCAATATGAATTGCCAGCCACAGAATATAAGCTGCACCGACATATTTCATAACTCCAAGTATTTCCGGCATAACAGAACCGATAGCATACACAATAATGGCACATGTTATTTGAACCACATAGTATCCCGCAAATATTCCAAAAAACAAAGGTCTGCCCTTTTTCCATCCATAGTTCGTTACGGTATTTAATGCTAAAATATTCCCAGGACCCGGTGTAAAGGCATTAACAACACAATAAATCAAAAAATTTAATAAGATATATCCTGACATATGAACACTCCTTTATAAGTTCTTTTTTCTAAAATATCATATTAAGGATGTTCATAGGTAATGCTTTATAAATATTCGTATTCATAGTTTTTAACTATGGGTTGAATTTTCTCAATTCATCCACATATATTTCACCTAATTTTGAAAGTTCCTGACCCTTATTTAACACATATCCAATATGTAATGCTTCTTCCTCTTCCAATGGAACGGATATGATCGAATCTCCATGCAAATATTTGGGAAATATTCCGGTAGATATGGTATATCCATCCAAGCCAATCATAAGATTAATGACCGCTGCTCTATCACTTACACGTATTATTTTTTCAGAAAGCACATTACTGAAAGGTTCTTCCGCATAAGACAACGACTCATAATTCCCCTGCAAAAAATTAAGTCTCGGATATTCTTTTAAATCTTCCAATTTTATTGATTTTCTATTGGATAATGGATGGTCTTTCCTCAAAAAAACATGAGGCTTTGCTGTAAACAGGTCGAAAAAATTCAGATTATATTCCTTTAAAGTTTTCTTCAGCACCGCTTCATTCTCAGCGCTTATACATAAGACACCCAAATCGCTAAATCGATTTTTTACATCCTGCATAATCTGATGAGTTCCGGTCTCATTTAAAATAAATTCAAATCGCTCCTGACCAAACTGCTGAACCAGCTCAACAAAAGCATTGGCTGTAAATGTATAATGCTGTGTGGAGACACAAAAACGTTGTTTTGAAGAGGTATTCATGATAAATCTACTTTCAAGAAGCTCCATCTCCTGAACAACCTGTCTGGCATATCCTAAAAATTCTATACCTTCTTTTGTTAATGCAATCCCAACTCTTGTTCTTGTAAATATCGAAAAACCCACTTCCTTCTCTACATCTTTTATCGCATTGGATAAACTTGGCTGTGAAATATGTTTTTTCTTCGATGCTTCAGTAATTGAGCCACTCTCTGTGACTGCAATAATATATTTCAAATTTTGTAAAGTCATATTTTTATCCTCACATCAGTTCCTTATAATAAGGCTTTTCTCAAATCCGAGGCATACAGGGCCTGCTACTTTTTCCTATATGTCATGCTACAAACAAATAAATATCCAATAATCGCTACTAATGAAGCTTCTATACCAAATCCTCCACCTGTCAGCAGTATATTCTCTGAAGGAATGATGAGAGAAAAAATAGGTTTACCATAGGCGCCTGCTGAAGTCGTAATATGAAGAATGTCTGTTATTAAAACAAAATTCCATATACCATGCATCATAGCACTATTACTGATAGAATTTCCCTTATAAGCCACAAGGGAAAACATGACCCCGACGAGTGTACCACTTATGATTAACAGCATTACACCACCTATTGTAAAGTTTTCCATTGAAGGAATATGTACCAGGCTAAATAAAAATGAAGGCACAAAAATCGCAATATATCTATTCCATCTATTTTCTAATAACTTCATAATAAAACCACGGAACAGCATTTCCTCCAATATTCCTGATTTTAAGCCAATACATATGGATGCTATTATAATTAATACTATTTCAACTGTTGAAAATGAATTTATCCGCATTTCCCCAAGCTGCAGAAAGATGCCCACGACAAATGCCGGAAGCAAAACAGATAATATAACGCCCCATTGCTTAATATCACAGGTAATTCCAAAGTCTTTCATTTCCCGATGAAGAACCTTTGTTGTATAAATCCAAAACAGAAAGAAAGTAAATATTAAAGACCCCAGCATCCTTAAAATGTAATAATATTCAACATTCGAAAATTTAAATACTGAAAAAATCAAATCAAATAGGAGGCTGCTTCCTAACTCACCTGCTAAAAACAAAACAAAATAGATGAGGATATTTGCAATGGTTTTTGTTGTTGAAAAATTATTATTCTTAATTTCCATATTCTATCTAACCTCTTCATTTCTATAAAAAAATCTGAATCATCACATCTACAATCCAAAGAACCGCCCCGGTTAAAAACATGAGCCAAAATACCCATTTATTATTACAATAGCGTAAAACATAGGACAGCTTAGGATTGCCGGGATCATAATAGACATCAATCTGGGAATCCAGCGGGTATAATTCCTGTATTGGATTTTTTGCAGCACCAATCACTGAATTCATATTTCTATGTATGTAGAATACTTGATTTTTTTCTTCGTAGTTCATGCTATTTTGCGTTGCAAATCCCTTTTTGGTTATCTGCACATAGCCCTTGTACTCCGGTCCAATCCGTTTATATTCTACACCATCTACGACATAGTACACAACCGGCAGGTGAATGCCAGAACTTCCACCTCGCGAACCTAATGTATATTTTTTAATGGTTCCACTTACTTTTGCTGTACATCTTTTTTCCTGAACTAAATATCTATATCCCGAAACATAGGATAAAATTATTAAAACTGTACCACCTAAGAAAAGCAATATTCCGAAAATAATCTTTATTATTTGTATTTCTGTCATCTGTATTCTTCCTCAATATAATTTATTGTCTTCTACTGTAATTTGAGCAAATAGCATTCCCAACATGCAAAGTGCATAAATATAGCATATAATCCCCGCTAGAGTCATATCTCCATATACTATAAACATAGTTCCAAGAACTAAGCCTGTTACAGACATGAACCCAAATACAACTTTACCTGCAAGCGGCATGCTTATTTTATATTTCCTTGAGTCTTCCTGCAATGTCCTTCTCTCCTTCATCCATTTGCATTTTCGATACCTTTACTTATAGAATAATACATCATTACCAGACCTGCACTTAATAATATGCCCCCAATGATATCCGTAAACCAGTGTACTCCTGATATTAATCTTCCAATAACCATAAAAAGAATGAAAGTAAGAATAACATATTCAACTTCTTTTTTCATTTTCTGATTTTTAATTCTACTGTTAAATTGCATAATGGCTGTTGGCATCACGCACATCACCAGAAGTGTGGTTGATGATGGATAAGATGCTTCGAGATAACCATCTATCAATATCGGTCTGTAATTAATGACCCAAAATTCAAACAATATATAGGTTGCCATCACAACAACATAAAATCCACCAAGCACCAGTATGTCCTTATCTACCTTTAATAAACTTCTTCTTTTGATGAGCTGCACAAGCCCCATCAGTGCAAACCCAAGGGCAACGAACAGCGGAACTAAGCCTAGCCAGTCTGTAATGGTATAGACCATCATATGCGTTCCCGTTAAATTATGAAAGAATTCATTAAATCCAGCAAATCCTACACAGGATGCTTTCGGACCAATTGGTTGTACATCCACATATTTAATTGCCATTGTCCACAGCAGAAACAGTAATAAAAAACATCCTGTAATACAAAAATTCCTTTGATTCTTCTTTTTCATTTTTTATCCATCCTTTTTCTTGTATTTGGCTTTTGCCTAAACACAACGTAACAGAATCAATAAAAACATGAAAGAATTAACACGTCACATAGATGATACGCTCCGTGTCATGTCCATTTTATCAGCATTAGAGCCTTTATCACTAAGAACAGAAAGGCAAACATAGCTGCATAGGGCTGCTGGCTTATCATAAATAAAAGGGCCGCCACCGCACTTAACCCTAAAGATAATTTTGCCTTACTATTTATCCAACTTGGTGTTCTGCAATTTTGCAGTGCTAATGTAAGTACACCACAGAGAATCAATCCAACTACAATCACCAGATAGGGAATTTTAATATAGCCCGGCACCTTTGTTAACGACAAAAGTGTGACTTCCTCTATTATACTTCCCTCTCTTTGCCCAAAAAATGGCAGAAAAAGAAACATAGCTATTGAACAATCAAGTAAGCCAAATACCAAATCCCGAAAATGATGTATTTTCTGTTTGCTTTCCTCTTGTGCAACCGTTAGTATCTCCTCACTTGAAAGTAAATCATCTAGTGATATTGAAAAAAATTTAGATATTTCTTTTAGTGAATCTATACTTGGATAGCCTCTGCCGGATTCTCACTTCGATATAGCTGTTCTTGATACATATAACTTTTCTGCAAGCTGTTCCTGCGTTAAATTTTTATTTTTTCTCAGTTCTTGCAATTTCTCATTAAATTCCAATATATCATCTCCATATTTCGATTTACTATCTGGTACAATTACCTGCTTTCTGCACTCTTTCACAAGGTCTTAATCTTTTTGATTTCTCATGATGGGCTATACAAGCATCGCACTTTCCATGATATTGGCATTTTTTTCTTTTGCATGGGCATTCCTTGTTTTCCATTTTTCTACCTCCGTAAATAGGAAGCCATCTATGTCCTATCACCTACGAATCAACATCTGTCGATTTCTTTATTAATAAGAATACCACAGATGCCTTATTCTCTCAACGGAACAATATTAATATACAAAAAAACGGAAATAACCATTGAATATATCACTGATTACTTCCGTCTTTATTTAAAATTCACCCTATAGGAATATACTACTGTTTTCTGGCAATTCCTTTTGACAGATAATGTCCTATAAAAATCCAGGTAGACATCATCGCAAGATTTTGAAAAATTATAAGAACAGCTGGTGTTTCAAAGTCAAAGACAGCAAACTCATTCTGCAAGAACATATTCCGGAATATTTCTGCCTGTCCAAATAGTATTGCACCATAAACAGCGATTGCAATCGCTGCAATTCTTAGAACATTTATAAGAACTGTTCTTTTGGTATTCAGTTTCCTAATCATCATATTCCAATGCATCCCAAGATGAATACTCATCCATACAAATGCCCAATAAGAACCCGCCAGATGCATCTTTCTTGCTAAGGCCATACCGCCACTAATCGGCAGAAAATCAAATACAAAACGTGACATAACGATTCCGCTATACCCTGTTAAAATGATTGCCACCAGCACCAATAAATTAACTATGGTTCTAATTACTCTGTGTATGGAATATTTGCCTTTAAAAAGTGCCTTATACCACCCCGCATTCAGAAGATTATGTATCACAAATAGTAGAAGCATTCCTGCTCCGATCCATTCATGATATTTATCACCGGTCACCTGAAATGCCATCAGAAAGAGAAGTGCTATCGACATAATAATGTCAACCACTATCTTAATCTGTTTTTTTGAAATCATAATCCATTTACCCATTCCATTACAGTTTCATCCGATTCGCTTCCGCTAAAACGCTGGCCATCCAACCAGTTACCACTTCCTGCCAGGGATTCTAATCCACTTGCTGAAGAACCCATCCCACTGCTTGCTGAAGTACAGAATGGAATCACTGTTTTATCGGTAAAATCATAAAGCTCCACAAAAGTATCTAAGATTCTTGGTGCTTCACCCCACCAAATCGGATAACCAATATAGATGGTATCGTACTGCTCCATGTTTTCTACACTTCCTGAAATTGCAGGACGTGCAGAAGGATCATTCATTTCCTGTGTACTTCTGCTATTATTATCGTTATAGTCAAGATCTGCGTCCGTGTAAGGAACTTCTGCAATAATTTCATAGATATCTGCGTCAAGTCCGTTCGCTATCTTTTCAGCAATTGCTTTTGTATTTCCAGTGTTAGAGAAATACACAACAAGGGTATCATTTGTTTCTTCTGCATCGCTTTCTTCTGCAGTTTCTGTCGTTTCAGTCGGCTTCTCTTCGGTTGTAACATTTTCACTTTCTGTTGTCTTACTGTTTGCCTCTTGTCTGCTGCCACAGGCTACAAGGGAAAAACTGAAGGCTGCAATAAGTAATAAAGATGTGATTTTTTTCATTTAGGTTCCTCCTATTCTTTTCTTTCATATATAGTGTCTATTATAATCAGCCAGATGTATTGATTTCATCAGCCTAAATAACCTGAAATTCTTTCCATTCTCCTGTTTTCTGCCGCCGCAGAAATATAGCTGCCCGAATCAGCCAGTCCGCAACCATCGCAATTGCGATTCCAATAACTCCCATGTGACAAGCGATGCCCAGTACATAAGATAATAACAATCTTACAAATATCGTTGTCACAACAGATATGACCATTGTATATTTTACATCCCCTGCAGCTCTTAATCCATTACTGAGGGCACCTGAAAAAGGAAAGGCGATTCCATTAAATATATTGTGGATAAATACCAGGCAAATAACCAACTTCTTTGTTTCCGGTTCCAATGCATAGAATCTCAGAAATAAAGGTGTCAGACATAAAATCAGCAAATTCCATATACAGGACATCCGAAGTGTCAGCTTCATCAATTTCTTAAAATAATAGTCTGCTGCTTCTACATTCCTGTTTCCCATGCATTGGCCTATCACAGTAATAAATACCGGTCCCATAGATACCGCTGCCAAAGCCGCCATGGACCAGATACTCTGTGCAACTCCATTGGCTGCTATTTCATAGGTGCCAAACAAAGCCACAATACTGCTGAGTGCCACTTTAACCAGCTGAAACACTCCATTTTCTATGCCATTCGGAATCGCTACCCCTAAGATTTTTTTTAGTAAAGTTCCATCCCAATGAAAAAGCCATTTTGCCTCATAGGAAACCTCATTTTTCTTTTGAAAACATAATATAGTAATTACTACTGCCGAAAAAATCCGGGCAATCAGAGATGGATATGCCACCCCGGCTACTCCGGCATGCAATACAAACACTCCGATAATATTTCCAATTATATTAATCACATTGGACAATATAGAGATATACATCGTTGCCTTCGTCCGTCCCATACTACGATAGATAGCTGCTCCGGAATTGTAAACAGCCAGTGCCGGATAAGAAAGGGCAGATATCATAAGATATGTGAGACATGCCTGCATCACAGAGTCTTCCACTTTCCCGAATAACAGACGCATCAGACTTCTATTTCCGAGGAGTACCAGTCCTGCAATCACAATAGAAAAGAGTGTAGAAAACAAAAGCAGCTGACTCGCAGATTTTCCACCTTGTTTTCTATCTTTTCTGCCTATATATTGACTAATAATAATGGCTCCGCCAGATGATAATGCTGTAAAGAGATAAATAAAAATAGTATTGAATTGGTTTACCAGGGATACCCCTGATACTGCCGCTTCTCCAACATGGCTGACTACGATAGTATCTGCCATACCAACACACATGACTAGCAGCTGTTCTAAAAACAGGGGAATAATCATTGTTCTTAATTCTTTATCCGAAAACAGTTCCACCGTCTCCGTTTCAACGCCCTCTATCATCATTCTGCTACCCGGAATGTGATTTCTTCATTTCCGGAAAATGTGTCAAATACCGCCAAATCGGATATTACTTTTCCAATTGGTATTACTTCCATAGTTAAATTTGGTCTATCTGTTTGTGCATAAAATATAGCCATACTATTATTTGTACTGCAATATGTGATATCTCCATTTTCAAAATGCAATTGTCCACCTTCTGCATTTTCTGGTGTAAAATCTATGCCTCCATAATACTCACGTCCGCCATATCCAACCATGGAAACGGATATCGGAAGCTTTTCCCTAAACTCGTCTGCTAACGGACTATCGTATAACACGCCTTCCATTATTTCATCACCTACTACAATCTGAATTGGCAGAATTTCATTCTTTACGCCTTCAGCACTTGTTTCATCTGGATTTTCAGTAATAACCTGAATTCTGCTCAGCCACTCCTGTATCAGGTCTGCCGCTCCCGGCACATCCTTTGCCTCAATTGCGATTCCATCTCTTACAGAATCGGCATGACTTGCTTCCTGAACGGAAGCATAACTGCTTCCTGCCCCATATCCATCATGGGTACAAAAAGGAATCACTGTTTTGCCAGATAAATCATACTGATTCAAAAATGAAAGGACCGGCTGTGGAACATCGGTAGCCCAGATAGGAAAACCGATAAATACTGTATCATACTCAGATATATCCAAATCACTTTCCTTCAATTCCGGAAGAAAATTTTCTGCCATTTCATTGTGATTCACATCTCTTAGTTCTTCAAAATCCGCAGTATAAGGTGTCACCGTTTCAATCAGATGTAAGTCTCCACCTGTTTTGTCCTGGATTATTCTTGCCACATACTCTGTGGTTCCAAAGGTTCCACTGTCTTCAATAATACTGGCAGACGTCGTGGCATCCACATCTTCCGGATAATCCGTATTACCATAACGTGAAAAGTACACAATTAAAATACGATTGTCCTCCTTCTGTTCTATTACTGTTTCAGTTTCCGTTGTCGTAACTTCTTCAGAAACATGTCGTATTGTTTTCTGACTCTGACCGCATGCGGATATACATACACTAATCAGTAGAAACAATGCTAAAAGTTGTGTTTTTTTCATGATATAGCCTCCTTTTTCTTAATCTCAGCAATTATATAATCCAAATTTTCAATACTTTTTTGTTTCTGATGTAACTCGGAAATTAGAATATTACGATATTTTCTCAACAAGCGAAGTCTTTGCTTCTCATCTCTCATGTTATCCATATATTCCCTTACATCCTCAACACTAAATCCGGCTTTAAAAAGATCATTCAACTGAGCAATGTGGCTTATTTCTTTTTCCGAATAGACCTTTTCTCCATTTTGAAGCAAAGTCCCCTTCAACAGTCCCTGTTCTTCATATTTTCTTAACTTATCTAAAGAAATGTCAAATTTCCTTGCTATTTCCTCTAACGTCATATTTGCTTCCTCTCGTATTATAAAAAATGAGTGCAGATAGAATATTCCCTATCTACACTCACATTATATTTATTTTCAGTTTTTATATCAAATACTTAGTTTTCATACCTTATCCATGCTTTGAAAGCATTGAATAAATTTGGTTACTGCAACACCAAAAGGCTCATTCCTCTTCCATGCCAGAACACTTGTAGCTGTTAATTCTGGCGAAAGAGGGCGGTAAGTAAGTTTATGCTGATTCCAAAATGGAAGAAAACTTTCTATGCAAACAGAATATCCTAATCCCTGATTGACCATCATAGCTCCATTTGAATTCAGATTGCTTGTGAACTGTGCATTCAGTTTTGAATAATATTCACCAAACCAGCTGGCCAATTCACTTTGCACATTTATTCTTCTTGGTAAAATTAATGGCACATCAGCCAAATCTTCTGCTGTAATTTCTTCTTTCTCAGCAAGCCTGTCATCCGCTTTCATAACCACAACCCACCGCTCTTTGATCGGAAGTCTCTTATAATCAAATTTTTCTACCGAAATCGGTTCCAATAAGAGGCCAATATCAATCAAGCCTTTTTCTATCTGTTCTTTTACCAAATCAGCAGGTGCCGTAACAATATCATAAGTAACTCTTGGATACAGTTTTTTAAATTTTTCAATTACCTTTGTCATGTACCCGACAGAAGCAAGTTCACCACAGCCTATGGTTATTTTCCCTTCAATCTGCTCTTCCTGTTCTACCAGCTCCTGTTGTGTTTTATCAACAAGCTGTAAAATCTCTTCGGCCCTTCTTCTTAGTAAAAGTCCTTCATTTGTCAGTGCTATTTTCCGCGTGCCACGTTCAAATAGCTTCACACCTGTTTCCTCCTCCAGCCCAGCCATCTGACGGCTTAAAGTTGGTTGTGTAATATGCAAAGTGTCCGCCGCCTTGGTAATACTTTCTTCGCGGACAACTGCAAGAAAATATTGTAAAACACGAATCTCCATAATGCACCTTCTTTCATTCGTTATTGATATCTTGATTTATAAACCTGTTCATTTACCATTTTCCTGACCTCATATGAATATCTTTCTTTATGTACTTTACGGTAAACATGGCAATTAACAGAAACATCAGTCCAAACAAAAATACAAAATAAATCTTTCCAAGTGTACTGGTTGAACGAATGCCCTCGATATTTGCATATAGCTTTCCGTCAGCTGCATAGGCATCAACTTGACGTCCCTGGTAGTAGTACCAGCTTTCCTGCAGTACATTTTGCAGTTTATAGTCTTCGCCGTTATAACGGACAGTGACCGTTGGCTTTCTATGCCTGCCAAACGTCCCATCATCACTTTCACAGTTTGTAACCACCGCCTGAACTTTTGTATAATTGTAGGTTTCATTCGCATTTAAAATGTAGGTGGCAATTCCACCGGCAAGAAAGACTATGCACAAAATAGGAAGTACAATATCCAACACTCTAATGAGGGACCCGTGCTTCTCATACTTGCTTACGCTTCGCTTACGGTCAAATGCGCTGTTCCAACTCAACTGTTCGATGTAACCAAGCAGTTCTTCATAATGTTTATAATTTGTCGTCAGCATCAGACTGGTGTCATCAATTGTTCCATTTCCATTGCGAAGGGAACAATAAACCCGGCAATACATTCGCTTCTGCTCTATCGCCTTCACCGATATAATATGTCTGCCGTAGGGTTCAATTCTCCCGCTCGCTATAATCTTTTCCAGCACTTGTTCCTTATCAATCCGTTCGATCTGCTTTCCAATCTGAACATTATTCCACATTATTGTTAAAACAGAAAGTAAAGAACCGGCCGTGGTTGTAGGAACAGATGAAGATGAGATTCCTTTCAGATAATTTTGAAAAGCGGGAGCTCGATAATCAAACACATAAAGTTTTCCGTCCTCCCGTCTTGCAAAAGAAAGCTGCATACTATTGCTCCTTCGGCCGATATAAAGGGCTCCACACATTAAAAGTGCTGTAATTCCAAAAATCAAAAAACACTGAAGCCACAAAACCGTTTTCTGATTCAGCATTCCTTCCATTTTCGGTGTTAAAACAACCATACCGATAATTGCACAGAAGGCAAATAATACCATAAGAATGATGCCACCATTTACCTGCAGTGAAAACCCTTTACCTGCAGACTTTCCGCCCTGATACTTCCATATTCGTGTTCCTTCAGACCATATGTATTCCTGTTCATTTATCATACTTTTATATACATTACATTATAATACTGTCCCTCATATACTACAAATAACGTAGCACTTTTCTTCATCTGAACCTTAATGTAATTTCCTTCCATATATCTTTTATAGAGTTTATTGTCTCTATCTGCCATTTTCTTTCTTGTTGAACAGCCTTCAAATCATTTGGATATTTTATATTAATCACTTTGATGGCATAGTCGGAGGCTACCAGTGCATGCTCTTTCATATGACCAGTGGCAACCGCTTGACCAACAACCCTTAAAGATGTTTGCATCAACAGATTATCACATTCCTTTGCCATCTGATGTATTCTAAATCCCGCCTGTCTGACGTCATGCATACGGGCATTCCCTCTCTGCCATTCTTCATTTATCTTAAACCCATCCTGAATAATCACATTATCTATGTCTTTATAGTGAACAATTTCAAGTATATGCTTGGCAAGTGCCAACGCATATTTACACATTTTTATCTGTGATGCTATTTCATACTCGCCATCTAACACTGTTCTCAATTCAACATCATCTAATATTTTGATTTTTACTTTTGTAGGCATATATTTTCCTCTTTTGCCTTTATTGTATATTTTTCAACAAATTCTTTTTTAGCATCCGTGTAAGCGTCTCTGTTATACTTATGCTTTTCCCATGTTTCAACCTCACAAGCCGGATATCTATCTCGCTTCATATCTGCAAAATCTTCCCGTTGTAACGATATCTCCACCACTACATTCATAGGGCACTTCTTTAATAAATTGAAAACCCAATTTTTGAAGAACCTGACCGGATGCCAGATTTTCTATCGCATACGTTGTACTGATTTCTTTTATTTTCATTACTTCAACTGCATATTTCATAACAGCATTCATTGCTTCGGTCACATATCCTTTGCCCCAGAATTTCTTACCCAAATTGTATGAAATATCCCAATGCCCCTCGTCATCATTGAAAAAAAGCAAACAAGTTCCTACTATTTCGTTTGTACTTGTTAAATCAATAATCCATCTATTCCACCTGTCATTTTTCAGGTTTTCAAGTTCAAATTCCACAAAGTCTTTTACTTCGTTTATATCATCACTGGCTTTCCACCACATATACCTTGATACATTTTCATCTTGCATCCAGCAATGAAAAATCGCTTCCGTATCATCAGAATGGATTTCTCTTAAAATCAATCTATCCGTTTCTAACTTAGGCGTAATCATGTTTTTCCCCCGTCATTTCATTTATATTGTTTTTACATAAATCAATTTATTCTTTTTCTGTACCCCATAGCAAAGTGGGACTAAGTAGAGAAATACAGCTAATGGAACGGCTTCATACCCTACCTGCATAAATGCAAGGGGAACCGAACATGCTATTGTCCAGGGAACCATTCCTGCCATGAGAATAACTGAATTCTCCATATCCAGAGCCAATTCTTCCTTAGTCGCTCCACTATCTTTATAGAGCTTCTTCATAATATCGTTACACATCATTGTAGCGATTGTCTGATTACAAAATATACTTAAAGTGATAACTGACATAATTACCATCGATGGAAAACGTCCCACCTTATTCATCAACCCTCCGATTTTATCCTGTAAACCACGCAGCATCTGAGTTCCTTCGAAAATCCCGGAGTATGTACTGGAAATTGCTACAATCGCAACAACTTCAATCATAGATATCAGTCCTCCGCCATTCATAATGTTTCCCAGATTCCCCTCCGAAACATAGCCAAGAAACATCCCCTTTATCAGGGATACGAAACTCATATGCTCTAATGATACGCTGATAATCATTCCCGAAATAATACTTGCCCACATTGCATGTAGCACCGACACCTTAAGCAATGGCAAAACACTCATGCAAAGAGCCGGAATAATACACCACAGGGATATGTTGAATTCACTTTGCAGAGAAGTCATAAAAGTATTATCAACTCCATGAATGGGATTGGCAAATGATAATACCCCATAAAGGGCTAAAGCTATGAAAAATGGTACAATGGCAGTTTTAGCCATCCGCTTTACATTATCCAGAAGACTTGTTTTAGTAATAGCCGCAACTAATGTCGCACTGGAGGATACCGGTGAGCCTCTATCACCAAAATATATACCACTCATTACAACGGCTGCCGTAATAACCGGATTGACGCCGCCACTCCTTGCCAGAGCCATAAATATTACCCCGACAGTTCCTGCAACTCCAAAGGAAGTTCCTAATGCATAGGACAGCAGGCAGGCTAATAAAAAAGTGACTATCAAAAATAAATTAGGTGTAATTACTCTCATACCGTAATAAACGAAAAGAGCTATCGTACCGCTTGCTCTCCAAACGGCAGTGATAAAGCCTATAGTAAACAGGACTTTAACAACAACCAGAGCATCCTTTGAGCCACGCCTGCTCATATTTACTAATTCACCCAGCTTAAAACCTTTTTTCATTCCGCAAATTATAAATGCAATAAGTCCAATAAAAAGAGCAATAACCATCGTATATCCTGTGAGGATACATAATATCATTGCTCCAATAAAGACTGCAAAGCTCAAAATAATTGCCATTCTCTTATGTCCCTCTTTTCTAGTAATCGAAGCATTCTGTTCCTTACTCCCATTTTAGCCCTTCCCCGGTAGCCTGTCGATAAGAAATAGCAATCCTATCTCCCAGCAATTTATGAAGCTTATATTGCTTGCTTTTCAATCTGCTCTTCCTCCTAAAATGACGTTCTGGCCAGTACCGCTTTGGCCACGAGAAATGCAATCAGCAGCCAAAATAGTATTATCGGAATGGCATAATACCATCTTTTTGGCTTTCCATCTTTCCACAACTCCTTTGAAAGGATACTATTTCTTTCCCATACTTTTTTCGGAATTAGGCTTATAGTCAGTGCTGCTAAGACAGGCAAAATAATTATATCATCCAAATATCCCAGTACCGGTATGAAATCCGGTATCAAATCAATAGGCGAAAGAGCATATCCAACAGTGACGCCTGCACAAATCTTTGCAGGTATCGGTGTTTCTTTATCTTTTAATGACAAAAAAATTGTCTGAATATCCTGTTTTACTTTTTTTGCGCGCTCTTTAAATGTCATATCCTGCCTCATTTAAGACCTGTAATGCCCGTTCAAAATTTTCTTTCTTAACAAGTATATAGTCTGTATTGAAAGTTGACACTGCAAAAATCCCGATTTTATTTTCAGCAAGAATTCCCGATATCTTAGATAAAATTCCAATCAAAGAAAAATCAAGAACGCCTTCAATACGAAAGCCTTTCCATCCATCATCCCGTTCAACTGTATTTAATGGTGTATCTTCCGTAAGACATACAAGAGATATCTCCTCATCTGTTTTCCCAATAAAATAAAATTCCTTACTCAGGTCGATATCTTCGCCTGATGCCACCTTACATACGGTCAAATCATAAACAAGTTTTTTTAATATCATATTTTTCCCTCCTAAACACAAATCTACTAAGAATACCTTTGATACTCAGACATGCTTTAATTTGTCTATATCTCACCTTCCATCGTTGCACCCAACACGAGAACCGCACCTGTAATTTCCATCACTCCCATGGCTTCATGTAGTAATAAAGCGGATAGAATAATGGCAACAATCGGATCAATATAACTAAACAGAGCAATGGTCTGTGCTTTTAATGCCTTCATGGAGCCAAAGTAAAGAGCATAGGCTATTCCTGTATGTAAAATGCCTACAACAAGTATCATACAGAGAATAAGCGGTGTAAAAATAATGTCTGACACATTCTCTGTCAGCAGTACATAGGGCATTAAAACAACTGCTGAAGTTCCAAGTTGAACAACGGTCTTATCATTTCCGGGAATATCTTTCATCTTTTTATTTAAAATAATGATTCCTGCATAAAGAGCCGCCGCCCCTAGACCAAGAAAAACACCCTTTAATTCATCCAGTCCTGTAAATCCGGTTTTTAACACACCAGAAATGAAAATCATTCCCACCAGGGCAATTCCTACACATATTAATTTTTTACCAGTCACTTTTTCCTTTAAAGCTATCGGCGACACCAATATGACAATAATCGGAGCCATATAGTAACAAAGGGTCGCGGTCGCAATGGAGGTATACTGATAGGCTTCAAATAATAAAATCCAGTTAAACCCAAGCAGAGCTCCGGATACAAGGAGCAGTATCCAGTTATTCTGAATGGCTTTCCATGAAAATTTATTTCTTTTTACTACCATCAGTGCAATGAGAAAAAGGACGCCTGTCAATCCTCTGGTCATAGCCAGCATACTTGATGGTAATGGAATATATCTTCTGAAAATTCCTATTGTTCCAAAAATAACCATCGATAATATCAGTGTGAATTTTGATTTTTTCTCCTCGCCTGTCATTCTGCCATACCCCTTATGTTTTACAATAAATTTATTTTACCACAGAGGACCTTTCACCTCAACGCAAATATGGCAACCCACCTCTCGATGGATTGCCATATCATTATTTATTCATTAATTGTTCTGCTACACTTTGAATCTGTGCCACCGTCTTCTCGATTCCCAGTTTAGAAACATTCATACAAAGGTCATAGTTCTTTGCTACTCCCCATTCTGTATCTGCGTGACAGCTATAATAGGCTTTTCTTGCCTTATCCATCCGCTTGATTTTCTCCTGAGCTTCTTTATCATTTACCTTATCCCGCGCTTTAATTCTCTCAAGACGGTCTTCATAATTCGCACATATAAATACACGTAGAATATTTTCCTCATCCTTTAAGATATAGTCCGCACATCGTCCAACGATAATACAGCTTCCTTTTTCTGCCACATTCATAACGGCTTCTCTCTGAGCGATGGATGCCAACTGCTCTACAGAATTATTTGTATTTCCGTTATAGAACATATTGGCCTGACCCATAACCAGCGAATATAGAAAGCTGCCATTACTCTTTTCATCATAAGACTCTAAAAACTCTGTGCTGAGTCCGCTCTCTTTTGCAGCGATTCCAAGCAATTCTTTATCATAATACGTAATATTTAATGCATTGGCTAAACGTTTTCCAATTTCACGTCCACCGCTTCCAAACTCACGTCCGATTGTAATAATTTTTTTTTCATTTGATTATTCTCCTTCCAAAACCCCGGCAGTTTTTTTCTCCATCCGATTTAACTCTTTAATCACCTTCGCCATCATAATGATAACTGCAATAATAGCAACAACATCAGCGATTGGTGCTGAATAGAGGGCTCCTGTAACACCAAAAGCTTTTGGCAAAAGGATTACCAGTGGTACACTCATAATAAAATCACGCAAAAGAGATAATCCAAGGGACATCACCGGTTTTCCAAGAGACTGAAGGAAAATACTTGTTGCTTTCTGTACACAGCATAAAATTATTGTACACAGATATACTCTAAAGGCCAAAATAGCAAATTCGTTATAAAGACCATCTTCGCTTCCAAAAATACTTGTAATCTGTAATGGAAATACTTCAAAACAAATCGTTGCAATCAACCCAACGATAATTTCTGCCTTTATCATTGTAAGGTATATTTTTTTAACACGTTCATACTTACCCGCACCATAATTATATCCGACAATCGGCTGAGAACCGGCTGCGATACCAACAACAATGGCAATAACAATCTGGAACACCTTCATAACAATTCCAACGACTGTCAGCGGAATATCCGCACCATACTTGGAAGCTGCACCGTAGATAACCAAAACATTGTTCATAACACCCATAATAATTACGATAGAAAGCTGGGTTAAAAAACTGCTGATACCCAATGGTAAAATATGTTTCAACATTTTGCCGGAAACCATAAAGCTGTTTTTCTTTAACTTAAAGGACTTCGTATGCATCAGATAATATAATGCTAAAATAGCTGTTACAATCTGTCCGGCGATGGTTGCAAGTGCTGCACCACGCATGCCCCATCCCAATCCAAAAATGGCAATAGGGTCCAAAATAATATTCATAATACAGCCTACCAGCGTTGACAACATGGCAAACTGAGGACTTCCATCAGCACGAATAATAGAGTTCATTCCGTTTCCAAAAATAAAAAATGGAATTCCAATAACAATATAGTTAAAATACTCTCGTGCATAAGCAATATTATTTTCTGTTGCGCCAAAACCGTGTAAAATCTGTTCCTTCATCAGAACGAAAATAACAGTAAGGACAATACTTGAAGCAATTAATATGGTAATTGCATTTCCTACACTTTTGTGAGCACTTTCTGAGTCTTTTTTACCCTGGCAGATACTTAAAAAAGCAGCACAGCCATCACCTATCATTAAGGCGATTGCAAGAGCGATAATCGTAATTGGAAAGACAACATTTGTTGCACCATTTCCTAAATAGCCGACACCGCGGCCAATAAAAATCTGGTCTACGATATTATAAAGTGATGATACTAAAAGTGACATAATACACGGAACAGAAAATTTGAGCATTAATTTCCCAACTTTTTCCTCCGCCAGATAATGATTTGCATTTTGATTCATTTGTTCTTTCTCCCATCTATGTAATCTCATAAAAAAAGCAGCCGAGCATGTTTTGGCTTTCACATGCACGGCTACCACCTTTTTCTTCAATAAGAATAGCATAAATAAAAATTTGGTGTAATAGTTCAATTCTCACAAAGTATTTTTAAATAATCCATATTTTTTATTTGTTTTTTCTACATACTCCGGCTTATCCTCACGTTCATAACATTCCTCTGCTGAAATAACCCCATCTTTATTATAATCATCCAGTCCGCAGACACTGCCTGCCGCCTTTGCACATTTGGGGTATCGCTGACATTTAAAGACATAACACTTTCTCATCTCTTTCGCCCCTTCCGATAGTTTTTTATAACGGCTTCGATTTCCGTATAATCTCTCTGAAAAAGTTCTTCATTCATTTGCCTGCTTAAGATTTCTTCCGGCACACGCTCCAGAATTGTATCTGCGACAAACTTTTTACTCTTATTCTTATACCCCGGCATCCCGTTTAATTCCTGTATGTGGGCCAGTTCCGGCCGCCACAAAAGGCTTATCTTCCGCTGCCATTTACATTTTGGATTCTTTTCCGGCTGACGAAGCACATAAAAATCCACTTCCCCAACTGCATCTTCTACCGTAATAATTCCCCAGAACTTTGGCACATGCTCCCCAATATGCTGTGCATGACTCGTCCCCACTACCACATAATTGTAATCATAATACAGATTATAATCCTTTACCTGCCGTTTAAGCCGGGTATAAGTATCCGCATCACTTTTTATTTCAATGCCATAAAGAGCCGTTTCTGTAACCATTACAACATCTGCTCTGGATTTTCCAGTCTGCTTTTCTTCTATAATCCGAATCTTTCCGTAATATTCCTCCAGAAAATCAAATAAAGGTTCCCGGATATTCTTATCATATAAAATTGTTCTATTCATCTTAAATAGCCCCTAAAATAATATTCACACATTTACATTTTACCACATCTTCCCTCTTATACAAACACAAAAGCCATCAGGATAAACCCGATGGCTTTTGAAAATATAAAAAATATTATTGGGGGGCAAATTTATATACTGTTATTTACAGCTCTGAATCAGGCGGAATACCTGCTCAACGGTTGCAATCATATTGTTTCTTGCATTTTCTGAATCCATAGCATCCTGCAATGTTCCTACACTGCGAAGGATTGGGAAAAAGGCATCAATTCCATGTTCATTACATGCTACTGCGTCTTCTGTAACTGCACCTGAAAATGCAATAACTTTTTTATCAAACTTCTTTGCGATATCAGCAACTCCAATTGGTGCTTTTCCCATAACGGTCTGACCGTCCAGACGGCCTTCACCTGTGACAACAATGTCAGCATCCTGGACAAACTCTTCCAGTTTTGTTTCATCCAGTACAATCTGGATACCGGATTCTAATACCGCATTTGTATATGTAAGGAATGCAAAGCCCATGCCACCGGCAGCACCAACGCCTGCCTGATTTGGGTTTGCTTTTGAATATTTTTCGCGGGAAAGAGCTGCATAGTAAGCAAGCCATTTATCCATCTGCATAATCATTGTTGGTGTTGCACCCTTCTGAGGTCCATAGATGGCACCGCTTCCCTGTTCACCACACAAAGGATTGGTTACATCACAGGCAATTCTGAAATCACACTCCTTTAATTCAGGAATAACATTTTCATCAGAAAGGCTTTCGATTTCCTTTAAACCATTAGCACCAAAGCATACCTGGTTTCCGTCTTTGTCCAGGATACCATACCCAAGTGCCTGAAGCATCCCAATACCACCATCATTGGTTGCACTGCCGCCAAGCCCTACGATAAAATGTCTGCATCCTTTTTTTATAGCATCACAGATAACTTCACCAACGCCATAGGTTGTCGTAATTAAAGGATTACGTTCGGATTCTTCAACCAATGTAATTCCTGCAGCTCCGGACATCTCTACAATAGCTGTTTTATTATCCCCAAGAATTCCATAAGCACAATTTACTTTTTTTCCAAGAGGTCCTGTTACTTCAACAGATTCTAAGTGTCCATTCATACCAAGTGTTAATGCTTCCACCGTACCTTCTCCACCGTCTGCCAATGGTCTTACAATGACTTCGGCATCTTTCATGACTTTTAAAATTCCCTGACGGATGGCATCTCCTGCTTCTAATGAGGTTAAACTTCCTTTTAATGAATCAATGGCTATTACAACTTTCATATCCGTTCTCCTTATATATTTCAGATTTTATTTCGTTCGCTTTTGTTAAATTAAGAATACCAAAAAATGGCCTCGTATAGAATGGTATACATACCAATTATTAAATTTACTTTTTATATTTTTATGTTATAATATACATATCATTGAATAGAAAGGTTTTTTCAAATGGATAAACGTATTACGCAAAAGGTTGCACAGCAAATTGTTGAAACAGTAAAAGATGTCTGTGGCCAGGACATTAACTTTATTGATTCAAATGGCTATATTTTTGCAAGCACAAATACAAAACGTATTAATGATTATCACGAAATCGGAAAACATGTTGTGGAACAGGGTGCTTCCATTGAAGTCGAGACAGATGACAGCTTTTTAGGCACCCAAAAAGGGGTTAATATCCCTTTTCAATACAATGGCGAAATCATAGCTGTTATCGGCATCACCGGCAAACCGGAAGAAGTCCGTAAGTATGCCTATCTTGCTCAGAAAATCACTTCCCTGATTCTTCGTGAACATGAGCTGGATGCCCAGAACCATAATCGACGGGACCAGTTGAATTATGTGATTCATTCTCTCATCACAAATGAACACATGAATTCTCTGTATTTTTCTGACTTTTTAAAACAATATGAGCTTTCAGCAGATATGAACTACCAAACGGTACTGGTAGCTCTGGATTCCCGTTACAATCCTTCAAACCTGTCTTTGGTTGAACAAAAGATTTTTCAGCTTTTTGAGACGACAGGCAGTAAACTTTATTCCTTTCAATATCCGAATGAGTATCTGCTGCTGCTTGAATCGAAACATTTGCCAAAATGGACCTATCTTTTTGAGAAACTTGCCAAAGAATATAGCGGACTAATTAAAATAGGTGTCGGAAATTCCGACACCCTGTTAAAGCAGCACCATTCTTATGAAGCTGCCCAAATCGCCATTCACAGTCTGAATGGCCTGAAAAACATTGCCTTTTTTGATGAATTAGACCTTGAAATTCTACTTGGGCGTGTCTCTTCAGACAGCAAAGAGCTGTTTCTTGCAAAAACAATTAACCCGCTGTCTGAAGATGACCTTGAACTTCTAAAAACCTATTTTGATTGTGATATGTCTTTAAAAAACACCTGCGAGAAACTTTTTCTTCATAAAAATACACTCCAGTATAAATTGGACAGAATATGGCACCTGTGTGGCTATAACCCCCGTTCTTTCCGGGATGCTGCCGTCCTTTATATGTCTTTAAAGCTTATCTGAGCCGGCTAATCTTCATAGTAAATAGCTGCATCTCCCATATTCTTTCTAGACATATGATGACGAAGTTTTCGATTCTCTACCGTATCAAAGATAATGGAAAAATCATAATCCTCCGGATATAATTTTTCTGCAGGGACCAGCAGTTTTACACGTTTGCAGTTTATCCAAATCTTTTTGCCCTGCAACTGCACCCGAAGGATGCCTTTATCATTTGCTTCTTGGCAGACAATACCAATCTTCTTATCCGGCGAAATCATAACACTATCTCCACGATGAAATGAAATTTCTTTTTTCATTTTTACCGGCTTATATTTGTCAATCCTGATGCCATTGGATTTTTCAAGTTCTTCCGGTGCATCTTCTAAAAATTCCGGAAGTTCTTCATCATAGGCCGCTTTCATCGCTCTGCGAAGCATATAGGCAGGCATCCCCAAACGTTTGGCAATCTGCAGAGCACAGCTTTCTCCGGCTTCACCTATAACCATCTGGTATAAGGGTCTTAAATTCTCTGCATCCATAGCCATTTTAGCATTCATAATACCCTTTTCTTTCTCCGCATAGATCTTGATTTCCGGATAATGTGTGGTCACCAGAAAAAGTGAACCGCTCTTTTTTAATTCTTCTAAAATGGCAATAGCAATTCCCATCCCCTCCTGAGGGTCTGTACCTGAACCCAGTTCATCCATAATAAGCAGACTTTCTCTGTTCACCCGCTTCAAAATATCCAGTACATTCGTAATATGAGAAGAAAAAGTCGATAGATTTTCTGATAGGTTCTGTCCATCACCTATATCGCATAAAAAGTTACTGCACATACATATTTGGGCTTCCTTACAGGGAATATGCAATCCACACTGTGCCATCATGCAGCACAAAGCAACCGTCTTAATAGCCACGGTTTTCCCACCTGTATTTGGTCCTGTAATAACAATTCCCTGAATATCCTCTCCAATATCAAACTGCAGCGGCACACATACACTTTTCTCCAGCAGGGGATGTCTGGCATCTGACAGATGAATGGCTCTTTCCTGAATAATTTCCGGTTCGGTTCCTTCATAGTGCAGGCTGAGTTTTCCTTTTGAAAAAGCAAAATCCAATTTTTCTA
Source organism: Clostridia bacterium (assembly GCA_009929615.1). Taxonomy (GTDB): domain Bacteria; phylum Bacillota; class Clostridia; order Lachnospirales; family Lachnospiraceae; genus Frisingicoccus. The sequence continues at coordinate 65,878 of SAAB01000001.1, read as the reverse complement.
TTGTACGAATATTTTGCTGAAGCACCTCTGAAAAAGATTCAACTTCTACCGTAAGCGTATATAAAATGCGCTTCACCTCATCCTCTTCCTCAACCAAGAGCTGCTGAAGTTTTTCATAATATTTTGCCGAAGCCGTTGGCTCTATAAAAATCGTATTTCCCGTCGCCGATTTATCAATAACCGTACCCGGAATCTTAAACTTATATTCCTTTTTTACAGGCACACAGATATGTCCGTTACGGGATGTACAAAAACTGTCTGACATACAATCTTTGTTACTCCGACCTATCTGTTCGGCCTTCTCCCGCATTTTATCTTCGCTTTTCAAAATATCCCTGCGAACATCTCTCAAACGTACCGATGCACCATCAGCCACTTCTCCACTATATATCGCTTCATCTATTTCCGATTTTAATCCGGCTATATCATCCAGATTTTCTACATAATAAGCCAATGAATTATCATAGGCTTTCCCCTTCTCCAGATAATCTATTAAACGCCGAACTGCCACAAGGGCACCTCTCACCTGTTCCAACTGATGAGCAGTCAGGCAGTCCCCTTTTGAAACCGCCATCAATATATCGTCCATTCCTTCCAAGGATACAAGTGGCGGATTTCCACACTTTTCCAGAAGTTGACGACTTTCTGTTGTTTCTCTTAGTTTCGCTTTTAGCTCCCTTTCTGCGAGAAAAGGTTCTGTTTCTTTTATCTTTTCCTTTGCTTTTTCCGTAAATGCGTATTCCATCCAAAGCCTTTTTATTTTATCGAATTCTAAAATTCTTTCTTCTTGATTCATAATATCCTCCATAGGTCAAAAACCGGTTTACTGGCTTCATCTCTGAGGATTCTCTGCAAAAAAAGGCATGACCTAAACAGTCTTGCCAACACTTATAAATATAATTCTGGTATGAAACATCTTGTAAGTCAGAAACATTGACAATGTAAAATGCCAACGTCAGGACAGACTTCTCCCGTCAAATGGGTTCATCATCTGAACTGCAACTATTTAGTTTGCAGAGTCCTCGTTTCCTACAATGCTTCTCATAAAATCTCCTAAAATTCTAATTTATATTTTCTTGATAATATCATATTATTCAGCGAGCGTCAAATGTTTGTATTCTTTCAGCCAATGTTTTATAGAGGACATCCGGATTGATTGGTTTAGCCATATGCACATCAATTCCTGCCTCTTTTGCAATCCTCATATCTTCATCATAGGCATTGGCGGTCATAGCAATAATCGGTATATCTCTTGCATCTTCACGGTTCAGCTTTCGAATCTCCTTCGTTGCTGTGATTCCATCCATAACCGGCATACGTATATCCATAAGTATGGCTGCATAATAGCCTGGAACTGACATCTTAAAGAGGGAAAGGCCTATCTCGCCATTCTCCACCGTTTCTACAATATATCCGGCTTTATCAAGCAGCTTCTCTGCAATCTCAGCATTCAACGGATGATCTTCACATAAAAGAATTCGCTTTCCGATAAGACTTTCTTTTGATATATTTGTTTCTTCTACCCTATCGTCTTTCTTTCGTTTTTCTTCAGGCATATCCACCTGTTTAAAATCTACATCTATAGTAAAGGTACTTCCTTCACCTTCCACACTCTCAACTTTAATGCCGCCACCCATCTTCTCTACAAAATATTTGACAATGGAGAGGCCAAGTCCTGTACCCTCGATTTGAGGCATCATTTGATTAGATTCCTGTGAAAAAGCCGTAAACATTGATTTTTCAACAAAGACTTTACTCATACCAATTCCTGTATCCTGAATAATAAATCTATTGTGGAATATCAGACCATCTTTGCCCAGGCATTCCATCGTAAAGCGGACCTTCCCACCCTTTGGTGTAAACTTCACAGCATTGGACAAAAGATTCAGCAAAATCTGTTTAAATCGGATGGCATCTATCATAATATAATCTTCCAGCTCAAAATCATGATTTATTACTTCAAAAGTAATCTCATTTTTCTCTGCATTTATTTTAATCATATCCACAACACTCTGAATAATATCCCGGCATTTTACCGGCGAAAGATTCAATTCCATCTTACCGCTGCTGATTTTACTTATGTCCAACGTATCATTGATGAGATTCAGCAAATAATCTCCCGATTCCTTCACCTTATGGAAATAATCGTGCAATACCTCCGGACTGTCCTCGGTTTCCGCCAAATGGGATAACCCGATAATGCCGTTCATCGGTGTTCTCATATCATGGCTGATTCGGGAATAAAAATCAGAATACATCTTTACTTTCTGGGTCTTTATATATTTCGAATAAAACCATATAAATAAACCAAACAAGGTAAACGTTATTACTGTGAAAAGAAGAATCAGTAACAATACCATACCATGCACATCATGCTGATAATCATCCAGGTCCATATCTATTCCAAGCAGACCCACAAAATTGCCTTTCTCTGTATAAAAAGGTGCATAGCCACTGATAACTTCGCCCCACTCATCCTTGGAATAAGCACCAAATGCCGTCTTCTCATCCAGCCCCTGTTGAATCTCTTCTGTAATATGCGTATATCGATAGATATCATCTCTCTGTGCGAATATAGGATTGCCATCCTCAGCAATGGCAGCATTTAAAAGCCATATTCCATCTAAGGCTGTTCCCACATCAACCTTGAAAAAATCTGAATTCGTTTCATCGACATAATACTTGATTTCATTCCCGGCTAAAGGTGCAATCAGATAAATGCTGATGGTTGGCGCATTTAAGTCCATGCCGGTCCCCACATCTGTCATTCGGTGATTAATCGGGTCCTTTTCCATCTCATTAAAAGACAGTGTCTTCATGTAATCGACTTCAGCATCTGTAAGCGTTAGATTTTTCTCAACAACCAGGGCCAAATCCATAGCCTTTTCTTCGTTCGACTTAAGCATCTGATTATCAATATATCTGCTTCCCAATATGATTCCGCCTGCAACAATTGAAAAAAACAGAGCTGCAAAGCAAATAATCAAGATTAGGGACTCATTCTCTTTTCTCTTCATGTCCCGTATCCCCTGCCATTTCTATTCATTACTCTTAATTAGAGAATACCATACTTTGACTTTCTTTTCCACACAAGCTTATAACCAAAAAAAGAGAAACACCGCTAACGATGTTTCTCCAAAAAATCTTATAAATTTGTATATCCCATGAGATGATGGTCAACAGCTTTTGCTGCATCCCGTCCCTCACGAATTGCCCAGACAACTAAAGACTGTCCACGATGCATATCGCCTGCAGTAAAAATGTTTTCTTTACTTGTAAGATACTTATCTGCCTCTGTAACAACATTGGTTCGTGCATCAATATCTACACCAAAAGCCTTAATAACATAGTCCTGACTTCCAAGGAAACCTGCAGCAATCAGCACCAAATCCACGTCTTCAATATATTCACTGCCCGGTACTTCTGTCATATTCATTCTTCCCGTTTCAGGGTCTTTCTTAAACTCAAGTTTTACAAGAACTGCCTTTGACACATTTCCCTTGTCATCCGCAATAAATTCCTTAACCGTTGTCTGATAAACCCGTGGGTCATGTCCATAAACAGTGATACTCTCTTCCTGACCATAATCTGTTTTACAGATTTTTGGCCACTCCGGCCAAGGATTGTCTTCTGCCCTGGTATCCGGTGCTTTTGGCATCATTTCTAACTGAATCACAGAAGCCGCGCCAAGACGGATGGATGTACCTACACAGTCATTTCCTGTGTCGCCGCCACCAATAACCATAACTTTTTTATCCTTAACGGCCGGAATCTTTCCATCCTTAAGCTCTGAATTTAAAAGGCTCTTTGTAACCATGGTTAAATAATCCACTGCAAAATAGATTCCCTGGCTTTCTCTTCCCGGCACTTTAATATCTCTTGGATTTGAAGCACCACAGGCAAGAATCACTGCATCATATTCCTTCATCAGCTTTGCAGGCTTAATATCAATACCTACATTCATATTAGTGATGAATTCAACGCCCTCTTTTTCCATCAGTTCGACACGACGGTCAATAACCTGTTTTTCCAGTTTCATATTTGGAATACCATAGCGAAGAAGTCCGCCAATCCGGTCATTTCTCTCAAATACCGTCACATGATGTCCTCTATGATTTAACTGGTCTGCCGCAGCCAGTCCGGCTGGTCCGGAACCGATAACTGCCACTTTTTTACCTGTACGAATCTTCGGAATTTCGGGCTGAATTAAGCCATTTGCATAACCAAACTCAACAATTCCATGTTCATTTTCTTTAACAGATACCGGTGAACCATTCAGATTACATGTGCAGGCCGCTTCACAAAGGGCCGGACATACTCTGGATGTGAATTCCGGAAAATTATTGGTTTTCTTCAAACGTTTTAACGCCCGTTCCCAATTTCCTGCATAAATCAAATCATTCCACTCAGGAATCAGATTGTTCAAAGGACATCCGGATGCCATTCCGCCAATCATCTGTCCATACTGGCAAAAAGGCACACCGCAATCCATACATCTTCCGCCCTGTGTTTCCTGGCATTCTTTGCTCAGAGGAATATGGAATTCATCAAAGTTTTTGATGCGTTCTTCAGGCGCAATGGTTTTACTGTTCTGTCTATCAAAGTCCATAAATCCTGTTGGTTTTCCCATGACGTCTTACCTCCTATCCTCTCTTATTTGCATAAAATGCTTCAATCTGTGCCTGGTCAATGCTTAAGCCCTTTTCTTCCATATGAGCAATGGCTGTCTGCATCTTACTGTAATCATGTGGCAGAACTTTCTTGAATTTTGGAAGATAATCCACAAAATTATCGAGAACCATTTTACCCATCTCAGAACCTGTAGCTTCCACATGTTCCGTTATCATTTCTTTTAACTGCTGTACATCATATTTGGATGTAACCGATTCCAAAGAAACCAGTTCTTTATTAACTCTTGTATAAAAATCACTGTTTTCATCCAGAACATAGGCGATACCGCCACTCATGCCGGCCGCAAAATTCTTTCCTGTGCTTCCAAGAATAACAACACATCCACCTGTCATATATTCGCATCCATGGTCGCCAACACCTTCTGTAACTGCGATAGCTCCGGAATTACGTACACAGAAACGTTCTCCGGCAACGCCATTAATAAAGGCTTTACCACTGGTCGCTCCATAAAGAGCAACATTTCCTACGATAATATTTTCATGTGGTTTAAACTTAATATTCTTTGGTGGTGAAAGTGTCAGTTTTCCTCCGGAAAGACCTTTTCCGAAATAGTCATTACTGTCACCTGTCAGATTTAATGTAAGTCCCTTTGGAATAAATGCTCCAAAACTCTGACCGCCGCTTCCTGTACATTTTACGGTAAACATATCGTCTTCCAATGTATCTTGGTAACGTTTTGTAATCTCTGAGCCAAAAATGGTTCCAAGAGAACGGTCTGTATTCTTAACATTGATTTCGATTTTCTTTTTCTTTTTATTGTGAAGTGCGGATTTGAATTCTTTCATTAAAACCTGCATATCCACTGTTTTTTCCAACTCAAAATCATAAACCTGAGCAGGATCAAATTTCATCTCCCGGTCTGTATGCTGATATGGATTATTTATAATGGCTGACAAATCAATCTTATCGGACCATTTGCCGGCAGCATTTTCTTTAACTTTAAGTAAATCACTGCGGCCAACCAGTTCATCCACTGTGCGAATGCCTAATTTAGCCATGTATTCACGAAGTTCCTGTGCAATGAAGTACATAAAGTTGATAACATACTCCGGTTTACCTTTAAAACGTTTTCTAAGTTCCGGATTCTGAGTTGCAACACCTACCGGACAGGTATCCAGATTACATACGCGCATCATAACGCAGCCCATCGTTACCAATGGTGCTGTTGCAAAACCGAATTCCTCAGCACCGAGCATTGCTGCAATAGCAACATCACGGCCAGTCATAAGCTTTCCATCGGTTTCCAGAATAACCTTTGAACGTAAATCATTCATAATCAAGGTCTGATGTGTTTCAGCCAGACCAAGTTCCCAAGGAAGACCTGCATTATGAATAGATGTTCTAGGTGCTGCTCCTGTACCACCGTCATATCCGGAAATCAAAATAACCTGTGCACCGGCTTTAGCTACACCGGCTGCAACTGTACCAACCCCTGACTCGGATACCAGTTTGACAGAAATTCTTGCTTCTCTATTGGCATTTTTCAAATCGTAAATCAACTGAGCCAAATCCTCAATTGAGTAAATATCGTGATGTGGTGGTGGAGAAATCAATGCTACACCCGGAGTTGAATGTCTTGTCTTCGCAACCCAAGGATAAACTTTACCACCTGGCAGATGTCCGCCTTCACCCGGTTTTGCCCCCTGCGCCATCTTAATCTGAATTTCATTAGCACTGACGAGGTAACGGCTTGTAACGCCGAATCGTCCGGAAGCCACCTGTTTAATAGCAGAACACTTATTCAATCCATCTTTTCCAATGGTCAGACGTTCCAGACTTTCGCCACCTTCACCACTGTTTGATTTACCATGAATGGTATTCATTGCAATCGCCAGTGTTTCGTGGGCTTCCTGGGAAATAGAACCATAGGACATAGCACCTGTTTTAAATCGACGTACGATGGATTCAACACTTTCAACTTCATCAATAGGAACACCTGCCGACGGATAATCAAAATCCATCAGGCCACGCAGATTCATAACTCGCATTTCATCGTTAATGGCTGCACTGTATTCCTTAAACAGGTTATAATCGCCCTTACGGGTGGATTCCTGGAGAAGGTGAATTGTGTTCGGGTCATAAAGATGTTCTTCTTTACCACTTCTGAATTTGTGAGTACCTGAACTATCCAAAGATAAGTCAATTTCCAAATCCAATGGGTCAAAGGCCTGGGAATGAAGGAAATTCACTTCTGAAGCAATATCATCCAAGCCAATGCCGCCAATACGGCTGACTGTATTTGTGAAATACCGGTCAATAACGTCTTTATTGATACCTATTGCTTCAAAAATCTGAGAACCCTGGTAGGACTGAATAGTGGAAATACCCATTTTAGAAGCAATCTTTACAATACCATGGAGAATGGCATCATTATAGTCATTGACAGCTGCATAATAATCTTTATCAAGCATATTGGAATCAATCAGTTCTTTGATGGATTCCTGCGCCAGATATGGATTGATTGCGGATGCACCATATCCAAGAAGGGTTGCAAAATGATGAACTTCTCTTGGTTCCGCACTTTCCAGAATCATAGCAAGGGCTGTTCTCTTTTTCGTCCGTACAAGGTAATGTTCCAAAGCGGATACTGCCAGAAGGGAAGGAATAGCCACATGGTTTTCATCTACACCTCTATCCGAAAGAATCAGCATGTTCACACCATCTCTGTAAGCTCTGTCCACTTCCACAAACATATGGTCAATAGCTTTTTCAAGGGATGTGTTTTTATAATAGATAATCGGGATTGTCTGTACTTTAAATCCTTCAACATCCATATTTTTAATCTTCAATAAATCTGTATTGGTTAAAATAGGATTCTTGATTTTAACTGCTTTACAGTTTTCTTCTTTTTCCTCAAGCAAATTCCCCTCAGGTCCGATATAAACATTGGTGGAAGTAATTACTTCTTCACGAATAGCATCAATCGGAGGATTGGTTACCTGAGCAAAAAGCTGTTTAAAATATTTAAAGAGCGGCTGATGCCGTTTGGATAATACAGGCAGCGGGCTGTCAATACCCATGGCTGCAATCGGCTCTGCACCGTTCTGTGCCATCGGCAAAATTGAAGTTTTCAATTCTTCATATGTATAACCAAAGGCTTTCTGAAGACGGGTACGCTCTTCCTTCGTATAACTTTCAACTCTTTTATTCGGAATCTTAAGTTCATCTAATTTGACAAGATTCTTATCCACCCACTCACCATAAGGCTTACGAGTCGCATAATATTCTTTTAATTCATCATCATCAATTAATTTACCTTTAACCGTATCGACTAAAAGCATTTTTCCAGGGTGAAGACGCTCTTTAATAACGACCTTTTCTGATGGAATCTCCAAAGCACCTACTTCGGAAGAAAGAATAAGATTATCATCATCTGTCACATAATATCTGGATGGTCTCAGACCATTACGGTCAAGAATAGCTCCCAGCAAATCACCATCTGAGAAAACAATGGATGCAGGGCCGTCCCATGGCTCCATCATTGTAGCATAATACTGATAGAAGTCTTTCTTTGCCTGGCTCATATTTCGGTTGTTAATCCAAGGTTCCGGAATAAGCACCATAACTGCCAATGGTAAATCCAGACCATTCATCACAAGGAATTCCAGTGTATTATCCAGCATCGCTGAATCGGAACCGGAGTTATTAATAACCGGAAGAACCTTGCTCATCTCAGAATGCATAATCTGGGATGCCATTGTCTCTTCTCTGGCAAGCATACGGTCAGCATTTCCACGGATGGTATTAATCTCACCGTTATGTACGATAAAACGGTTTGGATGGGCACGCATCCAGCTTGGTGTTGTATTTGTACTAAATCTTGAATGAACGGTTGCAATAGCAGATTCGTAGTTCTTATCCTGTAAATCCGTAAAAAACTGACGAAGCTGTCCTACAAGGAACATTCCTTTATAAACGATGGTACGGCTGGACATAGAGACCACATAAGTATTTTCATTGGACTGCTCAAAAATTCTTCTTGCGATATAAAGACGTCTGTCAAAATCAATACCCTTTTCCACATCCGCCGGTTTCTTGATAAAACCCTGCATAATAGATGGCATACAGTCCAATGCTTTATGTCCCAGAACATCCGGTGTAATTGGTACACTACGCCATCCAAGGAATTCTAAACCTTCCTTTTCAACAACAATTTCAAGCATCTTCTTTGCCTGATTCCTTGCCAGCTCATCCTGTGGGAAAAAGAACATACCAATACCGTATTCTCTCTCTCCACCAATATCAAAGCCAAGCTCCTTTGTTACTTTGCTGAAAAACTTGTGGGAAATCTGAAGCAGTATTCCGACACCGTCACCGGTCTTTCCTTCTGCATCTTTTCCTGCACGATGCTCCAATGTTTCAACAATTGTTAAGGCCTGCTCTACAGTAGCATGGGTCTTAATACCTTTAATATTTACAACTGCACCAATACCGCAATTATCATGTTCAAATTCCGGTCTGTACAAAGGCGGCTGAACAGGGATTTCTCTGGTCTCTTTGTTCATCTTCTACCATTCCTTTCTTACATGTATTTGATAAGAATTTCCATTTCTTACATGATTTGGAAATTCTTCAAGACTACTTTCCCAAAAAAACATAAAAAAAGACAAAGATAGCCACTAGTGACTTCTTTGTCTTTATGTAGATTAGCACAGACTTAAAACTTTTTCAAGTCCCTTTTTAAAAAATCCCAAAATTCGGAAATTTTTCCATCTTCCGCCCAATCATCTCATCAATTCGTTCAATATAATCTTTGACACTCTTTACATTTTCAACCCGTTCAATCCGGTTTTCTTCAGGAATCACAATCTTTGAAGAACCACCGGCACCCAGGGCAATAATGCTCTGCTTTTCCTCCATAATAAGAATATTATAAAGACATTCCTTACCAGGCTTTGCATAACCGACATTTTCCAGATTCCCTGCGATATTCTTCTGGCGATAGAGATAATAAGGCTCCATCCCCATAACTTCCGCTTCTTTCCACGCCATATGAATCATACGGTTGACCTCTTCGTGATGAGCCGGTGGATAAAGTTCAAGATTCTGATTTAAGCGGGATGCTCTTTTCACCGCCAGCGAATGAACGGTCATACTTTCCGGATTCAATCTGTGAATACCTTCCAGCGTCTTTGTAACATCTTCCGCAGTCTCACCGGGCAGTCCCAGAATAATATCCATATTAATATTATTAAAACCAGCCTGTCTGGCCATGTGAAAAGCATTTTCTACATCTTCTACCGTATGCCGGCGACCAATAATATCTAGGGTTTTCTGGTTCAGGGTCTGAGGATTAATGGAAATACGTTCAATACCATGGGCTTTAATGACTCTGAGTTTATCCATGGTTACGCTGTCTGGACGGCCTGCCTCGATGGTAAATTCCTCAATGGTACTTAAATCAAAGGACTGTTCCAATACGCACAGCAGCCGGTTCATCTGATCCGCTTCCAAAGATGTCGGTGTACCGCCACCCATATAAACACTGGTAAGCTTGTAATCCTTCACCATCTCGCTCACTTTTCGAATTTCTTTAAAAAGAGCATTCAGGTAATTATCCACTTCCTTTTTCCATACATTTAACGGATAAGCTGAAAAAGAACAATACAGGCAGATTGTCGGACAGAATGGAATCCCAATATAAAGACTCAGACTTTTCTTATAATCCACACTGTCCAGAATCCTTTTTTCATTCTGGGCCACTTGGGTACACAATTGAATCTTCTCTTCAGAGGTTTTATAAACCTTTCTAAGATTCTCTGCTGCCTCATTTCGAGAAAAACCCTCTTCATAGAAGCTCAATGGAATCTTTGTCGGACGGATTCCGGTCAGAGTTCCCCAGGGCAGTTCCTTCCCCGTCACTTTCGAAAGCACATCGTAAAGACAGATTTTCAGTACATCTTTTCCCGCTTTGCGTTCCTTTGGAAGCTGTTCGCAACAGCCTTCGCCAAGGAGCTTTCCCTGATTATCATACAAACAGAGACTTACACTTTCACCTTTGTAAATCACTCTCAGTATCTTGTCCGAAGGGGTGTAATCATATATTTTTTCTTCAAGATTCGTTATATTTCGGGCTAAAATTTTCTCCCCATGGTAAAATGCCATGAGGAGAGCCCGAATATCATTTTCATAACGTTCTTCATTAAATAAGAGATAAATCATCGTTATAAACTTCCTTATTCAGATTTAGTACACAAAAGGGTTATGTGTCTTTTCATAAGCTATACTTGTTGTTCCGCCATGTCCCGGAAAAACACTCGTATCTTCCGGCAAGACAAATAACCGGGTTTTAATAGAATCAATCAGCTGACGGCTGCTTCCGGTTGGAAAATCCGTCCGACCAACAGATGCTTCAAAAAGACAGTCTCCGCTGATAAGCATCTTCTCTTCAGGAATATAGAAGCAAACACTTCCTATCGTATGGCCCGGTGTTGATATAACTTCCAGCTTTATACCTGCCAGTTCCAACACTTCCCCATCTGCAAAAAGTTCGTCTGCTTTCATAGATACATAGGAACCCATCATCGTAGAAACATTCAGCTGAGGCTCTGCCAGAACTTCAACCTCATCCTTGCTGGCATACATAGGAATACCATATTCCTTTCGGAGTCCGTCTACAGCCATAATATGATCAAAATGACCATGAGTCAAAAGAATGGCAACAGGCTTTAACCCTTCACTATTTATCCATTCTACAATACGCTGTGCCCGGTCTGCAGGGTCAATCACAAGTACTTCCTTGGTATCTTCATTTATTAAAAAATAGCAGTTTGTCTCTACCGGTCCAAGAACCATCATCTTAATTGCAATATTCATTATCAGCCTCCTGTTGTTCGTTCGATGTCATAAACACATTCAAGATTTCTCAGTTTATCAATCACTTTATTCATCTGGGATACACTGCGAATGTCAAAGGTTACATTGAGAGTGGCCGTGTTATTCTTACCTGAGCGGCTAGACATAGCTGTCACATTAATCTCACTCTCCGTAAAGACTTTTGCCACTTCCACAAGGACGCCGACACGGTCTTCCACATAAATATTAATCTCTGCCTTATACAGTTCTCCTGTAACTTCATCCGGTGATGTCATCCACTCTGCATCCAGAAGCCGTTCCCGATCCTCTGCGGAAATATTAATTATATTAATACAATCTGTCCGGTGGATAGATACGCCTCGTCCTCTGGTAACAAATCCGACAATTTCATCACCCGGTACCGGATTACAGCATTTAGAAAAACGTACAGCCACATCATCAATGCCACGGACAACAATACCGCTCTTAGCTTTCTTGCTTGTCTTTGATTCCGTCACTTTTTTGACATCGGAAATGTTCTTAAGCACCTGAGTATCCGTTATGTTCTTCTTATGCTTTTTATTATCTTCTTCAACCAGCTTATTAATAACCTGGCCTTCCTTTAAGCCGCCATGTCCTACAGCTGCCAGAACTGCATCCCAGTCTCTGAAACCGTATTTATGGGTAACCTTATCCATATATTCGGGTTTCAAAAGTTCACTGAGGACAATGCTCTTCGTTTTACAATACTGAATCAGCTGGTCTTTACCCCGAACAATATTGTCTTCTTTATTCTGAAGTTTAAACCACTGGTTAATCTTATTCTTTGCCTGGGTGCTCTTAACAATATTAAGCCAGTCCCGGCTTGGTCCCTTTGAATTCTGGGAAGTAATAACTTCAATACGGTCACCGTTCTGGATTCGGTAATCAATTGTTACCAGTTTTCCATTAACACGGGCACCAACCATCTTATTACCCACTGCACTATGAATGCTGTAGGCAAAATCAATAGGGGTTGAACCATTCGGAAGGTTCTTTACATCACCGGCCGGCGTAAAACAGTAAACACTTTCAGAGAACAAATCCAAATCGTTCTTCAGAAGGCTCATAAATTCCTTATTATCGGACATATCCTTCTGCCATTCCAGAATCTGGCGCAGCCAGGTCAGTTTTGCCTCTTCATTCGTTTCTGTATTCTTTCCATTCGGATCTTCTTTATATTTCCAATGGGCCGCAATACCATATTCAGCCGTCTTATGCATATCGAAGGTACGAATCTGTATCTCAAAAGGCTGTCCGGACGGTCCAATCAAAGTCGTATGTAAAGACTGATACATATTTGGCTTTGGCATCGCAATATAATCTTTAAATCGTCCCGGAATCGGCTTATACATCTCATGAATGAGACCTAATGCCGCATAACAGTCCTTTACAGAATCAACAATAATACGCACAGCAAACAAATCGTAAATCTGTTCCAGTGTTTTATCCTGATTCACCATCTTACGATAAATACTAAAGAAATGCTTAACCCGTCCATTGACCTCTGCTTTAATACCGCCATCTTCCATATGATGACTGACTTCATCCACAATCGCCCGGACAAAGGCTTCTCTTTCACTCTTCTTGGATGTGATATTTCTTGCCAGATTATAATAGACTTCTGGTTCAAGATAACGAAGTGCTAAATCATCCAATTCAATCTTAATCTTAGAAATACCGAGACGCTGAGCAATCGGTGCATAAATGTCCATAGTCTCTCTGGCTTTTTCCCGCTGCTTCTCCGGTTTCATATATTTCAAAGTTCTCATATTATGAAGGCGGTCAGCCAGCTTAATAAGAATAACTCTTATATCTTTAGCCATGGCAAGAAACATCTTACGAAGATTCTCAGCCTGAACCTCAACCTTATCTGCCGAATAGGACAACTGTCCCAACTTCGTAACGCCATCCACAATCAGTGCAACTTCATAACCAAACTCTGCCTCAATCTCATCCAGGGTCATAGCCGTATCTTCAACAACATCATGAAGAAGTCCGCCTACAATCGTTTCCTTATCCAGCTCTAAATCTGCTAAAATAGTTGCCACGCAAATAGGATGAATAATATAAGGTTCTCCAGATTTACGTACCTGACCGTCATGGGCATTAAAAGCAATCTGATAAGCCTTCTCTATCTGAGTCACATCTGCCGATGGGTGATATTTTTTAACCTTATCTATCAATTCAGCATAGAGAATCTCCGGCGGTATAAAATCTTTTTTCTCGGACATATCCCGGTCATCTTCGATAATATCTACGTCAATGACTTTATCCATGCAATCCCCTACTTTCCTCCATAAACTATCACAGAACTCACATCATATCCCTCTAACTGACTGCGTCCATTCAGACCTGCCAGTTCCATGAGGAAAAGATTCCTGACAACAACGCCTCCAAGACTCTCCACAAGCTGAATCATAGCCTTTGAAGTTCCTCCTGTTGCAATTAAATCGTCCACCAGAACTACTCTCTGTCCCGGTAAAATGGCATCTTTATGAATCTCCAGTTCTGCCGTGCCATACTCCAGTGAATAAGTCACAGAAACTGTTTCTCTTGGCAGTTTCCCTTTTTTACGAATCAAAACAAAAGGTTTATGAAGATTATAAGCCAACGGCATTCCAAAAATAAATCCTCTGGATTCAGAACCGGCAATCACATCAAAATCCAGCCCTTCCAACTTCTCTGCCAGAGCATCTATAGCCATATGAAGTCCATCTCCATCCTGTAAAACGCTCGTAACATCCCTGAATATAATGCCCGGTTCCGGAAAATCCGGTATACTTAACACATAATCTTCTAACTTTTTCATACAATTTCTCCCTCTTCCTGGAATATAGATACAAAATATTTTACCACAGGTGCCTGTTAAAAAACAATACCTTTTAAGGCAAAGCCCTAACGCTGAATTCTTTGGAAATGCTGCACCGTTATCTGCAGCGTCCGCCGCCCGCCAAACTCATTTATAGATGGATAGTACGTAAATGCCATATCGACCGGATTTGGAAGTCCGGCATACATTTTGTTTCTTGCTTCCAGTCCATAAAACGCTTCTACACAGGCATCAAAAGCCGCAATATCTCCAAAATATAAAGCTTCCATGGAAACACCTGAATCATTTTTTACGATCATCTTTAAAACATTTTTATTTTTTCCAATAACCGAAGCTCTGAGAATATTAAAATGACGTTCTGCAAATATCGGTTTGGAATTGCCTTTACCGAAAGGCTCAAGTAGTTCTAATTCCTGAACGAAACCTTCACTTATGTATTCCAATGGCATTGGCACATCTATATGAACAACTGGCATCAGACTTTCTTCTGTAAGGCCGCACTTTTCATTGAGGCGTCTTCTCAATATTTCAAGGTTTTCCACCTTCAGGCTCATTCCGGCAGCCATCGCATGTCCACCGAACCGTTCAAACAGGTCTCTGCATTCAGAAAGCCCTTCGTACATATTATAAGCCTCTATCGAGCGTCCCGATGCCTTAATTATTCCGTTTGCCTCTGTTCCTACAATCACCGGCCGATAATATTTCTCTTTCAGTCGGCCTGCGATAATACCCACAAGACTTTCATGACAGTCTTCAAGGCACAGTATCATGATTTTGTCTTTATATATTTCTTCTTTTGCGATTTTTTCCAAAGCCTGTTCATACCCAAGAACCGTCATCTCCTTACGGCTCTGATTCAGTGAAACCAGGTCTGCTGCCATCCGTTCTGCTTCTTCCCTGTCCTCCGTCTGTAAAAGAGCTTCCGCCATCTGGGCTGTATCCAACCGTCCTGCCGCATTAAAGCAAGGTCCGATAACAAAGCCGACATTGTAGGCGGAAATATATTCTTTATTCAATCCGCAATGACGAATGAGGGATTGAAGTCCCAAATGGGGTGTTTTTGCCAGACGATGAAGACCATATTTAACAATAATCCGATTTTCATCCACTAAATCCATGACATCAGCCACTGTAGCTATCGCAGTAAAAGGCAGCAGTTCATAAAGATTCTCTTTAGGAATACCGTTGGACATATAAAGCTGTTCAATCACTTTAAAAGCAACCCCTGCACCGCAGAGTCCATCAAAGGGATAAGGGCAGTCCTCCTGCTTTGGGTCAATAACCGCATCCGCCTCCGGAAGTTCATAAATCTTTTTCACATTGCCATTTTCATCAATATTGCTTTGATAAATAACTTCATGATGGTCTGTAATGATAACGGTCATCCCCAGCTCTTTTGCCGTGGTCACTGCTTCCATTGCTGCAATCCCATTATCACAGGTTATAATGCATCCGGCACCTTTACTATGGGCTTCTCCCACAATTCTTTCATTCAGACCATATCCTTCATGAATTCTGTCCGGTGCAATTACATAGGCCCGTCCTCCGGCCATTCTTATGCCCTGCCATAAAATGTATCCTGAAAATACTCCGTCTACATCAAAGTCACTGGCAATACAAATGAGCTGGCCTTCCGATATGGCCTGTCTCAAAAGTCGGATGCCCTTATTCATATCTTTTAACAGACTGCCATCATGAAGATCGCCTAAGTCACCATACAAATATCTGCGAAAATCTTCATCTTCTTTCAAACCCCGATTCACCATAATCCGGGCGAGAACCGGGCTGATTGAAAATGTCTCAGCCAATCGATTAAAATCTGCTTTTCTGGCAGCTACCATCCATTTTTCCATAGTTCCTCCATAAACAAAACTCTACAGAAAATCCCGAAAAATTTCCTGTAGAGTTAAATCCGTCATTCTAAATTTTACTTGTTTTTCTTACCAATTTTCTTCATCATAAACCAGAGTGTACCTGTAATAAATACAGATGAGAACGCACCTGCAATAATACCGGCCATCAATGGCATTGTAAACTCTTTAATCGCAGCGACGCCAAAGAGCCACAAAGCAAAGACACTGATAAAGGTTGTTAAAGAAGTATTAATACTTCGTGATAAAGTCTGACTGATACTTGTATTAACAATTTCATCCAGAGATGCACGATACATCATCTGTCGGTTTTCACGAATACGGTCAAAGATAACGATTGTCGCATTAATAGAATAACCAACAATAGTCAGCATACAAGCAATAAATGTATTACCAACCGGAATACGAACTAAAGCATAAACGGTCAGTACACAAAGGACATCGTGAAGTAATGCAACAACTGCACTTGCTCCAAACTTAACATCTTTGAATCGGAACCAGATATAGAGAAGCATACAAATACCTGCAACAATAACCGCAATGATAGCATCACTCTGCATCTCGCTGCTGACAACCGCACTGATACTTTCTTCTGTAATCAAGCTCTCATCCACACTGTATTTTTCAACCAACGCATCTTTTAAAGTATTTCTCTGATCTGAATTTAATACCTGTGTCTTAATAACGATTTCATTGGAATCTTTTACATTCTGAAGCTGAACATCGCCTGTGCCGATAGAGTCTGTAATTGTATTGAGCAGTTCTGCACCATCACTGCTTGTAACATCAATATTCTCATTGAAAGTCACGGCCATAGATGTACCGCCGGTGAAATCAAGACCATAGTTCATGGCTCCATTTCCTTTGGAATGGTTGATGCCCATCCCTGCAAATCCTGCGATAATAACAACTGCAGAAATAATATAGAAGAATTTTGCATTTTGAACAAATGGCCATACTTTTCTCTTCTTCTGTCTTCCATAGAACTTTTCACTTGTGAATCCAAGACCATAAAAGACTTTAACAATAAAGTGGGTAATAACCAATGCTGTAAACATAGACAGGGCAATACCTAATGCCAGTGTAATTGCAAAACCTTTGATTGTTCCGGAACCCATAAAATATAAGACTGCTGCAGCAATTAAAGTCGTAATATTGCCATCGAGAATAGCTGAACGAGCTTTTGTAAAACCAACTTTGATAGCATCGCGAACATTTCTTCCGGATGCAATTTCTTCTTTAATACGTGTAAAAATAATAACATTCGCATCAACTGCCATACCGATAGACAAAATGATACCAGCAATACCCGGAAGGGTAAGGGTCACTTCAAGACCATTTAACAGGCAGAGCATTGCAAGTACATAAATAATCAATGCCAATCCGGCTGCCAGTCCCGGAATAAGATACATAACAATCATAAACAGAATAATAATGCCCAGGCCAATAGCTCCGGCTTTTAAACTTGTAGGAATAGCTTCCTGACCAAGCTGTGCACCGACAACATTGGAACGGATTTCTGTCAGATTCAGTTTCAATGCACCCAGACGGATATAAGTTGCTAAAGAACTTGCAGACTCATACGTAAAGCTGCCTTCGATGATTGCCTGTCCATTCTCAATAACTGAATTTACTGTTGGATAGCTGATGATTTCATCATCATATACGATATAAATAGGCTTTCCAATATTTCTCTCGGTTGCTTCTTTGAACTTCTGAGTTCCCTCATCATTCATGGTAAGCTCTACAACATACTCGTTTCCGCCGTATCCATCCGACTGAGTCATAACCTGAGCATCAATGATATCATTACCATCCATAACCAGATTAAAGGTCTGATTTGCAGCATCTGTTGCTTCCGCACTATCTGTTGCCACTTCAGGAATTTCAAAGAACTGTACAGTTCCCGGATTACCCAGTTCCTCAAGAATCTTTTCAGAATCATATTCACCAGGAATTTCTACGTTAATACGATTCGTTCCTTCCTGATAAACCTGCGCTTCTGTACTATAGGTTTCAACACGTCGTTGAAGTTTATAGATAGTGTCACTCATATCTTCTGCAGATGGATTCTCTTCATCTGCTTCATAAGTAATACTTACACCACCTGCTAAATCTAAACCGAGCTTAATATTCTTTGCCGCACCCTGACCGCTTTCGTCTACGCCCTTCCAGGACACAAAACCGCAGGCTGCAATAACAATAAAAATCAGCAATAAGCCC
Source organism: Clostridia bacterium (assembly GCA_009929615.1). GTDB lineage: Bacteria > Bacillota > Clostridia > Lachnospirales > Lachnospiraceae > Frisingicoccus. Next base: position 47,425 of record SAAB01000001.1, on the reverse strand, counting down.
AGTATACTTTTTCCCCTGTTATTCTTCATCTGATTACTCTCCTTCTCTGGCCGCTTTCAACATGATGGCACATTCAACACGTTTCCGCATCATCTCGCAGCCAATATCATATGTATCTGTGATTTTTCCTGTGAAATTATAGGCATTTGCCGCACATCCACCGCTGCAGTAGAACTTTGCAAAACAAGTCTGGCATTTTTCACGGGCATAAACATTACAACATTTAAATTCACCTTGAATATCTGTACGAACAATACCTTCATCGACATTTCCCATAAGAAATTCTTCCTGCCCAACAAACTGATGACAAGGATAGAAATCTCCCCAAGGGGTTACTGCCAGATATTCTGTTCCTGAACCGCATCCGGAAAGTCGTTTGGCAACACATGGTCCACCGGACAAATCAATCATAAAGTGGAAGAAATTAAAGCCCTTATCTTCCTTCTCCCGCTCAAGCATCGCTTTTGCAAGTTTGTCGTACTCTTCCATAATCTGAGGCAGGTCCGATTCTTTAATCGCATAATCTTCACTCTCCGGTGCCACTACAGGCTCCACAGATATCTGCTTAAAACCTTCATCCGCCAGACTGAGCACATCTGCCGCAAAATCTGTATTGTAGTGCGTAAAGGTTCCCCGCACATAATAATTATTCTGATTCCGGCTTTCAGCCAGTTCTTTAAACTTAGGTATAATTCTGTCATAGCTTCCCTGGCCACCGCGGAAAGGACGCATAAAATCATGAACTTCTTTTCGTCCATCCACACTCAGAACCACATTCGCCATCTCTTTATTCGCAAATTCCTGAATATCCTTATTCAAAAGGACACCATTCGTTGTCAGCGTGAAACGGAACTGCTTATCATGAAGCTTTTCCTGTTCCCGTCCGTAAGCTACCAGCTGTTTAACCACATCAAAATTCATCAGTGGCTCACCACCAAAGAAATCTACTTCCAGATTTCTTCTGGAACCTGAATTCGCAATGAGAAAATCCAGAGCTTTCTTACCAACTTCAAAACTCATTAATGCTCTGCGGCCATGGTACTCGCCTTCCTCCGCAAAACAATATTTGCATGCCAGATTGCAGTCATGGGCAATATGAAGACATAATGCCTTGACAACCGTCGGCCGCTTTTTAAAATCAATGATATAATCCTTGTAAATATCTTCGGTAAAAAGACATTCTTCCCTGACTAATTCTTCAATCTCTTCATAGGCTTCTGCAATATCCTTCTCTGCATAGACAGATGAAAGCTTTTTCAGAATATCTTCCTTTGAAGTTGTTTCATAGAGGGCGATAATATCATATACTAAATCGTCAACGACATGCACAGAACCACTGTTTACATCGAGAACGATATTATATCCGTTATTTTTATATTGATGAACCACGCTACTGCTCCTTATATTCTTTGTCATATGGGTTTCCTTAGAAATTTCATAACACAAGTAATAAGCAGCGACTTAGTTGACTAAACCGCTGCTTACGAATTATTTGTTATTTTCACAGCTCTGATTTCCAACGGTGCAGGAAGTTTTGCAAGCTGACTGGCAAGATGTCTGACATTCGCCGCATCCACCTTTAACCATTGAATTCTTTAAAGAACGTGTGTTTAAAGATTTAATATGTTTCACGGGAAGACCTCCTTTTTCTCTAATATAGCTTGAAATATTATATCATACATCTTCCCAAGTTTAAAGCTATTTTTTCATTTTATCCGAGCATTCCACCCATCATACCACTGCCCATGCAAAGAAGGGCCAATGCCGTGCCCGGAACAATCTTCTCCGGCTGCATACCTTCCAGTGCCACAACTGCTGCGATATGTATGGCATAATAGAATAATCCAACGATAAGTCCCCAAAGAAATTCTCTTTTTTTTACTTTTTTTCCAACATAAAATCCGCCGGCCAAAGTTGAAAGAACATAGGTTATAACAATGCCCAGTCGAATCTGTGCATTGCCAATATCCAGCCAGTAAAGCATGGCCGATAATACAAGCAATGATGCCGCAGAAATAATATAACTTATAACCAGTGCCTTTAATACAGCAATGACATAGGGTTTCATAGAATGCCCTCAATCTTTTTCTCTCTAAACTATATGTTTTTATACCGTGAAAAAGACTAGGCTCTTATTTTTTTCAATTTTTCTAAAACATCATAAGGAATGACCAGTTTTCCCATTCCTCTGCCTATCTGAATATGGGGTTTCACACTGCCATGAAAATCTGAGCCTCCCGAAACAGTCAAGCCATATTCTTTTGCCAGCTTTTTTATCTCTCGCTCATCTGCTGCCAAATGGGTGCTGTAATATGCTTCAATACCCTGAATCCCATAAGACTTCATAGTTTCAATACATTCTATCAATTCTTTTTTTGTGAATTTATAACTCAGAGGATGGGCCAGCACAGCAACACCCCCGGCTTCACGAATTGCCCGGATAGCCATCTCAGGAGTTACGCCCGTCTTAGGCACAAAAAAATCCATGCCCGGTGAAAGATATTTGTCAAAGGCCTCTGCAATTGATGATATATATCCAATATGGAGAAGGTATTTTGCAAAATTGGCTCTAGTAATCACGGCGGCCCCTTCCAATGCCCGAAGTTTTTCCATGGTAATATCCACACCTGCATTCTGCATCTTTTCAATCATTCTGACATTCCGACTTTCCCGAACCTGACGAAAATCTTCCAGCTTTTCTTGTAAAACCGGGTCCTTATAATCCAGAAACAATCCTACAATATGCACTTCCTGATTTTTATAAAAAGCAGATAATTCAATGCCCTGAATACATTCAATGCCCAAGTCTTCAGCCGCATTTAAAGCCTCCGGCACACCTTCCATCGTATCATGGTCTGTGAGTGCAACTGCTTTAAGTCCTGCCTGGCTTGCCGCTTCCATAACTTCTGTCGGCGACATACTCCCATCCGAAGCCGATGAATGGGTATGCAAATCGACTCTCTCCATATGTCATTCCTCCCTATGTTATATTAAATCAGGCCCCATTCGGTTACTACCAAACGAGGCCTTACATTCCATCTTAATCTTCTGTGCTATTCGCTTTTTCAATGCTGATAACAGCCTGTCTACGCATTGGAATACGACAATGTCTGTCGCCACCGAACTCAACAATGAGGATATCGTCACTAATATCAATAACAACCCCGAAAAGTCCGCCGTTTGTTTCGATACTGTCGCCTACTTCTAAAGCATCCAGCATCTCCCGCATCTTCTTCTCTTGTTTTTTCTGAGGGCGGATTGATAAAAAGTATAATACAACTCCATATATTGCCAATAAAGCAATCACCCATAACCAGTAATTTCCAGTCATAAATATCTTCCTCCTAAAATTAATTTTCTTCTTTCATCTCAAAGCCTTCCAGCTTAGATTTCTTATAAGCTGCATACCGATGTTCTTCGATAGCCGCCCGAATCTCTTCCATCATTGTATTATAAAAATACAAATTGTGCAAGACACAAAGACGCATTCCCAGCATTTCCTTAGCCTTAAGAAGGTGGCGTATATAGGCCCTGCTGTAATTCTGGCAGGCCGGACAGCCACAGCCTTCTTCAATCGGACGAGCGTCCAATTCAAATTTGGCATTGAAAAGATTTAATTTCCCATGATTCGTATATACATGCCCATGCCGTCCATTCCTTGAAGGATAAACACAGTCGAAGAAATCCACGCCCCTGTCTACTGCTTCCAGTATATTCGCAGGTGTTCCAACACCCATTAGGTAGGTTGGTTTATTCTGTGGCAGGTATGGTACTGTTTCCTCTATAATATGATACATTTCTTCATGGGGTTCACCAACGGCCAGCCCTCCCAGAGCATAACCGTCTAAATCCAATTCGGAAATTGTCTTTGCATGATTAATACGAATATCCTTATAGGTTCCACCCTGGTTAATACCAAAAAGCATTTGTTTTGGATTAATCGTATCCTCTAAAGAATTTAACCTTTCCATCTCTGCCTTACATCTGTAAAGCCACCGGGTTGTCCGGTCAACAGATGGAATCATGTATTCCCTGTCTGACGGATAAGGAGCACATTCGTCAAAGGCCATAGCAATCGTCGATGCCAGGTTGGACTGAATCTGCATACTTTCTTCAGGACCCATAAAAATTTTATGGCCGTCAATATGGGAATTGAAATAGACGCCCTCTTCTTTTATCTTTCTCAGACTGGTCAGGGAAAAAACCTGAAAACCACCTGAATCTGTTAAAATAGGTTTGTCCCAATTCATAAACTTATGAAGACCGCCAAGTTGTTTTACAACTTTATCCCCCGGACGCAGATGCAGATGATAGGTGTTTGATAATTCCACCTGGGTTTTAATCTGCTGTAAATCCGTCGTTGCTACTGCACCTTTAATAGCGGCTGCTGTTCCTACATTCATAAAAACCGGTGTCTGAATCTTTCCATGCACCGTTGTCAGCTCTCCCCGTTTGGCCCGGCCATCGGTTGCTAATACTTTATACATAAAGTCCCCCTTAATCACTGAACTTCTCATTTTTGAGAGTAACATTACTATTATAACGTCACCGTCACATTTTAGCAACCATTAATATACCGATTCAAGGTTTCGTAAACGAATTCCGGGTCAAAAGGTTTCGCAATATGAGCATTCATCCCGCTCTCTTTCGAACGTTCAATATCTTCATCAAAAGCATTGGCCGTCATGGCTATAATTGGAATGGTCCGGCTTCCCTCTTTTTTCATTTTACGAATATTAGAGGCTGCCATCAAACCATCCATAATTGGCATCTGGACATCCATTAAAATAGCGTCAAAGGTTCCGACCTCTGATTCAGCAAAGGTTTCTAAAGCCTCCAGCCCATTATTTACAACACTGACCTTCATACCTTCTTTTTCAAGAATCCGTTTTGCAACCTCTACATTCAGATAGTGGTCTTCTGCCAGAAGAATATGCCGGCCTTTCAAGTCAAACTCTTTCTTCTGCTCTATAACAATTTTACTTTCTTTTTCACGATTCAGATAAAGTGTTTCCAGGGCCGCCACGATAGATGCCTCGAAAAGAGGTTTCTCCATGAAGTAGTCAACTCCGGCTTCACGGGCTTCCTCCTCAAAGGCTGCCCAGTTATAGGCCGTCATAAAGATAATCGTCACATCCGTTCCTACTAAGGCACGAATCTGTCTGGTTGTTTCAATTCCATCCAAGTCCGGCATTTTCCAATCAATAAATATAGTATCAAAGTCATTCCCCTGCTCATGCTTTACGCGAACCCTATCGACAGCATCCCGTCCGGATACTGCCCATTCCGCCTGAATTCCCATATCTTTTAAGATCTTTTCTGTAGATTCACAAACCATTACATCATCATCTACAACCAGTGCATGTAACTTGGACAGATTCATTGACTGAATCATATTCAACCGCTCTTTCGTTTCCTGAGAAACAACCAAATGGACATCCACTGTAAACACCGAGCCAATATCTTTAATACTCCGAACATGAATTGTTCCATCCATCATTTCAGCCATACTCTTGGAGATAGCAAGACCGAGACCTGTTCCCTGAATAGTTGATGTATAACCATTGGCTTCTCTTGTAAAAGTTTCAAAAAGATGTGGGATGAAGTCTTCCTCAATGCCTATGCCTGTATCACTTATGGTAAAACGAAGTTTTGCCCGGTTCCGCACACATTCCACCTGCTCCAGCATTAAGGTTACCTTTCCTCCGGCTGGTGTGAATTTAATGGAGTTACCTAAAATATTAATCAGAATCTGCTGAAGCTTTGTTTCGTCGCCCATATAAGCCGTTTCTACAAAACCTTTAATAATAACATCATAATCAATACCTTTATTGGCAGCCTGAGGATAAATGATATTATTAATATTGGAAATCAGTTTCTGGAAATCAAAAACATGTTCATTGAGCTCCATGCGTCCGCTCTCAATACGGCTCATATCCAGAATATCATTAATCAGACTCAACAGGTATCTGGCACTCATCCCTATCTTAGCTATCGCATCCGTCATCAGTTCTGGTTTATCTACATCCGATGCTGCCAATGCGGATAATCCGATAATGGCATTCATTGGTGTACGGATTTCATGGCTCATACGTGAAAGGAATTCCGTCTTTGCTTTGCTGGCCTGCTCTGCAGCTACTAATGCATGGCCAAGCATCTGCTTTTGTTCCTGTTCTTCCATCATAATTGTCTGAATATCACTTCTTGCAAATAAAATAATATTCTCCATTTCGCCCAAGTACATGAATGACATTCTTTTATAATGCCAGCTTCCATCCTTCTCCAGCATTTGCAGCACAAAAGAGTAAATGGGTTCCTTCTTTAATTTTTCACGAATCGTTGCCAATTCCATATTATAAGTAACTTCATCTGCATTCTCAGGATTGATATAATCCTGAATCAGATGCTTAACAGTATCTGTATAATCTGCCGGTCCTGTGAAAGGAATTCTTACCTCTTCATTTGGGGATTGAATATAAATAGAATACTCTCCCTTTTTAACATCAATACAACCGATATAATCATATTCCTGTTTTGCTATTGTACTGATAATCTTCTGTGCCAGAACTCTCTGATGAATATCACGGGCAAACATAAAGGCTTCTATGTCTCCTGTAATTGGGTTTCTCAGCAAATCATAAGAAGTCTCAATCCAGTCGTCCACGCAAACATCCCAATGTTCCATAGCAAAGTGAACTTCACCCCGTTCAAAAGCCCCAATCATTGCATCCCTTTTAAAGTGGCGGTCATATTCTTCCCGTTCCTTTGGCAAAGGGATTGTATCCCCGATGGACTCCAAAATATCGTCTACATTCTGATGTTGAAGAACTTCCATCATGGATATGTTGCTGCTATTCTTCTTCTGAACCATATTCTTTGACATATTACAATGGAAAAAGGCCAAACTTCGTTTTGCAAAGGTTGAATAGTAGGTCATCTCTTCCTCATATTTGTGCTGAGCTTCCACCTGGTCCGTAATATCCTGAAATGTAATATAGAAATCATATCCTGATGGATATTCTTTCATAGCAATAAATTTAGGATTAATCCACAGAATACTGCCATCTTTTCGGATAATACGAATCTTCTGATTAAATGCCTCATGTGGAATGACACCTGACATGGCTTGCTGTGCTCTCGTCCTCAAGCCCTCTAAATCATCCTTATGAACAAAGGCCCATATATCATCCTGATAAGCCCCCATCAGCTCGCTTCGTGTACATCCAATCAGCTCTGCCATATATTGATTACAATAATATATCTTAACTTCATCCAGTTTTTCTTTCGTTACTTTGTACACGGCAAGTCCTATATTCATTTGATTTAAAATGATATGTAACTGCTCCGGATCAAACTCCATTTTTCTTTCCATTTGATTTTGCCCCTTATCTGAATCCGTAATTCACAATGTTTTACATTTATATATAATAAAAAAGAAAAAAGCTGCCCTCCATCGGTTTACCCTCTGGTTGAACAGCTATGTCTCCAAGTCCGCTTCGCAAGTCTGTAATTATGTCCGCTTCGCAAGTCCGTAATCTAGTCTATATCTAAAATAATTAGATAGCGTATTTTTCAAGTACTTCTCTAAAGCCAGTATTCTCGCCTTCAAAGTCAACAGTAATCGGATGTCGTGGGTCCAAACTTAAAATTCCTAAGATGGATTTTGCATCTAAAGCAATACGGTTGTAATATACATCAATGTCAAAATCACAATCTACAGCAGCTCGGACGAACTCTTTGGCCCCGTGAATGTCCTGTAACTTGATCTGGGTCTTCATCTTTCTACCTCCAAACTGGATAACTGCAATACTGCGTTATTTCTTAACAGTTTTAACACGAAATCCAGTATTTGTCAAAACAATTTTTATGAGTGAATTCTATGGTGAATCGTTATTCCGCTGTAAATTGGTCTGTCCAATTTGTATGTTCTTTACATTAATTCGTATACTAAACAAATTTTTCACAAAATTACGCACAAACGTCACAAGAATTAACCGTCATTTTTCATCCATATCCGTTATTTTTACAATCTTTATTGCATCCTGAAGATATATTCGATATAATAAAAAGAATAATTTAAAACTGAGGTGACATTATGTTTGGTTCAACCATTGGAAATATATTTAAAATAACAACCTGGGGCGAATCCCATGGCAAAGGACTTGGTGTCGTTGTTGACGGCTGTCCGGCCGGACTCCCCTTATCTGAAGAAGATATACAGATTTTTTTAAACCGCAGGAAACCGGGACAGTCCCCCTATTCTACCCCTCGTTCCGAGGCAGACCAGGTCGAGATTCTTTCCGGCGTATTTGACGGTAAAACCACAGGAACACCGATTTCCATGATGGTATGGAATAAGACAGCCCGTTCTTCGGATTATTCAGAAATTGCCAGCTACTACCGTCCGGGACATGCTGACTATACTTTTGATGAAAAGTATGGCTTCCGGGATTACCGCGGAGGTGGTCGTTCCTCCGGCCGTGAAACGATTGGACGAGTTGCTGCCGGTGCCATTGCTTCCAAATTCTTAAACAGTTTTGGTATAAAGCTTCAGGCCTATACCCGAAGTATCGGACCTGTTATCGTCGATGAAACCGCTCTTGATTTTGATGAGCTTTATAAAAATCCTCTGAATATGCCTAATGCTGCTTCTGCTGAAAAAGCAGAAATTCTGCTCAGAGATATGATGGCTGATAAGGATTCTATCGGAGGCACGATTGACTGTATCATCACAGGCCTTCCTGCCGGACTTGGCGAACCTGTTTTTGAAAAACTGGATGCAAACCTGGCGAAAGCCGTAATGTCCATTGGTTCTGTCAAAGGCGTTGAAATCGGTGATGGATTTTTAGCGGCTAATGCCTACGGCTCTGAGAATAACGATGCTTTTATTTCTGAAGAAGGACATATTACAAAACGTACAAATCATGCCGGTGGTATTCTTGGCGGTATGAGTGACGGCTCACCTATCCGGATTCGGGCAGCTATCAAGCCAACACCTTCTATCTTCCGCACTCAGCAGACAGTAAATAATTCTGGTGAGAACATCGAGATACAGATTAAAGGCCGCCATGACCCGGTAATCGTTCCACGAGCTGTCGTTGTTCTGGAATCTATGGCCGCCATCACGATTATGGATGCACTTCTCGCCAATATGACTTCTCGAATGGATAAGATTTTAGAATTCTATCATGTATAAAGCAAACCCCTGAAAGCGGTTCAGCCTTCAGGGGTTTTTTTGTCTATAATTTCTTTACAGCAATACAGGTTGGACACGGCACGTGTATTGGCCGTCCTTTCATACATATATATCCTTTTTCATATTCAACACCAAAAACGGTAATCGTTTCCGACTCCTGGTTAATCGAAGCAAAATGCTTTTTGTCCGGAAAGATATATAAATCCCTCGGATAAATACCACTGACCGGAAGGACACAGATCGTATTCATCTTATGGTCCTCTCCGATTTTATAAATTGCCACACTGTTATCACCGGAATTTGTCACGAAAAGATACCGGTCATCATCTGTAATCCGCAAAGTCACTGCACAGTTATCCTCTGTAAATTTCGGCGGCAGGGTTGAGCAGGCATCCAGTTTATCAAACTTCGGTCCCTTTTTCCCCATGCTGTAAGCATATTCTGTAACCATATTGGCATTCTCATGGGTCAGAAAAATGTATTTTTTATCATTCGAAAAAATAATATGTTTTGGTCCTGAATCTATGTCACATCGAACGATATCATTCAACTTGATTTTGCCGGTACTCCGGTCAAAGCTGTAAACCTTAATCTGGTCCATACCCAAATCTACAGCCAGAATATATTTTTCATCCGGTGTAAACAGAGCACAATTGACATGACAACGGTTGTTCCGCGAAATAACACTGCCCGGACTCTTCATAAAAACTTCATCCGTCACTTCGCCCACAGTTCCATCCGAATTAATACGGGACACCGTCAGTTTGCCATCATAATACCCTGAACTTACCAGATATTCATTGGCTGAATCCACCTGCAAATAGCACGGACGCAGTCCCTGAACGGAATGACGGTTTAAATATTCCAAATTCCCATCCGGCAGAATCTTAAAAGCAGCTACACCTTCATCACAGTTCGAATATAAATATTCGCCATTATCGGAAAGAGTCAGGAAGGATGGATTGGTTATCTCTGTCACCCCCTGCTCAGTAAAGGTTATATCCTCTGAATTGAAATCATACATATATATCCCTTTACTTTCACCCCGGGTATATGAACCTACATAAGCTCTATATTTATCCATGCTTTTCCTCCTGATTTTTATTACTCTTTTTCCATCGCCGTCTTTTTATTCTCAAGTTCTGTCAGTCTCTGCCTATAGGCTGTTTTAATAGCCTCTGCATAGGCCAGCTTTGGTTCTTCGATGCCCATATGATACATAAGATATTGAGTAAAATAGGGATTCATAACCAATAATGGTCCTACAAGATAGGTCCCGTAAAAATTCTTACGTCGAACACCTTCATAAAAGGTATTCTTATTGATTCCGATGCCCCGGATTCCTTTAGCAAAGAAGGAGTGTTCATTGGCACCATAGGCCATTGTGAACTGGGTTTTACAGCCAACAAGCTTCCGTTCATTAAATTCTCCATAAAAATTACCATTATAGCGGTGAGCATAATCACGCACTGCAGAAAAATCAAAAATATTCAATCCCGGTATTGTCCGTTCACCATCAATAATCTCTCGGAAAAGAACTTCCATGGCATTCCCTGTAAAAAGAAATACCTGTTTTGCCTGAATTAGTTCTTCAATACGTTCTTTGTAAGGCATGAGCTTTGCAATAACCTTCTCCTGTGCCCTTTCAGACATAGGTCCCATATAAATCAAATTCACTTCTTCTGTAGCAAATACAGGCTCACTGTTGATAGAAGTTTCAATAAACTCTGCATCCGGCATACAGGCCTTTAAATACATAATGTTTCCCAAATCACCAAAGAGGTTGCAATATTCTGGAAATAAAATTTCTATTCTCATCTTATTTTTCCCCCTTCTGTATACGTTTTATCAGATGTTCCTTAATTTCCAAAGCCTTCGGCCGTGTATAAACTGCATGAAGAATGTAAATTTTATCCACTTCAGAAAGATTTACCAATTTAACCACATCTTCCGGATTCAATGCACATTCGATGCGTTCTTCCGATACTCCGGCCAAAAGGGCCCGAAGCTGATAATCATAGCAGCGTTTTCCGCCCGGAATAATCTGTTTCACGGAATCCGTATTTAAAAATTCATAATCCGCTTCATAAATCCATGCCATATTCTCAGATGAATGAAGATCATCATGATAATCATAATTCAAAAGAACAACAGCACTGTTGCCACCTTGCTCTGCAATAAATTCAAAAACACGGGAACTGGCAATAGGACTCTGGCCTTTAGCAAGACACATGATAACTTCTTTATTGCCAACTTTTTCTACATTATATCTGGATGCCACAAGCTTCATCTTATTCATAGATTTAAAAATCTGTTCATAAGTGAGCCCCAATTCATGCAGCAGTGTAATCGCTGTTAATTCATTATAAACATCTGTTATGTTCTTACCAAGCAACCGGTATGTTTCTTCACCTGTCGCTGTTTTAATGGTAAATTCCATCTTCTCTTCATCAACAGAGGTAACATCATAATTTACTTCCGGAGAACCATAGCCGCAATTTGGACAGTGTGCACGTCCGACGTGATTATATCTGAGGAAATCATACTCAAGCGGTGTATCACAGTCCGGACATACGATAATATCTCTGACAATATTCGGTCTGGCCTTACTGTCCCTCGGCAGTTTATCAATACCAAAATAAACACGTTCATTGTCCGGTTTTAAATGACTGACAATTAAATCATCTCCGTTTAAAATCATCTTTGTATGGTCTGAAATATTCGTGTTAAGAATATCCACGATAAAGTCTACATTGGCATTTCTATCCAAGGCATCCCTGCAGAGATTTGTACACAGAAAAATATCCGGCTGCATATATGGATAAATCAATGGTGAATATCGTTCATCTACTTCCAGAATAGCGAGTTTTTCATTGGCTTTGCCAAAAAAGCTGCTCTTTGATAAAAGAGCGGATACAAGTCCCTCACTCACATTACTTCCTGAGGCATTATTGGCAAAATTGTAGCCATTATCCCGAAGAATCTCCGCTGTCAAATTCGACACCGTCGTTTTACCATTTGTTCCGGTAATATAAACCAGAGTTTCCGGTTTTTCCAAATGTCCAAGAAAGTCAGGACACAACTGATTTGCCAGCCAGCCCGGCAGATGCGTTGCATTTCTTCCAAGCAGCTTTAGTATCTTAGTCGCAATTTTTACGATAGTTATCGTCACGTAAAAACGCATATTATTTTTCTTCATGTTACAGACTCCATTCCTTTTTAAGATTCCATTGGTTCTATTTTACACGTGTACCTGTTAAAATTCAACATTATTTGCAGAATTGGTCTTCTTGTTTTATAATATCATATGTATATTAATCTAATTTAAAGGAGATCATTTATGGAAAAGATAGCAAGTTTTACAATTAATCATTTAAAATTACTTCCAGGTATCTATGTATCCCGAAAAGATAAAGCCGGTGAATCCACCATAACAACCTTCGATATTCGCATGACCCGTCCGAATTTTGAGCCGGTTATGAACACTGCAGAAGTCCACACCATTGAGCATCTCGGTGCTACTTTTTTAAGAAATCACCCGGATTTTTCAGACAAAACCATCTACTTTGGTCCTATGGGCTGTCGTACCGGATTTTATCTTCTTTTAAATGGCGATTACACATCTTCCGATATTGTTTCTCTCATACAGGACATGTTCCGCTTTATACGGGATTATAAGGACGAAGTTCCTGGTGCCTGTGCCAGAGACTGCGGAAACTATCTGGATATGAACCTTCCAATGACAAACTATCTGGCAGATAAATTTTTAAAAGAAGTTTTAGAAAACATCGACGAAACTCATCTCGTCTATCCAGAATAATTTTATCTCCTTTGCTCCACACTATAAGTGTTCCAGCAAAGGAGGTTTTTTTATGACTTTGTATGACGGCAGTAAAAAAATCCATCACTGGTTTCCGCGTGTAAACCATATGGTGGATGATCATCTGAATTATGAGGATACACCGGACACAATGATTTTTGAAGACCGTCACGATGTCCCTTATATCGGAGATTTTCCTCCAAAAGATGATTATTCCGAACATCACTTTTATTAATCATGGAAAAAGAGGCTTTTGCCTCTTTTTCTTAATTCTTCTCTATCATTCATATAACGTGTACAAAAGTACAATACTATGTCCTTCAACTTCAATTCTGCCATCTTTCATCTCGATGCCAGGTTCATTTGCTTCTGCTGTATCCAGATAAACCTTCCATTTACTGTTTTTCGGAGACCTCGGCAGAGCGAATTCTTCTTTGCTGGTATGCATATTATAGGCAAAATACCAGGCCTTTTCTTCCCCCGCATACATACATCCCAGACATCGACTCCACCCTGCATCCTCTACAAACCAAGGTGTCTTGCCATGGAATGACATATCCGGCATACCGTTTAAGGATTTATCATCCATTCCAAAAGGCAGGACCGGATGAAGAAGAACTTCTTTTTTTCTCAATTCAATCAGGGTTTTAACAAATTCAAAAATCCACCCATTCTTTGTCAGAAGATTCCAGTTCAGCCATGAAAGGGCATTATCCTGACACCAGGCATTGTTATTCCCCTTCTGGGTATTGCCAAATTCATCACCGGCATAAATCAAAGGGGTTCCCTGGTGAAATATATTCATTATCCAGGCATTCTTTATCTGCTGTCTGCGAAGTTTTATAATATCTTTCTTTCGGCTTGGTCCCTCTTCACCGCAGTTCCAGCTCAGATTCCAAGGTGTTCCATCCAGATTATTCTCGCCATTTGCCTCGTTGTGACGTCCATCATAAGAAACGAGGTCCATCAGCGTAAATCCGTTGTTATTCGTCACATACTGAATGCTTCCCTGTTCTGTAGAACGATTTAGATTATAATTCATAAAGGCTGCAGCAGAATCTTCGTCTCCCCGTAAAAACCGCCGCATACTTTCCTGAAATCCATTATGATAAATACCACGTCGTTTTCCCAAATTTCTGTCCTGGGAACCATCAAAATTCTCACTCATAATTTTTGTATTTACCAATACCGGGTCAGACAATACTTCTGCCATAGCCGTCGTGCCTGCGCTCAAATGAAAGCCATCCACATGATACTCTAAAACCCAATGCCTCAAGCATGCCAGTTTTCGCTCAGTAAATCCAGCTTCAGGAAACATTATCTCAAGATAAACTTCCATTCCCTCGGCATGAAACTTTTTAACAAGTTCTTTAAAGGAATCTCCCGCCTTCTCCGGATTCAACGCATATTCCGGCTTGGGAGCCATAAAGTTCGCTGCTCCATATCCCCAGTAATTGCATTGTTCTCTAATCACCTCATGGAAATCATAAACCGGCATCAACTCAACCGCATTCACTCCAAGTTCTTTGAGATACGGTATCTTCTGCACAGCCCCTTCAAAAGTTCCACGTCCTTCAACCTTAGAACCTGCTTGCTTTGTAAAGCCCCGGATATGAAGTTTATATATATACAGTTCATCAAAATCCAGATTTGGTGCTGCATCTTCCGCCCAGTCAAATTCAGGCAATTGAAAGAGGTACACCGTTTCCCCTTTTATCCGGCACACTTCGCCTCCATAGGGAAGTTCCAGAACCACACCATCCTGTAACACCTGGTATCCGTACTTCTCCGGCTTTTTCTCGTTAAAAGCAATGGCGTACACCTGCCCGAAATGCCAGGTCTCTTCCAAAGATATCTCTTCTGTTTCATGATTCACTAAATCGTATATTCTCAAGGAAATATTTTCTTCTCCCGTAACCGTCTCTCTGGTCCTTCTGCCAGAATTCATCTTTTTCTTTTCAGGCAGTTCAAAAGCCAGATTAATATGATTCTCCCATATAGAAACGCCATAAGGCCACGGTTTTCCTTTTTTTATCTTTAACGCCATGTTTTCGCCTCCTTAGGAAATACACTACCAACATTATAACAAATAAAAAGGCAAATTACATTAAAATCTAATTTTCTGAAGCCTCAATCCGTTCAGCCAAATCATTTAAATAGACCCACCGGTCCATCTTTTCCTCTAATAAAGCCTCTGATTTTTCCTTTTCAACCGACAATTCCGAAAGTTTCATCGAGTTCGTCGCATTCGCCAGCATATCTGCATCCAGCTGTGCTATCTTCTCTTCCAATGCCGCAATATCATCATCAATGGTCTCAAATTCTTTCTGTTCCTTAAAGGTGAATTTTAATTTCGCAGGCCGATTCTGTTTCCAGTCTTTATTTTCTGTTTTTTTCTTTACTGTCTCTTCAATCTTTGGCTGTTCGAAACGCTGTTTTGCTTCAACGTAATCCGTATATCCGCCTTCATACTGCTGTAAATGGCCTTTGCCATCAAATTCAAAAATACGGTCCACAACATTATCCAGAAAATACCGGTCATGAGATACAGTGATAACAATGCCGCTAAAGGAATTCAGATAATCTTCCAGAATCGTCAATGTCGGAATATCCACATTATTTGAAGGCTCATCTAAAATAAGTACATTCGCACCGCTGATTAATACCGACAACAGATATAAGCGACGTTTCTCACCTCCGGATAATTTTGAGATTGGTGTATACTGCATATCCGGTGTAAAAAGGAACCGTTCCAGCATCTGAGACGCACTGATTTTTCCTTCTTTTGTCTGCACATACTCTGCAATATCTTTAATATAATCAATAACTCTCAGGTCTCTGTCCATATCTGGTTCTTCCTGAGCCAGATAGCCAATCTTAATGGTCTCACCGATTTCGATTTCACCGGCATCCGGTTTAATTTGCCCGGCAATCATTTTAATCAGTGTGGATTTGCCGCAGCCATTGGCACCAATAATTCCAAGTCGTTGGTTTTTCAGTACAATATAATCAAAATCGTCAATAAGAACCGTATCCCCATAACACTTGCTCACATGATGAAGTTCAATTGTTTTCTTTCCCATACGGGTTTCTATAGAATCCATTTCAACAGCTGCATCCTGCAGAGGTGCCTTGCCATTCTTTAACGCTTCTAATCGCTCTAACCGTGCTTTCTGTTTCGTTGTTCTCGCCCGGCATCCCCGTTTCGCCCACTCCAGTTCCATACGGAGAACACTCTGGCGTTTCCGTTCGGATGCAAGTTCCATCTCTTCTCTTTCAGCCTTTAGTTCCAGAAATTCTGAATAGTTGGCATCGTAGCCATAGAGTTTTCCACGGCTGATTTCCAATATCCGATTGGATACCCTGTCCAGAAAGTACCGGTCATGGGTAACCATCAAAAGCACGCCTTTATAACTTCTCAGATAATCTTCAAGCCATAAAATCATTTCTTCATCCAGATGATTTGTCGGTTCATCTAAAAGCAACACATCAAAATCATCTGCCAGAACCTTTGCCAGTGCCACTTTGCGCCGCTGTCCACCGGATAATTCATCCATATGGGCATTATAATCCATAATCCCTAATTTTGTCAGATTACTCTGTACAATCCAGTCCGTTTCATCATTTCCATCCAATGCATAGGATGCAACGGTTGCTCCTTTAGGAAATTCAGGGCTTTGGTCCAGATAAGCAATCTTCAGCCCATTCTGCTTAACAATCTGCCCGGCATCCGGTTCTTCAACCCCGCCAATAATCTTCAGCAGTGTAGACTTACCTGTTCCATTAATTCCTATAATTCCGATTTTATCTCCATCATGTATTCCAAAAGAGACATCATCAAAAATCACTTTATCTCCAAAGACTTTATGGATATGTTCAATATTTAATATATTCATACGAGACACTCTCCTAATTTTCATCAATAACAAAATTTATCATAAATGATTTTGCCCATAACGTCAATATTAGTAATTAAGTCCTTGCAAATTCGCCATTTTTCGTTACAATAGAAGATATGTCGTTATAATAGAACAGATTAGAAAGGTATTAAAAAATGATAAGTGCTAACAATGTAACTCTGCGTTTGGGAAAACGTGCATTATTTGAAGATGTAAATATTAAATTCACCGAAGGAAACTGCTACGGCTTAATTGGTGCCAATGGTGCAGGAAAATCTACTTTTCTTAAGATTCTTTCCGGAAAACTGGAACCAAGTAAAGGTGATATCGTTATGAACCAGGGCGAACGTCTTTCCGTACTGGAGCAGGACCATTACAAATATGATGATTATCAGGTACTGGACACAGTAATTATGGGCAATACCCGCCTTTATGAAATTATGAAGGAAAAAGATGCTATCTATATGAAAGAAGATTTCACAGAAAAAGATGGTATCCGTGCCAGTGAACTGGAAGGAGAATTCGCCGAATTAAACGGATGGGAAGCAGAAAGTGATGCTGCTATTCTTTTAAACGGTTTAAGTATTGACACAGACTTACACTACAGTCTGATGAAAGACCTGGATGGCGGACAGAAAGTCAAAGTACTGCTTGCCAAAGCCCTCTTTGGCAATCCGGACGTTCTTCTTCTCGATGAGCCTACCAACCATTTGGATATGGATGCTATTGCCTGGCTTGAAGAATTTTTAATTAACTTTGAAAATACCGTTATCGTTGTATCCCATGACCGTTATTTCCTGAATAAGGTCTGCACCCATATTGCTGATATTGACTATGGTAAGATTCAGCTCTATGCCGGAAACTATGATTTCTGGTACGAATCCAGCCAGTTAATGGTAAAACAGATGAAAGAAGCAAATAAAAAGAAAGAGGATAAAATCAAAGAACTTCAGGACTTTATCCAGCGTTTCAGTGCCAATGCTTCCAAATCTAAACAGGCTACTTCCAGAAAACGTGCTCTGGAGAAAATCGAACTGGATGATATTCGTCCATCCAGCCGTAAATATCCTTATATTGACTTTAAGCCAAACCGTGAAATTGGAAACGAGGTTCTCTTAGTTGATGGTATCTCCAAAACCATCGATGGTGTCAAAGTATTAGACAATATCTCTTTCACATTGAATCACGAAGACAAGGTTGCTTTTGTAGGACCAAATGTTAATGCAACAACTACCCTGTTTAAGATTCTTGTCGGCGAAATGGAGCCGGACGAAGGTTCTTTCAAATGGGGTGTAACAACTTCCCAGTCCTATTTCCCTAAGGATAATACCAAAGAATTTACAGGGGATGATACCATTGTTGACTGGATGATGCCATGGTCTCCTGAAAAGGATGTTACCTTCGTCCGTGGATTTTTAGGACGTATGCTCTTCTCCGGCGACGACGGTTTAAAACGTGTCAATGTTCTCTCCGGTGGTGAACGTGTCCGCTGTATGCTTTCCCGAATGATGATGTCCGGTTCAAACACCATGATTATGGACGAACCTACCAACCATTTGGATATGGAATCTATTACAGCATTAAATAACGGTCTTGTTAAATATCCGGGTGTTCTCCTCTTCACTTCACAGGACCACCAATTTGTACAGACCACAGCTAACCGCATCATGGAAATCACGGCTACCGGCCTGATTGATAAACAGTGCACTTATGATGAATATCTTGAAAATGACGAGATGGCAAGAAAACGCCAAGTTATGAATATGGATGTTCAGTTAGAAGATGAAAACGAAGAAGAAAATGCATAATATAAGTTTAAGGGCAGAATCCAAAACGGATTCTGCCCTTATTTTTATTTTATACAATATCTAAATAAGTCTTATTCTTTGGTGCCGGAAAAGCATTAGAAAGCAGCTGATAGTCTTCTTCTGTCAATTTAAAATCTGCCATTTTGGCATTTTCCTGTATGTGTTCCGGTTTGCCTGCTTTCGGAATGGCAATGACATTCTCCTGATATAATACAAAGGCCAGAAGCACCTGCATTTCTGATAAGCCATTTTTTCTGGCAACCTGTTTTACTGAGGCATTCTGAGTTAATTCCCGGCGAAGGCTTCCCGCCTGAGCCAGTGGACAATAAGCCATCATAACTACCTGATGCTCTTTTAACCATGGAAGCAGCGCATATTCTATACCTCTGGAGCCCAGATGATAAAGAACCTGATTGACTTTACAGTGGTCACCCTTTGGCACACGCCACAACTCTTCCATCCATAACTGTAGAGCCTGCAAGTCCGCCTCTGATTGCTTCATATACTAACTTAGGATCAGCTCCGGCTTTTTTAGCCAATGTCATAGCTTCGGATACTGCTGCAATATTAACAGCAACAACGATCTGGTTTGCAAGTTTTGCAATGTTTCCGGCACCAAGTTCGCCAACATATACAACAGAACCTGCCATTACCATTAACATATCATAGTATTTATCAAATAAATCTTTTTTACCACCAACCATTACGGAAAGTGTTCCGTCAATTGCTTTTGGTTCTCCACCGGATACAGGAGCATCTAACATATCAATACCCATTTTTGCAAGTTCAGCACCGATTGCTTTACTTTCTGTTGGGTCGATAGAGCTCATATCAATAACAACTGTTCCTTCAGAAGCACCCTCTGCCACACCATTTTCACCAAGTACAGCAGCTCTTACATGTGGGGAGTTTGGAAGCATTGTAATAACAACATTACATAAAGATGCAACTTCTTTTCCGCTCTGAGCCTCCGTTGCTCCGCAGGAAACGACTTCTGCTACTGCATCTTTATTAAAATCAAACACTACCAATTCATGACCAGCCTTTACAAGGTTCTTAGCCATAGGTTTTCCCATAATTCCTAATCCAATAAATCCAACTTTCATTTTAAATACCGCCTTTCGTTTTTTCTTATGCTGTCATTATAATTTCTATTCTTTTCAATTTCTATTGACTTTACTCCCAAAAAATATACTCAAAAAATGCAAAAGACGACAGTATTTCATTTTTTGCAATACTATCGTCTTAAACATTTCACTTATTATTCAATTTGCAATATTACACCTTGTCTGTCACGCCATATTTCTTCATCTTGCGCCATAAAGTTGTTGTACTTATACCAAGTTCTTTGGCAACTTTACTCCTGTTGCCATTATATTTTGATAATAATGCTGTCAGTTCTTCTGCCTCCGGCTGCTTATATACAACAAGTTTTTCCACTCCATCAATGCTTTGAACCTCCGGATAAAGGCTTTCTAACAGCTCCGAAACCATCGCTCCATCGATATTCTTTTTCTCGGCTGACAGAAAGAGACGCTCACAAAATGCTTCAAGCTGAGTGATACTTCCCGCCCAAGAATAACCTATTAATTTCTGCATGGCATCCTCCGATAGAACCAGATAGCGGGAATACTCCTCTTTAAAATTCTTTAAATACTGTTTCACCAGATATTCCACATCCTTCGGACGTTTACGAAGAGGCGGAATTTTCAGGGATAGGGCATTGATGGCATAATACAAATCATCCCGAAAGGCCCCCTTATTTAAAAGAAGCTTCAAATCCCGTTTCGAGGATGCTATTAAACGAAAATCGTAAAAAGTCGTTCGGTCAACATCATTCAACAGCGCTCCATGATTACTTACCGTCTTAAATAACTGATACTGGCATGCCGGACTCAATTTATCAATTTCCCGGATATAAACTGTACCATATTTTCCACTTTCCAGATAACCTTTCTCTGAATCCTGATTTCCAAAAAGAGCCTCCATCTGCTGTGTTTCATTCAGATGTGCACAGTTAATTGAAATAAATGGAAAGTTTTTACGAAGGCTGTTATTATGAATACTTTGGGCAAACTGGCTGCATTCTGTCTCGTCCTCACCATAAATCAACACTGGAAATTTTGACAGTGCATATTTCTTCGCCAACTCTATAGTATCTTTCATTTTCCGGTCTTTGCTATAGAACTTTTCAAAATAATTCTTTGCCACATATCCGCTTAAATACATCTCCTGCACCGTCTGAATCTTGGGGCTGAGAACATTTTTTAATTTGTGGCAGGAAATAATAGCTCCTGTAATTTCCTCATCCAACTTTATAGGTGCAATCATAACCATAAGGGGAACATCTTTAATTTGAATGGAAGTCAGGCAGGATTCCTGCCGACCTTCCAGCACCCGCTCAATATAATCATCCTCCAGGTCTACATACTCTCCGATACGTTTTCCTGTCATATCCGATGCAGATTTTTTCAAAAGATCCTCCATCATCCGATTTATAATTAAAATATGTTTATCCCGGTCAATTTTTATAACACCATTAAATGCCGTATCCAGAATCGTCTCAACCTGGGCATTAAATTCTTTTTCCACATCCGCTGTATAACTCATTTTTTCAGCGATATCCAGAGCATTTCGAATGGAATCCTCTGTCGATAGTGAAAAAAGTGATGGAACACTATACTGCTTGACGATATGTTCCACGCGGTCCCCACCTATAATTAAATCAGCACCATCTTTAACAGCCTCTGCCACCATCTGTTCCATCTCTTCCACATCCGATGGGTAATAAGGCACCAGTGTCACCTGAAATAATTCATTAAAATAAGTAATATCCCCCAAAGTATTTTTGAAAGTGACAATAGCAATACGAGGATTCTCTTTCTTGATAATTTTCTTTGCCTCCAGAACTAAAAGCCCCAGTTCCTGTGTTGTCAAAATGACTTCTACGACAGGAATCTTTAAATAATCATGAATCATTTTTGCCTGAATCCCCCGGGCAATAATAATATGTGCCCCTTTGTCCACCGCTTTGCGTGCTTCCTCAATGGCATCTGAGGTTTGTATAGTCTTTGTCACAATAATATCGTCTCTAAGGTCCGCTTTTTCTTCCAAAACGGTCTCTAATTGCTCTAACATATAATTTCTTGGTAATAGCACTGCTATTTTGGCCATTTCAGCACCTCCTTTATGTATATTATATCAATATATTTCAAATATTGCACTTTTTTATTTCAAATTGCAATATTTCGTCAAAAAGAGAGCCTTGTCGAATCCATTTGTATCCGACAAGGCTCTTCCGGTTCCTTTAAAACTCTTTTTTACTATAAATTTCTATACTTACATAAGCTGATGCAATATAAAACAGGATAAAGAAAACTGCTGCACCTACCCCCATCACCACCGCATGATTCGTTATAAATTCAAACACAGATGCCGGTGCAATTTTTGCCAAACCTAAAATACCAAAGATTGGAACAATCATAACAATAATCATGAGGCTTCTGGTTCGCTCCACACCAAATTTGAAAATTAAAGGTAAAACAATGGCATAAACAAAAATCACAAACATGAACGGTACGGCTGCAACCAGGCATATTTCTAAAATGCCCTCATCCGATTGTGGCAGCAGCTTCGAAAGAAGGATGCTTCCTGCGACTCCAACAACCATGGCAACTCCATCAAAGATAATGTTTATCAGATATTTTGAGAGCACGATGGTCTTACGGCTCACCGGCATCGTTAAAGCATATTTATCCCATCCTGCCAGATTATCATAAGTCATACCTGTTAAAGTCAACATTCCCAGACACATGGTAAACATACTCATCAAATATAATGGGGATTCCATGTAATAACTAATACACGCAAAAAATATAAATATAATCGCATATTGTCCAAGATATTTACGAAGGGTATAAAATTCTTTTAATAATAAACCAGTCATACTAATTCTCCCCCTTAACTTTAAAGATAAGAACATCCTCTAACTTAATCGGGTCAATCATCAGTGTCGGATGCTGTTGATGCATCGTTTCTCGATTATCTACAAGGACCTCACAGCTATAGGTTCCGTGACTGACGCCAACAATATGGGCTTTTTCAATAGTTTCCACATCTTCCGGACGACAATGAATAATTCCATATTCTTCCATAATCCGGTCTTTCTCTTCAGATAAGAAAATTTCTCCTTTATGGATGAATGTAATATAATCCGCAACCTTCTCCAAATCACTGGTTATATGTGAAGAAATGAGAATACTATGTTCATCGTCCTGTATAAACTCTAAAAACATATCTAAAATCTCATCACGAACTACCGGGTCAAGACCGCTGGTTGCCTCATCCAGAATCAAAAGTTTTGGACGATGTGCCATCGCTGCTGCAATCATCAATTTCATTCGCATACCTGTTGAAAACTTTTTAAGCCGTTTATCCGTCGGTATGGAAAACTTGTGAAGAAGTGCCTCATAATAAGGGTTATCCCAGCTTTTGTAAATCTTACTCATAAATTTAGGAATTTCTTTTGCTTTGAGAGCTTCATGAAAACCTGCACCGTCAAGAACAACACCGATATCTTCTCGAATATCTGCACCGTCTTTTTTCATGTCCCGGCCCAGTACTTTGACATTTCCCTTATCAATATGTATCAAATCTAATATTGCTTTAATCGTCGTTGACTTTCCTGCACCATTTTCACCAATTAATCCCATAATACATCCGCCCGGAACCTTAAAGCAAATATCTTTCAGGCTGAATCCCGGATAAGTTTTGTATAGCCCATCAACTTCAATCATATATTCCATCTTTATTCCTCCTCATAGACCATTTGTATAATTTCCTGAAGCTCCCTACACTCTATGCCACTGCGTTTTGCCAGTCGGGCCCCTTCGCTCAGCAGCTCTTCTATCTTTCGATACTGCTCCTCTTTCATCATCTCCATATCTGCATCTGCCACAAAACTTCCCTTGCCTACCAGAGTATGAATAAAACCGTCCCGCTCTAAATCTTCATAAGCCCGTTTTGTCGTAATGACACTGATATGCAGATCCTTCGCCAAGGCTCTCAT
The DNA here is from genome assembly GCA_009929615.1 of Clostridia bacterium. Classification (GTDB taxonomy): domain Bacteria; phylum Bacillota; class Clostridia; order Lachnospirales; family Lachnospiraceae; genus Frisingicoccus. The sequence continues at coordinate 23,634 of SAAB01000001.1, read as the reverse complement.
GGATGGAAGCATCTCGCCGCCCCTAAGCTCTCCCCGTATGATTAAATCCTTAATCTGGGTTGTAATCTGCTCATATATGGGTCGGCCACTCGAATTACTAATGAATATATTCATGTTCCCGCCTCACTTCTTTAGATTATTGTATATTCTTTATATATACAATATACCACTGTGTATATACACTGTCAACACTTATTTACGGTTGAGTTTTTTTCCAAAAAAAGGTATACTATTTTAATAACTAAAATATCTCTATCGGGAGGATTTAACCATGACAACAACGACACCGCTCATTCCTCAGATGTCCTTCATCTGTATGGGATTAACGGCAATTATATGTATTGCCATCCCACTCATCTTGCTTTTTTCTTTTAAAAACAGATTTCATGCAAGAATACAGTCCTTTTTCATGGGGGCTATTACTTATATTATTTTTGCTTTCGTTCTTGAAAGTTTTGCCCATGAATCTTTCTTATCCGGAACAACCGCTTTTAGTCAGCAGATTCTGAATAATCCTGTGGTGAACGCCCTTTATCTCGGACTGGCTGCCGGTATTTTTGAAGAGGCCGGACGCTTTTTCTGTTTGACCGTCATCATGAAAAATGCCCGAAAAGAAGATGCTTTTATCTATGGTATCGGTCACGGCGGCATCGAGGCCTTTACAGTAGGTGCCTGGACGATGGTTCAGAACATTATCATATCTATGGCTTTGAATCAGTATGGCAGTATTGAAACCTATTCAGCACAGGCCACAACTGCAGAAGAAGGTGCTTCTATCGCAAAATATCTGACAACACTGGTAAATACACCATCTGCGAATTACTTACTTGTCAGTGTGGAACGTGTATGCGTATTGATTTTACAAATCAGTCTTTCCATTTTGATGTACAAAGCTATTACACGAAAGAAATATCTTTTCATTCCGCTGTCTGTTCTGCTGCACGCATTAATGATTTTTATCATGAATCTTTCTCAATCCGGCGTGATTGCCAGTACAGCCCTTGCGGAAGTCATTGTTATTGTTTTGGCTGTGGGAACTACTTTGTTTGCTTACAGACAGTATCAGAGTCTTAAATATGACGATTATTAAAAAGCAAAAACTCCACACAACAGATATGAGTATCTGCTGTGTGGAGTTTTTTATCCTTAATCTCCTACACCAAAGTCTGTATTTTCAAAAAGAACTTCAACCGACGGGTCATTCTTAAGCCATTGATAATTCTCGGCAAACCACCGGATTAATTCCGGGTCCTTTTTTACATCCGTTGTATTATCTGTATATACATTGATTGTGCCCAGTTTAAAATATTTTTTTAATATATCTATATCCCGGGTAATCATTTCTTTTGTCTGGCCTTTAATGCCCACCATTAAACAAGGTGAATCAAAATAAGCCGCCACTTCTTCCGGCTCTTTAAAATCTGCATGTTTGTTCAGATAGTTTTCTCTGAAATCTTCATCAAAAGTCTCTATACCAATTTTATAAACAATCGGAATCTTAAAAAACGCTCTCATCTCATCTAAACGTTTTCGATACATCCAGTGACTTTCAAAAAATAGTTTCTTAATCTTTTTCTCTTCAATCACTTCCCTTATATCTTCAAGCGTCTCCTTTGGCAGTTCAAAACAACTGGCTGAATCAATAACTTCAAGAACGCCAAATTTCCCTGTGACATTGGCCAGAACTTCCCGGTTCAGTTTCACCATCTCCGGAATGTTGTCCGAATTATCATCGATATAATCGCAAAACCGGCATTTGCCCCATGCACAGGGTTTTGCCTTTAAAAGTACAATCTCTCTTTGGTTTTTATCTGTAATACGGCTATAACGCTCCATGTCCACCTCCGCGTATTCTGCCTTTCATCTCCGGTGTCAATACCTTCAGGGCCGCTGTTACCAGTAACACCGCTACCAGCTTATCACCATAATCTGTCAGTACCTGCACAATAAAACAGCTCAGGGTGAGATTCATTCCCAGATTATTCATCAAAATAACCAGATACGATGAACCCGATGAGGTAATTCCTCCGAAAATCACAGCTGTAATCGCCGCACTGGCCATGGATGTCGGCAGAGAAAGCACAAAGCTTCCTAACGGCAGCCATCTTCCTTTCAGCCATTTCGTCTGAAATAATAATCCAGCCATCAGTCCTGTCAGAATCTGAACCGGTGCATAATACAAGGAATATATATCAAAAGTAATACCACTAATTAAGCTGCCAAGCACGCCTGTTGCCACACCATAAACCGGTCCCAAAAGGGCTCCTGTGAGTACCGTCCCAATAGAATCCAGATAAATAGGAAGCCTCAGATTCAAAGCAAGAAAAGCACCTAATATGTTTAAAACAATGCCTAACGCAACCATACACTGTTTAATGGTTGTAAATTTCTTTCCGGTTGTCATCTCGCACCTCCCTCTGCCTTTTTCTCAAAAAGGGCATTAAAGAAATACGTCATGAAAGCTGAAGCATCCACCCGAGTCAGTACATAGCTGCTTGGTTTCTTTCTCCAAAAGCCTTTTTCATCCACGACGGACTGGCCCACACAAAGCCCTTCTGTTTCAACCGTCGTATAGGCATCTAACCCCCGGCATAATTCCTTGTGAATAAAATAAGCAATTGCCAGAGGGTCATTGATGACACAGCCATCAATTCCCTCCTGTTTTTTATGAAAATCCACATAAAACTTTGTAATCTTTACAATAAAGTCCGCCTTATCATCTTCCAGACGGGTCAGACTTTCAATAAGCTCCGGCGTCAACACAATCTGTCGTGTGACATCCAGGCCTACCATCTCTACCTGGCAGCTGATATGTTCGAAAACATATTTTGCCCCTTCCGGGTCCACCCAATAATTAAATTCTGCCACCGGTGAACAATTTCCAAAACTTTTAAAATTACCACCCATAGAAACAAAGCGTTTCAGATGCGAAAATACCTCTGGAGATACTTTTAAAGCCATGGCAATATTGGTCAAAGGACCAATGGCAATGATGGACAGTGTTTCTTCTTTCAGTTTCTGAACAATAAACTGAACAGCTTCCGGTAAATCCGAAAGACTTTCATCCCCTTTAAAATGGTCATAGGCCCGTTCCGTCTCTTTAACAGGAGTTACTCCTGCCTCACCCAGACCGTCCATTCCATGGGTATCCTGTGCTGTCACAAGAGGACGTTTCAAGGGATCTTCCGCTCCGGCATAAATCGGAATGTCTTCCCGTCCCATAAGACGGCATACTTTTCGTGCATTCTCTATCCCTAAATCCACCGGTACATTACCGCAGACTATGGTAATCCCAATAACCTCCAGTTCCGGTGCGGACAGAGCATACATGAGTGCCAGGCTGTCATCAATTCCCGGGTCACAATCAATAATAACTCTTTCTTTCATATTCATTCTCCTATCTTTTCAGATTCTTGGTTTTTTATCCTGGGAAGTTTCCGAACCAGTCCAGAGAGCCTCGCCCTCTGATTTTATGAATAGCCAAATCAGTATACCATAAAACTTCAAGTTTGTGATATACTTATACAAATAAAAATACAAATTTTGGAGGTCTTTTCATGCATTTAAAACATTTTCTTACAGCATTGGCGCTAACACTGTGTATTATCTCCGCCTCTGTTGTCATCACTCTTAACTTTAAACCTCTTTATTATATAGACATGGGCATATACAACCTTTCAGAGGAAACCGGATACACCGATGCCGAAATTCGTGAAAACTACAATGCTCTGATTGAATATAACTCTGTGTTTTATCAGGGTGAATTAAACTTTCCAAGTCTTCCTATGTCCAAAGAAGCACAGATTCATTTTGTCGAAGTAAAACGTATCTTTGTCTTTATCCAGGCCGTTCTTTTTCCACTAAGTCTTATTGGAAGTATTATCGGCATCTGGTATTTAAAAAAGAAAAAACAAAAGCCAGCTTATCTAAAGCTGACTTCTGTTCTTTCCCTTGCCCTTCCGGCAATTCTTGGTATTCTAATCGCCCTGAACTGGGACCAGTTTTTTGTTACATTTCATGAAATATTTTTTAATAACGACTATTGGATATTCGATGCATCTACCGACCCAATTATTCTATTGCTTCCAGACGGTTATTTTATGCACTGTGCCCTGATGATTCTTGGCTTAATCATTCTTTCAAGCCTTCTATGTTTCATCCTGTATCGAAAGAAATCAATAAACTCTAAAAATCATTCGTAAAGACGTAAATAAAAATACAACCAATGCTACTGTTCCTACTGTTAAAAAGACCTGATTTCTTCCATGAGACAGGTCTGTTTTTAACAGATATTTCTGTCTATGCCTGATGTATCCGGCAATATGTTTCAAATTCATCACCAATGAGAATATTGTCAATATCAGACTGGCCCACCAGATGATAAGCTGGGATACTCCGGATACATTAGCTGTCGCACCATTAGAACTAACAACAAGTATCTGGTCCTTTGTTGTACAGGTCAATGTATTCTCCGAAGTCACCATGTCTGTATAACTTCCATTTTCAAAGGCCGCCGTATATCCCGATGGATAATCAATCTGATAGGAAATGCCCTCATCTACTGCCGCACTGCCTAAAAACTGCTGAAAATTAATTCTATCTTCAAACGTATAGGATTTTGTACGGAGCATCTTTCTTTTGGATTTTCCTCCGGAAATCATACTGGTTAAATTTTCTTCATTTGCAGAACCATCTAAAAACTTCGTTGTTTTCAATGATAATTCTTCAACACTCTTCCCATGAATATTAACTCTGTAAGAAGTTACACCTTCTTCATCCGTTACATCCAGTGTCATATCTTCATCCATTCGGGCTCTCAACTTATTCTCAAAGGTTTCCCCCATCAAAGCTGCTTTTTCCGAATCAAATTTAAAGGTCATGCTGCGGTCCAGTGATGTATCACTGGTTATCTTTGTATAAGCCTCTATCTTTTGAATATCGATGGCATAGGACAGACTGATACGAACCTGATCAGAAGGCCCGACTGTCATGTACACACTTGTGTATTTATCACTGTGATCATAGGAATAATCTTTAAGAAACCCGGTGAGCGATTCGCACTGATCAAAAGAATATTCTGAGCCTGCATTTAGTTTATAAACCAATTCCGCATTATCCTTGCTGAAATCTAGGAAATAAGAGCCATCCAGATAAAGGGTAATCACTTTATTCGCACGGAATGGGTCCGATTCATCCCCATTCTCCTCAACCTTAAACTCGCAGTTTTTTGTTTGAAGCACAGAATTTAACTGGGATAACAGTGTTGTTTCATTATAGGCGCTAAACCCAATTGTATAGACTCTCTGCTCATCCACTTCATTGACTTCATATACACCGCCATCCGGTGCCAGTTTCTTAATCGCATCATCCATCTTATCGCCCATATCATAATAAACCTCTTTGGATACGATAAAATTAATAAGCACACCATAAGAATCATCATCGTTCATCGTCAGCTCTACAGAAAGTGTATCAAAGGTGTGGGAGTCCATCTTTTCAACATGAATCTGCTCACTTGTTTCTATTGTTTCATCTTCATATATAACCTGGGTTTTACCATTTGTGAAAATATCACCCAATTCTGCATCAGAAAATTCGGTATATTCCTCTTTTAAGGCCTCAAGAAGCCAATTAAACAACTCCTGTGATGAGAAGTTCTCCTGTATCATATATCCGCTCTTAAAAATAGAATTTGAAGCATCATAATAGATTCCCGGGGTCTTTCCCAGAATTTGTCCGATTTTATTCGTATAGTCTGAAAGACTTGCAAATTCTAAAGTCATGGTTATCTCTACACCATTGTTGACCTCTTCTGCCGAACAAATCATAGTTGATGGACATTTTTCCGTCACTACCTTCTGCAGTTCCTCTAAATCCCCGTTAAAAGCCCTTTTGAAAACGCTGTCCGAAATGACTGCTGACATCTCTCTGCTGCCCTTGAAATTCTTATTCACCGTCAATGATGTATCAATACTTATCTTTGTATTACCCATGCAACCACAGAGTATCCACATCATCAGACATATTATGCCTGTCATTATTCATTTCTTTTTATCTTTTGCGCCCATATGATGCCTCCTTAACTCCGGTCAGAATCGCTTATACACCGCCGAAGCATGTCCAACGCCTTCTTCACAGTCAATTCTCTGACTTTCTGGCGGTTTCCATTCATATGATAGGACTCAACCCATACTTTACCATCAATATAACAGCCAATATATACAAGTCCTACTGGTTTCTCCGGTGTACCGCCATCAGGTCCGGCAATACCGGTCACAGAAATAGCTGCCCGGGCATTCGCTGCTTTTGCAGCACCTTTGGCCATCTCTTCGGCACACTTGGCGCTTACCGCACCTTCGGTTTTTAAGGTTTTATTCTTCACACCGAGAATACGGTGCTTTGCTTCATTTGAATAGGTTATATAACCTTCTCTGAAAACTTCAGAGGCCCCGGCAACATTAATCAGCTCTCCGGCAACCAGCCCTCCGGTACAGGATTCCGCTGTTGTCACTGTCATGCTCTTTCTCTTCAGAAGTCCAATAACGTGCTGCTCCAGAGACTCACTTTCTCTGGTTGTATATATTTTATCCCCGAAACGGCTTTTTATTTCTTTGACAACCGGCTTGATACTCTTTCTTGCCGCTTTAGAATCCTCGCCGCTGGCTGTAATTCGCAGATGAACTTCGCCACCTTTAGCATAGGTTCCTATCGTTGGATTTGTCTGGGCCTGAATTAAATCAGCAATGGCTTCTGCCACCCTGCTTTCACCCATACCACAGATTTTTACAGTCTTGGATACAATCACCTGATTATTCAGACTTGCAAGGTACGGTGCAATGCTTTCTTCAAACATCTGCTTCAATTCTTCCGGTGGTCCCGGCATAAGAATAATCCGTTTTGTTTCATCAACCTCCACAATCATCCCCGGTGCAGTTCCATTATGATTTTCCACAATTTTGGCACCTTCAATAACCATAGCCTGTTTCCAATTATTATCCGGGGTTCCTCTGGCACCCATACGCTCAAAATAGTCCTGAATCTGCTGATGTATCTCAGGGGATTCTTTCATCTCCCGCCCCAGCACTTTTGCAACTGTTTCCCGGGTAAGGTCGTCTTCTGTAGGTCCAAGTCCACCTGTTAATAAAATAATATCTGCACGTTTTAACGCAGTCTTAATGGTTGCGGACAGACGTTTTTCATTATCACCAACAGTAACCTGATAGTAATCACTGAGCCCGAGAACTGCGCACTCCTCTGCCAGATATCTTGCATTGGTGTTGGTAATATTTCCAAGCAGAATCTCTGTTCCAACAGAAATTAATTCAATAACCATTACATTTCTCCTCCTAGCACATCCTTATTTTTCAAAAGATAATCTAAAAGCGAAATGATTGTAAGGATTAAAGATGCATAAATTAAAATCTGCTCTACCGGATATATCCATGCAGCGCCAAAGAATATACCGCCAAAATTAGGAATCATAAAAACAATCGTAACCATTGTTACAGCCGTTTTGATTTTTCCCCAATATCCTGCTGCAATAACCTTGCCACCCTCAGCGGCAACCAGACGAAAACCACTGATAATAAATTCTCGACTGATAATAACCAATACAATCCATGCTGGAATTCGATTCACTTCAATAAAACAAATTAAAGCTGCTGCCACCAAAAGCTTATCTGCCAATGGGTCCATAAACTTTCCAAAGTTTGTAACCAGATTATATTTTCTTGCAATCTTTCCATCCGCCAAATCCGTCAGACTGGCGATAATAAACAGAATATCTGCAATATAGACATGCCCCGTCAAATAGAAAAATACAAAAAATGGTATCATAATGACTCTTAATACAGTCAGTTTATTCGGTAAATTCATATATTACATCTCCTGTCAAATCATATTCGTCAGCACCGGTAACCTTTGCCATGACAAAATCACCGGATATAATCTCTTCTTCCGCATTAAGAAAAATATAGCCATCAACTTCCGGTGCATCTCTGTAAGTTCTGCCTACATAGATACCTTCTTCCGGAATGCGTCCCTCAACAAGTACTTCGATGGTTTTGCCTTCCATAGCTCCTGTTTTTTCTGCAGAAATCTGCTGCTGAAGAATCATGAGTTCCTCTTTTCGGTCTTCTTTTATATCTTCGGATATCTGATCTGCCATAGCCGCTGCCGGTGTTCCTTCCTCAGGGGAATAGGTAAATACACCCAACCGGTCAAATTTCATATCCTCAATAAAAGCCTTCAAATCTTCGTGGTCTTCCTCTGTTTCCCCTGGAAAACCGGTAATCAATGTCGTTCTCAGTGCGATATCCGGAATTTCCCGGCGAAGTTTTTCAATAACCTCTACCAGTTCCTCTCTGGAAGTTTTCCGCCCCATACGCTTTAATATACGATTGCTGCTATGCTGAATCGGCATATCCAGATAATGGCATATCTTCGGCTCCGTACGAATTACTTCAATCAACTCATCCGTAATCTCTTCCGGATAACAATAAAGTAATCGAATCCACTGAATACCTTCAACCTGGCACAAAGCGCGCAAAAGCTCATGGAAACGCTTTTCTCCATAGATATCTTTTCCCCAGGTCGTTGTTTCCTGAGCTACAATATTAATCTCTCTAACACCGGCCTCAGCCAGCATTCTGGCATCCTCCAGTACATATTCCAATGGCACACTTCTGTAGTTACCTCTAAGCTTCGGTATAATACAGTAGGTGCAGTGTTTATCACAGCCTTCACCAATTTTAAGATAACTGGAATATCCTCCCGTTGTTATCACCCGCTTTGTCCGGGTTAAGGGAAGCCTGTCTACAGATTCAAATGCCTGAACTCTTTCTCCTAAAAGGCTGCGTTCAATCACTTCACAAATTTCATCATAAGCAGTTGTCCCAATCACAGCATCAACTTCCGGAAGTTCTGAAAGAATCTCATCCCGATATTTTTCAGCCAGACAACCTGCAACAACTAATAATCTGCAGCATCCATTCTTTTTTAATTCAGCCATTTCAAGAATATTCTGGACACTCTCTTCTCTGGCATCGTGGATGAAGCTGCAGGTATTGACAACAATAACTTCAGCCTCATTCTCATCATTCGTAATTTCATGGCCTCTGTCTCTGAGCAGCCCGAGCATAACCTCGGAATCTACCAGATTTTTATCACAGCCCAATGAAACAAACAATATCTTCATTAATTAAATCTCCATTTCAGCTGCCTGCACACAATTGTACATCAGCATAGCTATTGTCATCGGTCCAACACCACCTGGAACAGGTGTAATCGCAGATACGTGGTCAAATACATCATCATAGTCCACGTCACCGCAAAGTTTATTATTCTCATTCCGGTGGATGCCTACATCAATAACAACCGCACCTTCTTTAACGTATTCATGATTGAAAAATTTAGGTTTACCAATCGCAGCCACAAGAATATCTGCCCGTTTGCAAACCTCTTTTAAATTCTTTGTGTGGGAATGACAGACAGTAACCGTTCCGTTCTCTCTAAGAAGCAGTAAAGCCATTGGTTTACCAACAATATTACTACGTCCCACAATGACACATTCTTTTCCATCGATTTCAACACCGCTTCGTTTTAAAAGCTGAATGATTCCTGCCGGTGTACAGGATACAAACCCTGGCTGGCCGATGCTTAAGGCACCCACACTCTGAGGATGAAATCCATCCACATCCTTCGCCGGAGCGATAGCCTTAATGATTTTATCTTCATTAATCTGTTTTGGCAAAGGGAGCTGTACAAGAATTCCGTGAACATCTTTGCTCTCATTAAGTTCTTCAACTAAATGCAGCAGTTCTTCCTCCGTTGTATCTTCCGGAAGTTCATAGGCTAAAGACCGGATACCAATATAAGCACAGGACTTTTTCTTATTACCCACATATACCGTTGAAGCCGGGTCACTGCCTACCTGAATAACGGCCAAAGTAATCTCTTTGCCTTCGGCTTTTAATTCGGCTACCTTTGCCTTTAATTCATCTTTTATTTCAGCTGAAATCTTTTTTCCATCAATAATCTGTGTCATCTTCTGTCTTCCTCCTGATATCAGAATAATCCTACAATATTTCCATCTTCATCGACATCAATGGCCTCTGCTGCCGGTACTTTAGGCAATCCTGGCATGGTCATAATCGTTCCTGTAATAGCTACAACAAAACCTGCACCTGCACTGACGTATACTTCTCTGACATTTACTGAAAATCCTGTAGGACGTCCCAGCTTATTCGGGTCATCGGATAAGGAATACTGATTTTTAGCCATACAAACCGGTAAATCTCCCATTCCCATCGCCTCAATACGAGCCAGTGCTTTTTCTGCAGCACCTGTATATGTTACACCATCCGCTCCATAGATTTCTGTAGCAATGGTTTCAATCTTTTCTTTTAAAGATGCATTGTCCGGATATAACACTTTGAAATTGCTCTCTTTGTTTTCAAGAGTATCCAGCACCTTATTAGCCAGTTCGATACCGCCCTGTCCGCCTTTTTCCCACACTTCGGCTAAAGCGAATTCACAGCCTTTAGCTTCACAGAACTCTTTAATATAATCTAATTCGTTCTGGCTGTCTGTAATGAATTTATTCAGAGTGACCACGATTGGCACATTGTATTTCTGAAGATTTTCAATATGCTTCTCTAAATTGACAATACCTTTTTTCAGTGCTTCCATGTTTTCCTGAGCCAAATCTTTCTTAGCAACGCCACCATTATATTTCATGGCTTTTACTGTGGAAACAAGGACAACGGCTGAAGGTGTAAGACCCGCTTTACGGCACTTAATATCAAAAAACTTCTCAGCACCCAAATCTGCGCCAAATCCAGCTTCTGTAATAACATAATCAGCCATCTTCAAAGCCATCTTTGTTGCACGAACACTATTACAGCCATGGGCAATATTCGCAAATGGTCCGCCATGAACAATAGCCGGTGTATGTTCCAGGGTCTGAATCATATTTGGTTTAATAGCCTCTTTCAAAAGAGCTGCCATAGAACCAACAGTCTTCAAATCCTTTGCTCTGACAGGCTCACCATCATAATTATAAGCAACGATAATACGTCCCAGCATCTCTTTCAAGTCTTTCATATCATTCGCAAGACAGAGAATTGCCATAATTTCTGATGCTACGGAAATAACAAAATGATCTTCTCTTACAACACCATCCGCTTTAGCACCAAGGCCTACAACGATATTACGAAGAGCTCTATCATTCATATCTACACAGCGTTTCCAAATAATCTGATTCGGATCAATTCTTAATGCATTTCCCTGATGGATGTGATTATCCAGCATAGCTGCCAGTAGATTGTTTGCAGATGTAATAGCATGGAAATCTCCAGTAAAATGAAGATTCAATTCTTCCATAGGAATAAGCTGTGCATATCCGCCACCTGCTGCACCACCTTTGACACCAAAACATGGTCCAAGAGATGGCTCTCTCAAGGCAAGAACTGCTTTTTTATTCAAAACACCCATAGCTTCACCAAGACCAACACTAATGGTAGTTTTTCCTTCACCTGCCGGTGTTGGATTGACAGCAGTTACAAGAATAAGTTTGCCATCCGGTTCATCCTTGATTCTGTCCCAGAGTTCGTCTGAGAATTTTGCTTTATATTTACCGTAAAATTCAAGTTCGTCTTCATGAATGTCTAATCTTGCTGCCACATTCTTAATTAATTCCATCTTTGTTTCCTGTGCAATCTGAATATCGGTTTTCATCTCTTTTTTCTCCTCCCGCTTAAACGGATTCCTCAACATAGTTTTCAAATTCTTCCGGGGACATCAATACCTTACGCGGTTTCGTTCCCTCTTCCGGTCCAACCACGCCTGCCTCATATAATTGATCCATAATACGAGCCGCACGGTTAAAGCCGATTTTAAAGACACGTTGCAGCATCCCAATGGATGCCTTGTCCTTATCAATGATGAATTTGCCTGCATCGACAAAATAGACGTCATGTTCTGCACCTGCACCTGAGTCCGCCGGACCTGCACTGGTAATCTTGGAGGTAATATCCTCATTGTAATGAACCTGATCATTCTGGCTTTCCTTAAGGAAAGCAACAACATCATTGACTTCTTTATCTGAAACAAAGGCGCCCTGTACCCTGAGAGGTTTTTGATAACCTGACGGATAAAAGAGCATATCCCCTTTTCCAAGAAGCTTTTCTGCACCAATCATATCAATGATTGTTCTGGAATCAACTCCGGAAGATACGGAAAATGCAATTCTTGAAGGAATATTCGCCTTAATCAGACCAGTAATAACATTAACGGAAGGCCGCTGTGTCGCAATAACAAGATGAATACCACATGCCCTCGCTAACTGAGCTAACCGACAGATGGCATCCTCTACTTCACCCGGAGCAACCATCATCAAATCTGCAAGTTCATCGACAATAATAACAATCTGCGGCAGTTTTGGATAATCCGGGCTTGCAAATTCTGCCTGTTCTACTTTTTCATTATAGCCCTTTACATCCCTGACATTCAGTTCCGCAAACTTTTTATAACGGTCTGTCATCTCCATAACGGCCCAGTTCAAAGCACCTGCTGCTTTTTTAGGGTCTGTTACTACCGGAATAAGCAAATGTGGAATACCGTTATAAACACTAAGCTCTACCACCTTAGGGTCCACCATAATCAACCGTACATCCTCAGGGGTTGCTTTATAAATAATACTCATAATCAATGTATTGATACAAACGGATTTACCAGAGCCTGTAGCTCCGGCAATAAGCAGATGAGGCATCTTTGCTATATCTGCCAGAATTACTTTGCCACTGATATCACGACCGGCCGCAAAAGCTATATCTGAATGACTTTCCCTAAACTCTTTACTTTCTAAGAGTTCTCTGAGAGTCACCGTTGTGTTCTCTTTATTAGGTACTTCGATACCAATCGCTGCTTTTCCCGGAATTGGTGCTTCAATACGTATATCTGCCACTGCAAGGTTCAATTTAATATCATCTGAGAGACTTAAGATCTTACTAACTTTGACACCTTGTTCCGGCTGAAGTTCATATCTGGTAACGCTTGGTCCACAGCTTACATTTGTAACCTGAACTTTTACACCAAAGCTTTCCAATGTTGATTTCAGCTTCAAAGCCGTCTGCCTTAAATGTTCATCAGAATTCCCTGCACCTGAAGGCTTTGCGGGAACAAGTAAATCCATCGGTGGAAATACATATTCCGGCTTCTGCTCTAAAGCCGCTTCAATATCTTCTGCTGTCGCCTGCTTTTCCGCTTCACTCGGGCCATCCACCTTGCTGGCTGCTGCTTTTGCCGCCGCTTTTTCTCTGGCTTCCGGTGAAACCTCCAAATCCGCTCCGACTACTGGCTCATCCTCAAGAAAATCCGGTTCATCCTCAATCTGAATCGGTTTCATATCGCCCTTTGGCATCACAAAAGATGGCTTTTTCGCTGAAGAAGATGGTTCAGCAACCTCAATTGGCTGAATTGGTTCCATATGATTTACCGGAATCGCATCTAAATCCTGTAATGGAAGGATAATCTCTTCCGTAATCTCATCCACCGCCGGCTTCTTAGCCTCACTGCGGTTCTTCTTCACAGGTTTTTCAGTGACTGGTTTTACCTCCGGCACTGCTTCTTCCGGCTGCTGAGCCAAATCAAAATTCAGGTCCTTCTTTTCAAATTTTTCCCGAATTTCATTAAAGGATACCGTTCGATTTCCTCCGGCTCCACGAGCCACTTTTTGAACTTCTTTTTCTTTTCTGCGAAGTTCTTTCTGTTCCTTATGATGCTCCGATGCTTTAACGTATGCTGTCTTGCCTTTTTTGCTCAAAGGAATAAATATTGATTTCTGTGTCATCAATACAACACTAATCAGAATTAATACAATAATCACAACATAACAGCCGACTGTTCCTAAAAGAGGATGCAGAATATGGACAACGCCGCTGCCGATAAGACCACCGCCACTATGGCCGGCTGCACTGTCTCGATATGCCTGAAGTGCCGTAATTGCCTTATCATAGGGTTCAGAAACCATATGTACGAATATTGCTAAAAATAGATAACAAAAGATGGACGCTCCTAATTTTATCTTTGCAACTCGATTTGAACGATTTGCTATAAAAAAAGAAACACCAAAGAAAAATACCAATGGGAAAAAGTATGCCATAAATCCAAAGAGACCAAAGGTCACATTTGAAATGGCCTGTCCCAGTCTTCCACATAAATTAAAATTACTGAGTACCAGCAAAATACTCAGTGCAAGTATTGTAAGAACAACAACCTCGTCACGGATTCCAGCCTGTTTTGCTTTTTCTTCTTTAGTCAATGCCGGCGTTTTACGTCTGCTATTTCCTGATACAGTTTTTTTCTTTGCCGGTGCCTTCCGCCCGGATGTTGTTTTTTGCTGCTTTCCAGCCATCAAAAAAACCTCCTAAAAGCCCTAAATAGAATACTATTGCGAAATATCTTGCCGACATTTCGCAATAGCATTTAAAGTTTCGATTAATTATTTAATAAAGAAATTGAAAATCAATGATATAACACCTGCAGCTGCACAGTAATATGCAAAATAGGTGAACTTCTTATTCGTTACTACGTACATCATGATGCGGATACAAATATATCCCACAACTCCCGCAACAACCATACCAATGATATAATATAAGAAATTCCCACCTGAAGAAACAGCTGTTCCAAGATGTCTGAGTTCTAAAAGATTAGCACCAACAATCGCTGGTAATGAAGCTATAAAAGAATATTTTACAGCAAAACTCCGGTCAAATCCTAAAGCCAGACATGCTGAAATCGTCGAACCCGAACGTGAAATTCCAGGAAGAACTGCAATACCCTGAGCTACACCAATCGCAGCCGCATCTTTATAAGAAGAAGCTTTGACTTTTTTCTTACCTCCCGGCAAAGAACCAACGATTAATAATACAATAGCATTAATAATCAGGCAGATTCCAGGTATAAGTAAAGAACTTGATGCCGTATCAACAACACCGCTCAGTACAATACCAATAATTCCTGTCGGAATCGTTGTAATAAGAATCAAAAGTACAAACTTACGATATGCATTCGTTATAACTCGGCGATACTCTCCTTCTCCATGACGAAATTTCGTCACAAAAAAAGTTTTTAAATTTCCACAGGCATCCACCAACAGATGGATTCCTTCCATAAACAGTTTCTTAACATCTTTCCAGAAAACGACACATACTGCAACCAGAGTTCCTAAATGAAGCATTACCTCAAATAGCATTCCTGTATCTGTATTCACCTTAAATATGTACTGAAATATCGCTAAATGTCCAGAACTACTGATCGGTAAAAATTCAGCTATTCCCTGAATTAATCCCATCAAAATTGCTTGTAGAAGACTCATATAATTTCCCTCCGTCAAAATTCACTCAATTAAACTAATCATACTACATATTAATGCCTTTGTCAAAATGATAGTTTACGTCGTTTTTTGTTTTTTCTTACCGGAAAACCCAGTAGTTTTAACAGAATTTTCCGGTAAAAATTCATTATTTTCCCGATTCAATCATAGCCTTTAAATGTTCCAGTGCTCGGGATATTCCTCCAACCTCGTCAATAATTCCGGCCTCCACTGCCTCTTTTCCAACAAGTATGGTTCCCAAATCTTTTGTTAATTCTGTATTATCCATCATCATTTGTTCAAGGTCTTCCTTTGTTGTATGACTATGTCTCGCTATAAATCTCGTAATTCTATCCTGAACGCGTTTAAAATAAGCAAAACTCTGAGGTGCTCCAATAACAGTGCCGCCCATGCGTACAGGATGGACGAGCACGGTCCCCGATTCTACGATAAAAGAATAATTTGTCGATACCGCCAATGGCACTCCTATAGAATGGGAACCGCCCAGCACCAGAGATACCGTTGGTTTGCTCAAGGTTGCTATCATTTCTGCAATCGCCAGTCCTGCATCCACGTCGCCTCCCTGGGTATTTAAAAGGACAAGAAGCCCTTCTAATTCATCATCATCTTCAAATGCTGCCAGCCGAGGCAGAACATGGTCATACTGGGTTGCCTTACTCTGATTTGGTGCCGCTTCATGCCCTTCTATCTCACCAATAATTGATAAGAGCAATATGCGGTAATCCGCCCTGTTATTCTCCAATATAATCTGACCATTTTCCCGAAGCTTTTCATCTTTTTCCTGATTCATTTTTTCACCTTCCTGTTTTTTCATAGTATCCGCAAAACAGAAGGATTCATACCTAAAATTATGTCCGCTGATATGAATTTATGCTATACTGATAGCAGCAAATATTTACAGGAGGTTCCCAATGGTTGAACAAATTAATACAAAACCGGACATCTATAAAATTTCCGTTCCACTGCCAAATAATCCATTAAAAGTTCTCAATTCATATATTCTAAAAACGCCCGCAGAAAATCTTGTTATTGATACGGGCTTCAATCAGCCCGAATGTCTCTCAGCTCTTACTGAAGGCTTAAAGGAACTGGATATTGATATGAACCGCACAACTTTGTTTCTTACCCATCTACATTCAGATCATGTTGGCCTTGTCAATCACATAGTGACCGATAAAACAAGGGTTTTTATGAGCCATGTGGATTACAGCTATCTTACCCGCACTTATGTTGGCGACAACTGGTCCTGGATGGAAGAAAAATTTTATCGTGAAGGTCTCTCAAAAGATTTGATTTTATTACAGCGGGAGGTAAATCCAGCCCGCAGTTATGCACCCGAATATCTTTTTAAAGTTCAGTCCATCTATGATAATGAAATATTTACTATTGGTGACTATACTTTTCGATGCATATGGACCCCCGGACACACGCCTGGACACACCTGTCTTTTTATGGAACAGGAAAAGATTCTTTTCTCCGGAGACCATATTTTATTCGATATTACTCCGAACATTACCATGTGGCGTGATGTGGAAGATTCTCTTGGAAATTATCTGGAAAGTCTGAAAAAAATTCGTTCCCTGGATATTTCCTTAACATTACCGGCCCACAGAAAAAACGACATGGATGTCTACGAACGCATCGAGCAAATCGAAGAGCACCATGACCGCCGTATCAATCAGACACTTTCCATTATTCAGCAAGAGCCTGGGCTTAACGCCTGTGAAATAGGCGCACGTATGACCTGGTCCATGCGCGGCAAAAACTGGGCCGAGTTCCCGATACAGCAGAAATGGTTCGCCATCGGTGAAACCATTTCACATCTGGACTATCTGATTAAACGCGACAGAATTGTCCGCCACAAAGAAAAAAACATCATTTATTATACAGCCGTATAAAGCAAAAACAGTAGGACGAATTCCTACTGTTTTTTAATCAAATATTTTTCTTGATTCCGGCCAGGATTTCATGCGGAACCACTGAGTATAAACTTTTTTCATACCAAGCTTTTCATACATGGCAAATGCACCTGTATTCCCCTGTCTCACCTGCAAATGAGCCTTTGTGGCTCCCATAATCCTGCCACGCTCCATAATATCACTGCAGATTTTCATAGCCAGACCTCTTCGGCGATAATCTTTGTTAACATGAATCGCATAAAGTCCTATGTAATGACGCTCGAGTACACCCAGACCGGTTCCAACAACTCTGCCCTCATGTTTAACCTTAACGCAGACAACCGGCAGACAAATTCTGTTATAAATCTTTTCCTGTATCTTTTCCATGGACCTGAAAGGTATCCCTATCAAACGCGTAACCCCCTGAATCCATTCCTTATCCATAGCTGTCATTGTCACCACTTCATAGTTCTCATCCGGTGCTTTCCAAGGATGTGCCTCCCAATCTGTCAGTTCCTGGCACATAATATCTACATATTTTACAATATCATATCCCTGTGCTTCCAATAAATCATCCAACTCAGAATCTATCGCCGATGTCATTTTATAAACCACCGGCATAAACAACTCTCTGTACTGTTCTTCACAATGAGAAATTTTTTCCTCTAAGGAATACTTCGAAGCATAGAATGGATAAATACAATTCGCACGATATGTGTAACCGCCCGAAAAGTTTAATATCCATCCATCATATATTTCCCGCTCTATTGCCGGAAATGCATTAATCAAAATCTCCTCAATCTCGCCAATCTGGAATTTTTCCACGAAACTGCCTCCTGATTACATGATTTTCATCGGACTAAAATAAGCAATATACAGCCAGACTGCCCAGTGAATCAATGTGGCTGCCACAACAACCATTCTCCATTTAACAACAACGGGATTTTTAAAATATAAAGTCAGAAAAATGCCAAAAGGCGGCATCAACACGCACATACATAATATAAACCACAATTTTGTATAAAATTTACCCTCCAAAAGATAATCCCCCTTCCCTATAAATTGCCAAATAGGCTTGAAAATTAATTATAACATTATACAAAAGTGTTGTAAAGATTTGTAACAATTGTTGCAAAATCCTATAGTCAGCAAAGCACTCTTATGATAAAATAATTCTAGAGAAAATCAAAAAGGAGTGTTAATATGAATCGGGACGAAGTAATATCCGCTCTTAAAGAATTGCAGGCAGACAGCAAAGCTTTTAATGAAAAGCAGGACCCAATGGGCTTATTTAAAAAATATGGGGTGTTCTTTCTTGGCGAAAAATATAATCTCATCTTTTCCCATGAAATTCTTTCCATTCTTCAAAAATATTATCATATGGATGTAGACATTATTGAATTCACACAAGAACTGCCAGCCATCTGTGATTCTCTTGGTATGACCTATGAGCCAGTTGCAGAACTTTTTGCCAGTGCTGCAAGCTGTTTTGAAGTCGCCCTATGGTAATCCGTTACAGCAAAAAAGCTGATGAATATTCATCGGCTTTTTTCATTGTAATAATCTTATATCATTAGGGACATACTATTTTCGAGGTGATATGCATGATTGAAAATGGAGACCTTCCTGTCGGCTTTACAATGGAACTGGCGCAAGCAAATCTTCTCACTAGCATTGCTCGTAAATAAGTTTGATTCGTTGTCGTCTACGAATATACATCCTGACATATCAACATGTGCTTTATCTGAGTAGTCATTAAGATTAACTCCAACAAATTCTTTGACACATCTCTTATTAATTTAATTGCCATATATAATATCAGTATAAGAATAATGCCAATTGATGCATAGTATATTGTCTGCGTCATATCACCAATAATGCAAAGGCACAAATCTATCAGCCATACGGTGAATACTAAAAATAATGCCATTTACTTCCTCCTAATTCACTACATATACATTCGTATACTGCCTTCCAAAATTAACACACGAATCATAGCTATCCATATAAATATCAATAACACCGCTTCTATCCCCTTTGATGTGAGAAACTGTCCATCAGTTACGTGTGCTTCTTGCACAATGACTTTTTCTGATAACATAGTCTCTGTGGTTTTTATACTATCTGGTCTACTGCACCCAGAGACAAGTGCAATACAGACAGTTGTAACAAAAATGTATTTTAAAGTCTTGATAGACAATCCTCCTATTTTGCAAAGATGTTGATAAGTTTATTGGTCACATTACTAAATTCCATGGATATAATTGGCAAACCGTCAGACGTAACGTTGACATATGTAGACGCTGTTGTATTTGTTACCGAGAAATCTTTGCCTACATCAATCAACATGGCGATGTAACTGCTTAAATGGTTATTGTTTTCGTATTCCATAATAATATTTCTCCTTTTCCATGTAATTTATCTATGTTTGACACGCATCTCTATCCATAGTGTTATATTCGCTAATTAACTCCTGTTCTTTCAAACATGCATCTTCTTTTGTTAAATTTTCAAATAGAATTATGTGGTCAAAATTATCCCATCCATATTTTTGGATAGCGTTATAAAAATGTGGACTACTGATATACTTATCCCCATTTATTCCCCATCTTTGTTCTGGAATTCGAGACGTAATTCCAAAATAACTTTTATTGTTTATCATGTTTTTATGTTGATATACCGTGTACATGGTTACCTCCTTTCTTTAAAAATTAACGATACAAATTTAGCACGGGATTGTCTTAATGCCTTTAAGAGTTTCCCCGTTTAGATAGCTATGTTCTCAATATTACTATTGAGTCGCCCTAATAATTAAGGTTGTGATACATTCCTTCTACGGCTTGATAAATCTCTTTTATTGTCATATCCAGTGCATATTCGTATGCTTTATCCCACTTTTTATATGATTCATCATTAATTGTTTTATCTGACCAATCATTTTCAAGTATTGCATGAGTACATCTTGAAACGTTATAAAGAACTGTTTTTCCCAGATTTCTCGGAATGAAACTGATGTAGATAAAAAAATAAGGAGGAACAAATATGGCAAAAGTATATTTAAACCCAGGACACGGAGACGATGACCCAGGTGCATGTGGCTTTGGAAGACGAGAAGCAGATGATGTATTAGGTGTAGCACTTGCTGTTGGCAGAATTTTGTCTTCAAATGGCTTAGAAGTAGCTTATACACGTACTACAAACGGTGGAGCTGATGCTCACATGGCAAATTATGTACCACAAGTTAATAGAGAAGGTTGTGACTTCTTTGTATCGTTTCATAGAAACGCATCTGGTGCAGGAGCTGCTGGTTATGAAACATGTGTATATTCAAATCAGGGCTATGCTAGAGCTTTCGCAGATAGTATGAATTATGGAATGGAGGCTTTAGGTTATACTAATCGTGGCACAAAAATTAGAACTGATTTATATGTCCTTAATTCTACAGATATGCCAGCTGTGTTAATGGAATTGGGATTCATTGATAATGGATATGACAATAGCTTATTCGTTAATAAGTATAATGAAATGGTGAATTTGATTGCCAGAAGTATTTTAGAAACTTTAGGGATGTCTATGAATGGTGATGGAGATGCACATGATGCTCCCGTACCGGCTCCTGAAGCACCTCAGCCAGAGCCAGTACCTGTTGAACCAGATAGAACAGATGACCTTGGCGGTGTAGATTGTATCTATCAGGCTTATACAGGTAGATGGTGGGACGCAGTTAAGAATCGTGAAGACTGGGCTGGTGCTGGTGACGGTGAACCAATTAGATACTTGGCTGTATGTGTAAGCAAAGGAACCATTACTGGACAGGTTTACACACAGGCTAATGGTTGGTTGCCTAAGCTGACATTCGGTAATACATACAACATCAATGACCTTGAGAACGGTGTATTGGGTGATGGAAGCCCTATTGAAGCTGTCATGCTGTATTACAACACACCAGATGGTTATGCGTTTAAAAAGGCTGTATACTGTGTTAGTGACACCAATCATGAATTCTTCTATCCTTATCAGCATGACGATGAAACTGATAGTGACCAAGACGGTTATGCAGGAGTAAAGGGTTGTGCCATAGATAAGATTCAGGCATGGGTTGAGTGATAAAAATAGCCTACCTTCGCTTTTATTGGTTACTATTATTAAATACTGTCAATAATATGTATGCTTGATTTAATGTGGAGCGTATGATAAAATCGGACATATAAATATATGGATAATATTTTGTTATACGCTCTGATTGAAAACATATGATAGGGGTGGTATAATAAATAGAGATAATGAAAAGGAGGATGAGATTATGAATATGACTATTAATAAGCCAAGAGAATCAACAATAGTTTTAAAAGGTATGACAAAAGCGTTCATTAAAGAACTGACAAAACAACATATGACAAAATCTGATTTCTTAGGAACAAGTAAAATAGTTTCATCTTCTACTATGGAACAGATGAAAAAAATGTGTGAGGATGACGATAATTAGTGCAGGAATTTGTATATACAGAATTGGCGAGAGCTAAAATAAGTCAGAATGTCTTACGTAAGTTTAATTGTGGGCATTCTGACTTTAATGATTATTTAGTTGAAGACGCTGTTGATAAGAGTGCTGATGGCATGGGTGTAACTTATGTTTTAGTGGATAAAGCTGAATGTGAGAATGGAACCATTTCTACTATTTTTGCATTTGCAACAATTCAGGCAATGTCATTACATTATTATTTAGACGAACCTTCTGATACAAAATTGTATAGTATCCCTTGTGTAGAGATAAAGTATTTCGCTATACCTAAAAGATTTCAGAAAGTAAATGCATGGAGTCTTGATGCGACCGGAAAATATTATAGTACAATATTTTTTGAATGGCTATTGGAAGAATTATATAGAATATCAACTAGTGTAATTGGATTTCAAATGATATTTTTGAGAGCCAATGAAAATGGTGAAGCATTATATAGACGAAAAAAATTTATTGACGCATCTGCATATATCATTCCATATGAACAAGATGATGCCCTAGGTAAATGTACTCCAATGTGCTTACTAATTGGAGATAACATTGAAAATATTTTTGGACTAGAATCGTATTAAAATTTTACATAATAGACTTACTGGTGAAAACTGGTAGGTCTATTTTTGACTTTAGAATGAATTATGATTAAAAATAGAGAACGGGCTATCTTACGACAATTCACTAACTGCCAACAACCTATTCGACACCTTTGCAAAAATAACTATATATCTAACTATTGTATAATGGTTCAACCCGTTCTCTACAATCTCAGTTTAGTTAATATACAGGATTCTTTCAAGGGGTAATCGTTAGCATGTTTCGACATGTTTAGACATATAGGAGCTATTAAATGATTGAAATTATAGGAGGAATTTATTATGAAATTGAATTTAAAAGGAATTAACCCATCTACATACGTAAGCGTAATTATGACTGTTATTGTGGCTATTAATGCAGTGCTGGCTATTCTTGGCAGACCAGTGCTTAATGTTGGAGAAGGCACTGTATCTTATGTGGTTAACGGCATTGTTGCTATTATTACTGTGGGCGTAATGCTTTATGATGTTTGGAAGAATCACTCTTTTACTGATGGGGCACAGCTTGCTGATGAAGTTTTAGACATTATCAAAGATGGCAAGGTTACTAAAGAAGAATTACAGGACTTCATTGATGCTCATACTTTGGCAGATAAAGCGGATGAGAATAAAGTTACAAAGTAACCGATGTTACTTTATTTTATAAAATGCATTAATTCATGCCTCTCAAACAAGTATGCTTCACAATGTGCAATCATCATCATTGTAAGAGACAAATACCTTTCGCAATGTAGGACAAAAAACATTGTAGACATAAAAATGTATTTAATCAATAATAAAAATGGAAAGTAGCTTAATTGCTACTTCCTTTTTTTTACGATAATTATAGACAAAAAAAGATTTAATCAACAAATTATTTTTTAATAATTCACTCATTAAATCCTTTTTAGATACTGGTATTTGTGATGATTACCTTTTTGATTACTTTTTTAACAACACCACTCAAAACCTCCTTTTTATAAGGTTTTTTAGCAGGGGAAGAGGGATTCGAACCCCCATGAACGGTTTTGGAGACCGCAATACTGCCATTGTATGATTCCCCTAAATATAAAATTGCTAAAAACACAAAAAGCGAGTACATAATGTATTCGCTTCATATGCCTTCAAAACTACATACTGAAAACTCTCTTCCATCAAACACTTTCTTACCTTCTTACGACCAACCTTCTGGTCATGCCCTCGACCGATTAGTAACAGTCAGCTCCATGCATTGCTGCACTTCCACCTCTG
>SAAB01000009.1 GCA_009929615.1 Clostridia bacterium | reverse complement strand
ATGAGGCTCTTGTAGCTTAGTAATCTTTCTCTCCGTATTAATGTCATGCAGAGAGAAAAAGTTCAACTTTTTGTGTCCAAAGTATTGACATAGGTCCAACCATAATTCATCAATTTTACCGTATCCTGCCATTTATAACTCTTATTTGGCGGCCAGCCACTGCCCAGGACAACCGAAATATAAGTTCTGTCATTTCTATTTAAAGCACCTACAAAGCAGTATCCCGCTTCCCCGGTAAAACCGGTTTTAACACCAAAGGCTCCATCCATCAGTTGAAGAAAGGCATCCTTATTATTCACCTGATAATGTCTGTCACCTTCTATATTCGAAAAGCTGTGGGACGGCATATTTATAATCTTGACAAAGGTTTCATTTTTTATGGCTTCTGTCGTAATTTTGGCTAATTCAACCGCTGTTGTCTCATGCCCCTCCGCATCCAGACCATTCGGTGTCACAAAATGTGTTTGACTACATCCCAGTTCCAGTGCTCTGCTATTCATCATTTCCGCAAACCCTTCCACACTTCCGCCCACGTGTTCAGCAATGGCTGCAGCCACATCATTATCCGATTCCAGCATCAGAGCATACAGCAGGTCTTCCATTCGAAAGCTGTCTCCCTCCACAGCATCCAGCTGAACATCCGGCATTCCCGCTGCATAGGCGGATATGGATACCACTTCATCAAGTTCTGCATTTTCCAAAGCAACCAGACAGGTCATAATTTTGGTTGTACTCGCCATAGCCATTTTTTCATCTTCATTTTTTCCCCATAGAACTCTTCCGGTTTCACCGTCCACCAGCACAGCGGCCCGGGCATATAATTCTTCCGGTCCTTCTATATCACTTTCCTCTTCTCCGTAAACCCATAGACTTCCTGCAATACAGATAATACAGGACAAAATCACCGTCAGACATACTTTTATAATTCGCTGCAAAAAAATCACCTAAAAACTTTAATTTATTTCAATTTATTTCTACATATCAATTTTTATGCTTATCCTTGACGTATTCCTATATCTTCGTATATAATCCTTAATTACAAATAAGACAGACATTACATTTCTTTGAATGGAGTATAATTTATGATAAAATTAGTCGTTTCCGATGTCGATGGTACCTTGGTGCCTGAAGGCTGTAACCAGATAAATCCCGAAGTTTTCAACACTATACGGAAGCTTCGCTCCCAGGGTATATTCTTCGCTGTTGCCAGTGGACGCCACAAATGCAGTGTTGAAAAGTTATTTGCCCCGGTCAAAGAAGATATTATTTATATCACAAGTAACGGTGCCTATACGGGGACTTATAATAAGCCACTCTTTACTGCGCCTCTTCCGAAAGAAGCATACCAAAAGCTGTTTACTGATTTTAATGAAATGAAGGATTTTCCCTATCTGGCCGAAACCATCGAACGAGCTTATACGAATAGCACTGAATCCGAATTCATCCATCTTTTAAAGGATGACTATAATTATGACCTTGACTACAAGGAAGATATGATGGACTTTTCAGATGAAATCATTAAACTTTCCCTTTATCATCCGGTTAATGCGAAAGATATGGACCCAAAGATAATGAAGTCCTGGAATAAAGTTTCCAAATGTTCTGTATCCGGAACCCATTGGATAGACTTTATGGCCCCGGATATTAATAAAGGTGTCGCGCTTTCCCGTCTTCAGGAAACTCTTGGTATTACCATTCATGAAACCCTGGCCTTTGGTGACCAGAGCAACGATATTGAAATGCTAAAGCAGGCCTATTTCAGCTTTGCAATGGCTAACGCGGTCTGCCTTGTAAAAAATGCGGCCCGTTTCACCTGTGATTCCTGTGAACAGGATGGTGTATTAAAAACCATTCACCGCTTTATGGAACAAAAATAATCAAAAAAAGAGCGTTGCAAAATGACTATTTTCAGCCATCTTGCAACGCTTTCCTATATATTACCTTAGATTCTAGGAATCTTCTTCAATTCCAAGGTCCACCTCTTCTTCTGCCTCCATCTTAAACTCTTCTACCTTTTCAGGATTCAGAACCGGCAGTTCCTCTACCGAACAAACACCAAAGGTCCTTAAAAACTCCTCAGTCGTCCCAAATAAAATTGGTTTTCCCGGAGCATCCAGTCGTCCTGCTTCACACACCAGATTATACTCCACTAGACGGTTAATTGAATGGTCTGAATTTACACCACGGATTTTCTCTATCTCAGCTCTTGTCACCGGCTGTTTGTAAGCAATAATTGAAAGAGTTTCCAATGCCACATCCGTCAATGTATGCTTTCTTGGCTGGTGCGTCATCCGAATTAAATATTCGTACATCGAAGGTTTTGTACACAACTGAAAAGAGTCTTCCAATTCAATAATTTGGATTCCCCGATTCTCTTCATCATAACGGGACATCATATTCCGGATAAGGCGGCGTACATCCTCCACATCCTGTTCCAGCACCTGGGCGATATCCTTCGCCGGCAGAGCTTCTCCTATGGCAAAAAGCAGGGCTTCCACCGCTGCTTCTAAAGTCTTGATTTCCATAATCATACTCCTTCAAAACTTATTTCTTCGGGCATCGTTCCTTCTCCCGTCATTTCAATCTCAATATCTCCAAAGGTCTCTTCCTGACATATCGCTATCATCCCACTCTTCATAAGCTCTAAAATAGCCAGAAATGATACGATGACATAGGTCTTGCTTCTGCCCTTGGATAAAATCTGTCTGAAGCTGAACCTTCGATACTTACGTCCATAATCTCCAAGGTCATCCATCCGGTCTGACAGGCTGACTTCTTCCTGCTCAATCTGGCCATACCGGCTTCGAATAGGATCCATCTTATCCTCCTGCCGTTTCAAAACATCCAGAAAAATCTGATGAAGCTTTTTAAAGTCTAGGTCCCCTACCAGTTCATCTAAATCCACCTTTGGCTCTACATAAACCATATCCGGCGGCAGCGTCCGTCCTTTAAACATAGACTTTGAAGCATCAAGCTGCTTATCCTTCAACTCCTGTGCCATATACTTGTACATTTTATGTTCCAAAAGACGTTCAACCAGCTCATCTCTTGGGTCTTCGCCATCTTCTTCTTCCTTTGGTTCTACCGGAAGAAGCATCTTGGATTTGATTCGCAGCAGTGTCGCTGCCATGACAAGGAACTCACTCATCACATCCATATCCAGCTCCTGCATCTGCCGGATGTAATCCAGATACTGATCTGTCACCAGGGAAATGGGAATATCATATATATCAATTTTATTAATATCAATCAGATGAAGCAGCAAATCCAAAGGCCCTTCAAACACCTGAAGTTTAACCGAAAGTGACATAGTACCTCCTATACAAAATGGAATAAATGGTCTAACCCGCTGATTCCCTGCAGTGCCAGTGCTGAAATCCACCCGAAAACAATACACAGAATAAGAATCGCTTTAATTACCGTATCGTTCTTTAAAAGGGATATTAATCTCTTAGGCGAAAATGCAATAATCAGTAATGAAATATCTGAAGAAATAAGGGGTATTAAATTGACAATTAACAGCACCATGCTCGCATAAATAAAATACCAGCTGGTCTGAACCGTAAACTGCATTAACACGCCATCCGGATTCCATCCCGCTGTCATCGGCAGCTGAAGTACCTTCAAATAATAAAGGGCATATCCCCCCATAATCATAACTCCCAGGGACAAAAAGCCCGTCAGGCCAATCGCTATATTCGTATCCTTTTCCTTAAGGCGATAGGGATAGGGCTTACTGCATCCCGCATGACAGGTAAGAAAAAGAATCCAGCCCACCGGGTCAATGTAACGGTGAAACTGGAAAATACGCCGTCTATCGCCTGCCCGGCAATGACGTCCCGTCAATATATAAACAATAGATTTTGGCAATTCATGTAGAATCATTGCCAGAGCGGAAGCTAATAAAATCGCTCCTGCTTCGATTACAATATTCATCTTTTTTCCTGTTTCCTTTACATATTTATTCCAACAAACTCTTTTTATTGTACCTATTTTCCATTTATAATGCAAGTCCTTTTGACATTCAAAAATCATTGTATTATAATAAACAGTCAGTAGACATTACGTTTTATTCACATAAGGAGAAAGAAAAAAATGGGATTTGATTTTAAAATGAAATTACCGGTTCCAAAAGAAATCAAGGAACTGTATCCAGTCAATGCTGCTACAGCAGCCAGAAAGAAAGAACTTGACCAGCAGATTATCGATGTTATCACAGGAAAGTCCGATAAATTCTTAGCTATTATCGGTCCATGTTCTGCAGATAATAAAGATTCCGTTTATGAATATATCGAAAGATTGACCAGAGTTCAGGAAAAGATTAAAGACAAGGTTATTATTGTACCTCGTATTTATACGAATAAGCCCCGTACAACCGGCGAAGGTTATAAAGGTATGCTGCATCAGCCAGACCCTGAAAAAGCACCCGATTTACTTCAGGGAATCATCGCTATCCGCCAGCTTCATATGCATGCTTTAGAAACTTATGGTATGCCTATTGCTGATGAGATGCTCTATCCGGAGAATTATTGGTATCTTTCAGATATTTTATCCTATGTAGCTATCGGTGCCCGTTCTGTTGAAGACCAGCAGCATCGTCTTGTCACCAGCGGTTTTGATGTGCCAGCAGGTATGAAGAATCCTACCAGTGGTGATTTTTCTGTAATGCTCAACTCTGTTGTTGCAGCTCAGGCAAGCCACAACTTCATTTACAGAGGATGGGATGTGACTACCGACGGTAATCCTTATGCTCATACAATTCTTCGTGGTTCTGTAAATAAATACAGTCGTTCCCGTCCGAACTATCACTACGAAGACATCATGAAACTGAACGAGATGTATGCAGCTCGTAATTTAAAGAATCCTGCAGCCATTGTTGATGCCAACCATTCCAATTCTGACAAACAGTTCAAGGAACAGATTCGAATTGTTAAAGAAGTCCTTCATAGCCGTTCTCTCTCCAATGATATCCGCAATTTAGTAAAAGGTGTCATGATTGAAAGCTACTTAGTCGAAGGAACTCAGAAAATCGGCTGCGAGAATCATGTTTATGGCAAATCCATTACTGACCCATGTCTTGGCTGGGAAGATTCCGAAGCACTTTTATATGAAATTGCAGAACGCTGCTAATTAAAAAGAACCTGTTGTTTATCGGAAGCTGTAAAGGCTTTCAAAAAACAACAGGTTCTTTTTTAATATTTAAGCACGGGGATGTGCTTTCGCATACACATCTTTAATCCGCTGATTATTCATTCTTGCATATATCTGGGTTGTTGAAATATCCGAGTGTCCAAGCATCTCCTGTACCGAACGTAAATCCGCTCCATTCGCAACCAGATGGGCTGCAAAGGAATGACGCAGGGTGTGAGGCGTAATATCCGCCTGGATTCCAGCATTCTTAGCATACTTTTTCAATAATTTCCAAAAGCCCTGGCGGCTCATGGCTGTTCCGTTACAATTGGTAAAAAGAATATCTTCTTTATCATTACCAACCATCTTCATACGGGCTTCCCGTATATAAATTCTCAATGCATTCTTTGCAACGTTACCAAAAGGAATAAAACGCTCCTTATTCAAATCCTGACAATGAATATAGGCTCCATTCAGATTCACATCGGATAATTTCAAAGAAATCAACTCACTGACACGAATGCCTGTCGCATAGAGTAATTCCAGCATAGCCCTGTCCCGAATGCCCTTATTCGTATTCGGCAGAGGTTGGCTCAAAAGCAAATCTACTTCCCTCGTCGTCAAAACCTCTGGCATCTTCTTCTCTATCTTCGGTGCCTTCAGCTGACTCGTCGGGTCTTCAACAACGATTCCTTCTCTGGATAAATATCCAAAAAAGGCTTTTAATGTTGCAATATTCCGAGAAATAGTCGATGTAGCAAACTGTTCTCTCTCCATATACAGCATATATGAATTCAGATTGGTTGAATTAATCTTCCGAACATCGGTTATCCTCTGATCCTCTATAAATTTATTAAATTTTACTAAGTCCCGCCGATAAGACATTACTGTATTGGCCGAGGACTTTTTAACATCTGTCAGATAAACGACAAATTCTTCAATCAACTCGTACATCTTTTGTCACCCTCATTTGTGTAATCACTATCCCTATTATAATCACAATTCTTCAGAAAAGCAAACAGATTTTTTTACATAAATGTTACGTGTTTTCACGATTTTGTAACAAAATACAAGATGATGTTGGTTTACATAGTGTTAGTTACCATATATTGATTCTTCTCACCTGAAATTTTTTAAAATAATTTTCAAAATCCAAGGATTAATATAGCTTTCAGCCCCACATCCGAGGAAAATAATAGTGAAAATCACCACAGTCCGCCTCATATTTGGCAAAAATACCCTGTCCATTTGGGATGAGGCTTCTCTCAAAATTCCAATCATCAGTGGTATATAAATAAAATACTGTGGACATAAGTAGGCGAACATATAAATTATGCCTTTAAACCCATAGCAAAAACTAAGCAGGGACAAAGTGTAACCAAAACCTATACTCAGAATCATCACAAATGGATAAAAGACATAGTAATTTCCCATAAAGCGAATACAGAAAAATAAAATCAGCGATGCACCCAAACGATAGAAACATATTCTCAGAAATAACCTTGTTCCCGGTTCCAACTGATTTCTTGCCATCCGGTGAAACTGCTCCATCTGCTCTTTAAGGGCTGTCCCATAAAAGCTCAGGGATAGATTTAAAAGAATTGTTCCGATAATAACGCCAAGCAGGACAATAAACGCCCATACCCTTCTTTTATTCATATTTCTAAAAATAAAATCATCCCCTGACCTGTTCTATAAATGATTATATGAACCTGCCGGGGGATTTAATACTCAAACTATTTACTTATACAATACTTCTGGTAATAAGCCATCAAACCGCAAATCGTCTTGCTGTCCTGTATTTCACCTTTGTAAATCATCTCAATCAGAGTTTCTATCGGATAGGTCAATACATCCAGAAATTCATCATCATCCAGATTCTGTTTTGAAGGCTTTAAATCCGTAGCAACATAAATCAATATCTTTTCGTCGCAGAAGGCAACTGTTGTAAAAATGTCCATTAAATGTTCTAGCTTTCCGGCCTTGTATCCCGTCTCCTCTTCCAATTCCCTGCGGGCACAGACTTCCGGCGGCTCTTCGCGGGAATTTAGCCCTCCTGCCGGAAGCTCCAGCGTTATTCGCTCCAGAGGATTTCGATATTGACGAACCATAAACAAACTTCCGTCTGCTCTGACCGCCACGACAGCTGCCGCACCTTTATGGGATACCAAATCCCAGACTGCCTCATTACCATTTGGCACTTTCATTGTATCTTTATAAAAATCTACAACCACACCGTGATGCACCAGTTCTCTTTTAATACGTTTATATTCTTCCATTTGCAGACCTTCCTACATGTTATTACATTTATCATAAACAGCTGAAGCTGCCTCGATAATCGCACTTCGAAATCCCCGTTCTTCCAGAACAGCAACACCGTCAATCGTCGTTCCACCCGGTGAGCATACGTTGTCTTTTAATTTACCCGGATGTTCTCCCGTTTCCAGAACCATTTTAGCGGAGCCCATAACAGCCTGTGCAGCAAAGACATAAGCTTTATCTCTTGGCATTCCAAATTTAACAGCACCATCCGCCAAAGCTTCTATAAACATATAAACAAAGGCCGGTGAACTTCCGCTGGCTGCAGTAACTGCATTAATCAGGCTTTCAGGAACAACTTCCATCTTGCCAAAGGCAGAGAAAAAGTTCTGAACCATCACTTTCTCGTCATCTGTATAATTGTCTTCTGAAAAACATA
This sequence comes from Clostridia bacterium, assembly GCA_009929615.1. Lineage (GTDB taxonomy): Bacteria > Bacillota > Clostridia > Lachnospirales > Lachnospiraceae > Frisingicoccus. The sequence continues at coordinate 76,788 of SAAB01000009.1, read as the reverse complement.
CACCACTCATGCCTTCGCCAACCATAGCCGGCGTGTTTGGCATCGCACGTACAACCCGGACTCCTTCACCAAGCCCTGCTTTTACCTGGGCAATCGAATAGCTTGGTGCAATTGAAATCACAACCTGCTCCGGTTTAATCTTTCCCTGAAGCTCTGCAAGCACAGTTGGATATACCTGTGGTTTAATTGCAAGCACAACGTATTTAACAGCCTCTGCACATTTGAGACTGTCCATCACATATTCCACACCTGTTTTTTCGCTGACTGCCTGACAGTCCTTCTCCAACAGTGCTGTGAAAAGTAAATCTTCTGCCTTAAATACATTCAAACAGCCTTTTAGCATAGCCTGTCCCATATTTCCCATACCTATAAAACCAATTTTCTTCATAGTGTACTCTCCTTTAATCAATAAAAGGACACTTGAATCGCTTCAAATGTCCTTTTTTATTATTCATCCCAATTGTGATAGACATACTGAACATCATCATCCTCGTCGAGAAGGTCCAGTATACGATTCATCTTTTTAATATCATCTTCATCGGTAAGGTTGCCCCATGTCTGTGGAAGCATTGTCACTTCAGCAGATGCCATAGGAATTCCTTCCTTTTCAAGGCCTTCACGAACTGCACTGAAATCTTCAGGTACTGTCGTGATTTCATAGCTGTCTTCTTCATCAGAAAAATCTTCTGCACCGGCATCCAGAGCAATCATCATCAGATCGTCTGCATCCATGTCACATTCTTCTTTATCGACAATAATCAGACCTTTTTTATCAAACATAAAAGATACACAGCCCATAGTTCCAACAGAACCGCCGCCCTTTGTAAAAGCGTTACGGACATTAGAAGCTGTACGGTTACGATTATCTGTCAGTGTTTCAACGATAATAGCGATACCGCTTGGTCCATATCCTTCATATGTAACTGTTTCATAATTTACAGAGCCATCGTCACCTGCTGCCTTTTTAATACCTCTTTCGATGGTATCATTCGGCATATTGTTTGCTTTGGCTTTGGCAATAACATCTCTCAGACGACTGTTATTCGCTGGGTCAGCACCACCATCTTTTACAGCTACGGCAATTTCACGGCCGATAATTGTAAAAATCTTGCCCTTTGCAGCATCGTTTCTCTCTTTTTTATGTTTTATGTTGGCGAACTTTGAATGTCCTGACATAATAACACTCCTTATCTTTTATTTCATATTCGTTATTAACTTTAATATTTTACCATTCCTGAACTAATCTTGCAAGTTCTGTTTTAACCAATCTATTCTACCAGAGTCTGGAGCCATTTTCCCGAAAAATACCGGGTTATATTAAATCCCAGTTTTAATACTTCGCCCATCATAAACAGCAGATAAATCCAATGGGCAGGAAGTCCTACTGCCATACCCAGCAGGCAGAAGGGCAGACAGAAAATAAATCCAAGGAAATTATTGAGGGCATTAAAAGCAGAATCGCCGCCTGTCTTTAAAATACCGTCACTAATTGTCGCATTTAACAGTTTCACCGGCACAAAGAAACACAGTACATAAAAACAGTCCTTCATATCGGATGCAATCGCTTCTGTCGTTGTAAATAAATGGCTTGCCGGAGAAGCCAAAAGAAAAATGACGCCGGCCAGAACTATACCGATAAGAAAATTCACCCGAAGATAATTTCTTGCATACCGTTTAGCCCTATCCATCTGCATCGCCCCCATGGTATGCCCCATAACGATAGATGCCGACGCTGAACACCCTTCGACTAACGCAAAGACAATCTGTTCCAAGGGATGAAACAAGGACATGGTAATAACCATGATCTGCGATATATTAGCATACGCCGTTGAAAATATGAAATTTGCTATCATGACTACTGCTGAATTTAAAAAGATATTCCATACATTTTTTCCATAGTTTTTTAAAAACCCTTTATCATAAGCCACCAGTTCTTTAAGTGAGGCATGAGCCGGTCCTTCTTTTCTGTAATCATCGATGAGAATCAGAACCACTTCTAAAATCCGGGTAACCAGTACCGCCCAGGCAATGCCAAGAATACCTACCGATGGAATCGGCCCAAAACCTTTGAGCAAAAGCAAGTCCATCCCGATGTTAAATAGTGTAATTATACCCGTAATTCTCAGCATCGTCGGGCCTTTGCCAACCGCCCGGTAAAAAAGTGCATAAGTCTGACACACACCATAAAGAACAAAACTTATAGAAAGTATAGCAAGATATCTTGATGCCAGCATCACATCACTGTCCGTATGCATAAAGAGACTGATAAGTTCGCGTGAATATCCAATTGAAAAAACCGAAAAAATCCCCGCAATCAGCACGCTGAGAATAAGTGTTATTCCCAGTGTCTTACGAACTCCCGCCGTATCCTCTTTCCCCCAGTAATGAGCAATTAATACACATGCCCCATTGCTGATGCCGATAATCAACAGACTCAGGAGGAAAAAAACTTTATTGGAAACAGCTACCGCTTCCTGGGCATAGGGACTGCTGTCTCTTACAAGAAATGAGGCAATCGCACTTAAAATCTGTGCCAGCATCCCCTGCGAAAAAACAACCAGACTTATCTTTAAGGATTTAATAATTGTTTTTAATCCTTATCCTCCGGTGTGACTTTTACCATATCAATGGTATTATCTTCCACTCTGATAATTTGAAAATGATAGCCCCGATAGGAAACGCTGGCTTCTTCATCCTCTGCAGGTATATGTTCCAGTCTGGCAATCAAAAAACCATTCAGAGTTTCAAAATCATCATCAAATTCAATATCTAAGACATCCTCCACATCAGAAAGCTCTGTCAGACCCTTCATTAAATAAATTTGATTACCCAGTTCCTGGATAAAATGCTCATCTACATCATATTCATCCAGAATATTTCCTACAATCTCCTCAAGAATATCTTCCATGGAAATAACACCGGCAGTCTGTCCATATTCGTCGATGACGATGGCCAGATGATGCGAATTGTTCTTCATCTCTCTGAACAGTCGGCTGATATTCTGGGTTTCCGGAACAAAATAAGGCTGACGCATAATCTCCCTGACAGCCTTACCTTCAGGACATGCCAGCAAAGATTTCAAAACATCTTTGATATGTAAAATACCCACAATATTATCTACATCATTTTCATAAATTGGATAACGTGAGTACTGGCCATCGGCCATATTTTTCGCAATTTCCCGCAATGGCATTTCAACATCAAAAGCAACCAGATTTTTTCTGTGATTCATAACATCCGAGGCCATCTTATCATCAAATTCCATAATATTGCTAATCATCTTAGCTTCCTGAGCGTCAATTGCCCCCTGCTCATGACCCTCGCTGACAATCTGAATGATTTCCTCTTCCATCTTATCTTCCTGTTTTTGTTTATCGGAATCTCCCCGGAATAATCTCCCTAAAGTTCTTATCAAGGGATTACCTTCATCCATACCCATATCTTCTCCTTTATCCTTTAATATCCTATGTATTTAATTCTAAACTAATACCCAGGGCTTTGTCTACCCTGCATAAAATCTCACCATCCAAATGGCAGACTTTCTCTTTCAGTCGCTTCTTATCGATGGTGCGGACCTGTTCCAACAAAATGACAGAGTCCTTAACCAGCTGATATTTCGATGCATCCAGCTCCACATGGGTTGGAAGCTTCGCTTTATTCATTCGTGAAGTAATTGCTGCACATATCACCGTAGGACTGTGTTTGTTTCCGGTATCATTTTGAATAATGAGCACCGGACGCACGCCCCCCTGTTCCGAACCGACAACCGGCCTTAAATCGGCATAAAATATATCTCCACGTTTAATAACCACACATTTCACACTCCTGATAAATCTCTAAGATGAATTATTCCCATTTATCTTAAGTATATTCATCAGGGGTTCTTGTTTTATTTTAATCTCAAATAATTAATAATTTTTACCGGTATTCCATTTTTATAATATACCCTCGGCACGCGCCGGGATACATCACAGACAAATTCATAATTAAAAGAACCTGCCAGCTCTGATACTTCTTCAACAGACAGCATTGCATCACCATCCTGTCCAAAAAGCGTTACCAAATCTCCGGGAACAGCTGCCGGTATATCTGTAACATCCACCATAAACTGGTCCATACAAATCCTTCCGATAATCGGTGCTCTCTGTCCTCGAATCAGAACAACACCTTGATTTGACAGTATTCTTGGATAACCATCCGCATAGCCCACCGGAATCGTCGCAACCCGTGTCGGCTTTTTAGTAACATAGGTTGCACCATATCCAACGGTGACACCTTCCGGCAATTCCTTTAAATGCACAATATGACTATGCAGGGACATCACAGGTTTTAACGGAAGTCTGTCCTCTTCCATCTCATGAGATGGATAAAGTCCATAGAGAATAATTCCTGCACGGACCATATTCATATGAACCGGCTCAAGTTCCATAATAGAAGCACTGTTTGAACAGTGAAAAATCTCTACAGGAATCTTTCGTTCCTTTACACCTTCTATCATCTGACAGAATTTATCAATCTGTCCATGGACATGGGTTTTATCCTTCATATCCGCACAGGCAAAATGGGTAAACATTCCCTGAATACGTATATGTTTTAAAGTATTTATTTTTTCAATTTCTTCCAGACTTTTTTCTCCTGGAAGAAAACCAATCCGGCTCATTCCGGTATCAATCTTAATATGTATACTGGCCCGGCACCCTGCTTCCTCTGCAGCCAGGTCAAAAGCTTTCGCCATCTCATAACTGTCAATGGATGGTGTAATATTCCATTGAATCATATCCGGATACTGGTCTTCGCAGGTATAACCCAATACTAAAATAGGCAGACTGACGCCATCCTGACGCAGCTCGATCCCCTCATCTGCCGTAGCAACGGCAAACCAATTAAATCCCATAGCTTCCAATTCATGGGCAAATACTTTCGAACCATGTCCATAACCATCCGCTTTAATAACACCCATCAGCATTGCTTTATCTGACGTGCATTTTTTTATACCTTCTACATTATATTTCAAAGCATCTAAATCAATTTTAGCATATACCCGATAGATACTGCCAGATTCACTCTTATCCACTTTTATCACAACCTCGGTTTTTACTTTTCTTTTTTTTTCAATATTTTCCGAATTCCTTCAATCAGTTCCATTGCTGTCATACCACGGGCACTGTAAGTCTCTGCCGCCTCATCGCCTGCACAGCCATGAAGATAAACCCCCATGGATGCTGCTGAAAAAATATTCATTCCTGTTCCGGCAAGTGCACCGATAATTCCACTCAAAACATCACCTGAACCGCCCGTTGCCATTCCCTGGTTGCCACTCCGATTCAAATAAAGTTCCGAACCATTAGATACAACCGTTGAACTGTCCTTTAAGACACATATAAGATGATGCTTTTTTGAAAATTCCTTTGCCCATGCACCCCGGTCCGCCTTCAATTCCGCAATGGTTTTCCCGGACAATCGGGACATTTCACCCATATGGGGTGTTAAAATGGTTTCCTTAGGAAGAAGCTTATACCAGGCTTTATGTTCCGCCAAAAGATTCAGACCATCCGCATCTATGACAACCGGTCCCTTTGCTAATTCCAGAACCGACTTTATCCGCCGTACCATCTCCGGTTTTATTCCTATGCCCGGTCCGATAACCAAGCTGTCTGACCAGTCCAGAACCTCTTTTAAAGAGAGTTCGTCCATTTCTTCCCAAACAGATATCATTGCCTGAGGAAGCTGACTCTGCAAAATCTCCCGATTCTCTTCTTCCGTGAGAATCCGAACCAGACCTGCCCCGGTAAAATAAGCAGCCTGTCCGGCAAAATAAGCCGCACCGCTCATATTCTTACTTCCGGCAATTATTAATATTTTACCATAAGTTCCCTTATTCGAATCATTTTTTCTTTCAGGCAGTTGTTCAAAATCCTGTACATCATATGAAAATCCTTCCGGTTCATTTTCCTGAAGTGCTTTAAGTGGAAAACCTATGTCTTCTACAAAGCACTTTCCCGCCAGGTCACGTCCCGGATACAGGAGCATTCCCCGTTTATTAAAACCAAAGGTCACTGTAAAGTCTGCCTGAATTGTGCACCCCAGCACCTGACCTGTATCTGCTGAAAGTCCTGATGGAATATCTACAGCCCAGACTTGTCTGTCTGGATTTGCTTTTCGCCACCTATTGACTTTTTCTATCAATTCATCATAGGGTTTTCGCACCTCACTGAGCAGTCCAATGCCAAAAAGTCCATCAACAAGGATGCGTATATGTGTAAGGTTTAATTCATTATATTCAGGTACCCCTATATTTCTTGCTATCTGAATCTGTTTTTTTGTTTCTTCGGTCCATTTTTCCGGTTTTCCAGCCATATAATAGGACGCAGAATACCCCTGGGTAAATAAAATCCGTGCAACAGCTACCCCATCACCACCATTATTTCCTGCACCACACAAACAGAGAATCCTGTCTTTTTTGGTAATTCCTGCTTTCAGGCGGTTTACCAGCGATAAAGCTGCCCTCTCCATTAATACCACAGAAGGTACTCCCAGCTGTTCAATCGTGTAATTGTCAATCGCTTTCATCTCAGCGGCTGTAACTATTTTATTCATGCTTCCACCCCTTCCCCAATGACATAGGCTATAGCTAAAGTCTTCGTATTACTGATGGATACATGCCACCTGCTGATATTCAGGCCTTCCGCCTTCGTCTTTGCCCGGCCATACAGTTGAATATAGGGCTTCCCCAAATCATCCCGCAAAACTTCAATCTCGTCTAAAGACATCCCTCGAAATCCTGTGCCCATGGCCTTGGAAACCGCTTCTTTTACCGCGAAATTCCCCGCCGCCCGTTCTGGGTGATTCTCTATATATATTTTCTCTTTTAACGTAAAACAACGCACCAAAAAGGCCTCCCGTAAGCAGGCCTTCTTGATGCGCTCTATCTCTGCAATATCTGTGCCGATTCCTATTATCATATTACCAACTCAATCCTGGTCATCCTCAGCATCTCGTGTGTGCATTGCCCTGTATTCATATGAAAGCGTCATCAGGCTTTCATTCAGGTGAACATTCTTCACACATACATCATCAGATACACTCAAATCTGTCGGTGCAAAATTCCAGATGGCTTTAACACCAATCTGTTCCAGATGTTTGCCAATATCTACTGCCTGGCGTCTTGGAACGGTCAGCGTTACAACATCCACATTATGGGTGGCAATAAAATCATCCAGAGTATCCATCATATAGACTTCGATTCCACGCACTGAGACTCCCTTTAACCGTGGATTCGTATCAAAGATACCAATCAAATGAAAGCCAACTTTTTCGAAATTATAATTCGCCAAAGCCTGGCCCAAATTACCTGCACCAATAATAATCATATTATGCTGCACATCTAATCCGAGAATCTTCCCAATCTCATTATGGAGGTATTCTACGTTATAGCCATAACCCTGCTGGCCGAATCCTCCAAAGTTATTTAAATCCTGTCGTATCTGGGATGCCGTGACCTTCATCCGCTGGCTCAGTTCCTTAGATGAAATACGTACAACATCGTTTTGTAAAAGTTCTCCCAGATATCGATAGTATCGCGGCAGCCGGCGTATAACCGCTGCTGAAATCTCCCTTTGTTTCATAATCTCCTACATCCTATCCCATATCTATTTTTTCATGATTCTTTGTTAAATAATAATCATAATAGAGTTCAAGTTCATTATATCTAATTGTAGTAAAATTGTCAAACTATCTTTATGTTTTTTCTTCTGTTTACACAGATTTTTCTATGTGCTAAAATGAATACTGGTATTTTATAGAAACGAAGGAGAATTAGTATGATACTTGCATGTCACCACATTTCCAAAGCCTTTGGAACTGACGTGATTCTTAAAGATATTTCCTTCCACATTGAGGATTACGAAAAAGCGGCTATTGTAGGCATGAACGGTGCCGGAAAGTCTACATTGCTGAAGATAATAATGAATGAACTGCCGCCGGATTCCGGCGATGTCATCTTTGCCAAAGGCAAAACCGTCGGCTATCTGGCCCAGCACCACTCCAGAGATTCACAGCGAACCATTTATGACGAGCTTCTGGATGTAAAAAAAGATGTCATTCAACTCGAAGAAAGCATGGCCGAAGTGGAATTGTCCATGAAAAATGCCAGTGGCGAAGAACTTGATAAAATTCTTCAAACTTATGCCCGGCTGCGTCAGTCTTTTGAAGATAAAAACGGCTATGCCTACCAAAGTGAGATTATTGGTGTATTGAAAGGTCTTGGCTTCACCGAAGAAGATTTTTCTAAAGAAGTCCGTCTACTTTCCGGTGGTCAGAAAACACGAGTCGCCCTTGGACGACTCCTTTTATCCAAGCCGGATATCCTGCTTCTTGATGAACCGACCAACCATTTAGACATGAATTCTACAGCATGGCTGGAAACATTTCTTATGAATTATAAAGGTTCCGTCGTTATTGTGGCTCATGATCGTTACTTTCTTGACAAGGTTGTGTCGAAAATAATCGAAATTGACCATCATGAAGGGCAGGTTTTTAAAGGAAATTACAGCGACTACGCTGAAAAGAAAGCTCAGCTTCGTGATATCCAGCGGAAGGCATGGATGAATCAGCAGCATGAAATTGCTCATCAGGAAGCAGTTATCCAAAAACTCCGTTCCTTTAATCGTGAGAAGTCTATCCGCCGGGCCGAAAGTCGTGAAAAAATGTTGAATAAAGTCGATGTCATGGATAAACCCCTTGAGGAAAGTTCGGGAATGCGTATTCTCCTCGAGCCTGACACTGTCAGTGGTAATGATGTTCTCTTCATTGAGCATTTAAGTAAAAGCTTTGATGGCGAATACTTATTTCAAGATATTGTCATGGATATACGCCGGGGTGAACGCGTAGCTTTGATTGCTGATAACGGTGCCGGAAAAACAACTATTTTAAAAATCATCAATGGTCTTCTGCCGGCAGACACCTGCGAACTCCGTCTGGGTGCTAAGGTACATATCGGGTACTACGACCAGGAACACCAGGTTCTTCATGATGAAAAATCTATTTTTGAAGAAATTTCCGATGCTTACCCGACATTAACCAATACTCGTATCCGGAATGTTCTCGCCGCCTTTTTATTTACCGGAGATGATGTTTTTAAGCAAATCAGCGAGCTGAGCGGTGGCGAACGTGGCCGTGTTTCTCTGGCAAAGCTGATGCTCTCCCATGCAAACTTTTTAATTTTGGATGAACCGACAAACCATTTGGATATCCAGTCCCGTGAGATATTAGAAGATGCTTTAAAGGGCTATACCGGTACGGTCCTCTATGTCTCCCACGACCGTTATTTCATCAATCAGACGGCAACCCGGATTTTAGATTTAACTGAAGGCGGATTAAATAACTATGTTGGAAACTATGATGAATATCTGGAGAAAAAAGAACATCCTTCTGTAAGTTCTTCCGGCGGTTTTCGCACTGTGGAAGAAGTTTCTGCGGCTCCTGAAAAACCGGCTGGAAAGGACGATTATCTTCGTCAAAAAGAAGAACAGGCAAAAGAACGGAAACGTCAGAACCAGATTAAACGTTTAGAAGAACGTATTAATGAAATTGAAGAGCGCCTTGCTGAACTGGATGAACTTTTGGGACAAAGTGATATTGCAACAAATGTCAGCCGTTTAATAGAGATTAACACCGAACATGAAGAACTGGATGAAGAACTTCTTGAATTAATGGAAGAATGGGAATCTCTTGTATAAGAAAAGGTTCGGATATTGATTTTAAAAATCAATATCCGAACCTTTTCTTTATTCTACAGCATGAATCGCATCTGTCACTTTCCAGCTTTCCACCGCATTTTCAATATGCTGTGTTGCCAGTCTTGCTGCTTCATCCGCCTGATGGTTCTTTATAGCTTCTAAAATAGCCGCATGTTCTTCAAAAGAATTCTTTGCACGTATTTCGTCCTTTAAAGCATTTTTACGCACCTGCTGTACATATTCATGAAACATCCTGAGCATATGTTCCAACAAATGACTGCCTGAGGCAATGTATAGGAGTTCATGAAACCGATTATCTGAAACATAAACCTGCTCCAGATTTCCCTTATTCCGATAGTACTCGGACATATAGACAACCTCTTCCATCGCTTCAATCTGTTCCTTCGTGGCATTCTCTACGGCCCATCTGGCTGCAAGTCCTTCCAGAAGCGAACGCATAGCATACACATCCACAACATCTTTACAATGAATATTATGCACATAAGCTCCACGATTTGGTATAGTATCAACCAGTCCTTCCAGAGCGAGCTGTCGAATCGCTTCTCTGACCGGTGTACGGCTCACACCATAATCCTTTGCCAAAGCATTTTCTTTGAGTTCTTCCTGATCCTTAAAACCACCCGAAAGAATGTCTGAACGAAGAGCCTGATACACTTTTTCCGTAAGTGAATATTTTCCTTGTTCCTCTGAAAAATCATTTTTCAGCATAAATCGGCCTCCTACGCCCCTATCGTATAATTACATGCTTTACATGCTTCATCTATTACTTTCAAAAGTTCTTCATCGGTCAATGCTGTCACACGGCCGCTTTCATATTCTTTATCAACCCATTCTTTTACATAACCAATAATCGGGTCTGATTTTGTTACACACTTATCATCTTTCAGACGGAAGTAAGTATTAATCCAATGAGCAATTCCAGCAAGACCGGAAGTATTGGAAACAGCAACCAAAACGGGTCGGTTTAAGAACTTCTCTGTATCAAAAATATTATAGATTTCTTCATTTTTTAGCAGCCCATCGGCATGAATTCCGGCACGGGTTACATTAAAATTCTTTCCAACAAATGGTGTTCTTGAAGGAAGCTTATATCCGATTTCTTTTTCATAATATTCAGCCATCTCTGTAATCACTGTCGTATCCATGCCGTCCAGTGTTCCACGAATCTGAGCATATTCAAAAACCATAGCCTCCAAAGGTGTATTACCTGTACGCTCACCAATACCAAAGAGCGAACAATTAACCCCGGATGCACCATAAAGCCATGCTGTTGTTGAATTAACAACGGCCTTGTAAAAATCATTATGACCATGCCACTCAATCATGTTCGATGGAACTCCGGCATGAACATTTAAACCATAAATAATTCCGGGCACTGACCTCGGAATTGCTGCACCCGTAAAGTTTACACCATACCCCATCGTATCACAGGCACGGATTTTAACCGGAATACCATACTGTTCTCCAAGTTTCTCCAACTCCAGACAGAAAGGAATAACAAAACCGTAAATATCTGAACGGGTAATGTCTTCCAGATGGCATCTTGGGCGTACACCTGTTTCAAGACATTCCTTAACAACACTCAGATAATGTTCCATCGCCTGTTTACGTGTCATTTTCATCTTATAAAAAATATGATAATCGGAGCAGCTTACCAGGATACCTGTTTCTTTAATGCCCATTTCTTTAACAAACTGAAAATCCTTTTTGTTCGCCCGAATCCAGGCAGTTACTTCAGGAAATTCATAACCGCGTTCCATACATTTATAAGCAGCATTTCTGTCTTTCTCACTGTAAAGGAAAAACTCACTCTGCCGTACAATCCCCTTAGGTCCACTAAGGCGGTGCATATAATCATAAAGAGTCACTATCTGCTCGGTAGAATAGGGAGCACGTGACTGTTGTCCATCTCGAAAAGTTGTATCTGTAATCCATATTTCATCTGGCATGTTAATCGGCACAACACGTTGATTGAATACAATCTTAGGGACTTCTTCATAAGGAAACAGGTTTCTGAAAACATTTGGTTCCTTAACATCCTGAAGACCATAGAAGTGCTCTTCAAAAGCCAGTAAATTATTATGAGGGTTAATTACCACATTACGATTATCCATATTTCACACTCCTCTTTTCAAAATCTAAATCACTTCATCTTTTTAGCGAACTGACGTCCATGTATAATTGTATACAATTATACATTTTCTGTCAAGGGGTTTGTTTATTTTATAACAAAATAAGGGAACCAATCCACCGAAAGCGCTCTTTCCCTTTCAATAGATGGTCCCCTGTTTATTTTATAATTAACACATTTTTTCTAAATTCTCACGAATAGCTTTAATAAAACCTTCACTGGATAATTCTGTTACATTATCCAAAGTTGTCAAAAGAACAAGGTCTTTCGTCATCTTACCGGACTCGATAGTCTTAACAGTTGCCTCTTCCAGCTTATCTGCAAAAGCCATCAATTCATTGTTGCCATCAAGTTCGCCTCTTTTTCTTAGAGCACCCGTCCATGCGAAAATAGTTGCTACTGAGTTTGTAGAAGTTTCCTCGCCTGCCAGATGTTTGTAATAATGTCTCTGAACTGTTCCGTGAGCTGCTTCATATTCATAATAACCTTCTGGTGATACAAGCACCGATGTCATCATGGCCAGAGAGCCAAATGCAGAAGATACCATGTCACTCATAACATCGCCATCATAGTTCTTACATGCCCAAATGTAACCACCTTCAGATTTCATAACACGGGCTACAGCATCATCAATTAATGTATAGAAATATTCCAGCCCTGCTGCTTCAAATGCTTTCGCATATTCTGCATCATAAATCTCCTGGAAAATATCTTTAAATGTGTGGTCATATTTTTTAGAAATTGTATCTTTAGTTGCAAACCACAAATCCTGCTTTGTGTCTAAAGCATATTTGAAACAACTATGAGCAAAACTTCGAATGGATTTCACCGTGTTATGCATACCCTGGACAATACCAGGACCATCAAATTCATGAACAAGTTCACGCGCTTCACTTCCATCAGCAGCTGTGTAAACAAGTTCTACTTTACCAGCTCCAGGAATCTTCATCTCGCTTCCTTTATAAACATCACCATAAGCATGTCTTGCCAGTGTAATCGGCTTTGTCCATGTCTTTACGTTCGGTTCAATACCTTTAACAATAATCGGGGCACGAAAAACTGTACCATCAAGAATGGCACGAATGGTTCCATTCGGACTCTTCCACATCTCTTTTAAATTATACTCACCCATACGTGCACCGTTTGGAGTAATCGTTGCACACTTAACAGCTACACCATATTTCTTCGTAGCCAGAGCAGAATCAACCGTTACCTTATCATCGGTTTCGTTTCTGTATTCCAAACCAAGGTCATAGTACTCTGTATTTAATTCAATGAAAGGCTCAAGGAGTTCATCCTTAATCATCTTCCAGAGAATTCGTGTCATTTCATCGCCATCCATCTCAACTAATGGTGTCGTCATCTTTATCTTTTCCATAGGTCTTCCTCCTAACATTAACTCTAAACCCCATCATATAATAACTTTTTAGATTATGCAAGAATATTTTAGAAGACATTCAATTTTTCTAATAAAAATACATATATTATATTAAAAAACAGGCGATTCTATGTATCAGGCCAGAAAAGTCATTCATGCGGACAATCCGGCATTGTTTCCCTATACCGGAAAATCCATAGGTGTCGCCGTCCTGGATACCGGTATTTATCCCCACAAAGATTTTCGTTTTCCTTTAAATAGAATTACTGCCTTCAAAGATTTTATTAAAAAACAACCCGGTTATTATGATGATAACGGTCATGGCACCCATGTATGCGGCATTATTGCCGGCAACGGGTCCCTTTCAGAAGGACGCTACCGGGGCATCGCCCCTGAGGCTCACTTAATTGTTGGAAAAATACTGGATTCCAAAGGAAATGGCTCCATCAATCATATTTTAAAAGCCATCCGCTGGGTCATTGATAACCGTCAGCTCTATAATATCCGTATACTGAATATTTCTGTCGGTTCTGAAAATACTGAAGTTGACGAGGAAAAATCTGTTCTTGTTCAAAGTGTCAATGCGGCCTGGGACAGTGGTATTGTTGTTGTTGTCGCCGCCGGGAATAATGGGCCTAAAAGCATGTCTGTCACTTCTCCCGGTATCAGCAGGAAAGTCATCACTGTCGGCTCTTCTGATGACCACAAAACAGTACTGCTGGGTGGAAGCCGGATTCATAATTATTCAGGGAGAGGTCCTACACGGCGCATGATTCAAAAACCGGATGTGGTTGCTCCCGGTTCAGACATTATATCCTGCAGCCCTCCCTATTATAACAGTGAAGGCACCTATACCGCCCGCAGTGGAACCTCTATGGCGACACCCATTGTATCTGGGGCCGCCGCTCTTTTTTTGAGCAAATATCCTCACTTAACAAATGAAGAAGTCAAACATTATATCCAGGCGACAGCAACAGACCTCCATCTGCCCCGCAATCAGCAGGGCTACGGGTTGATTCATGTTGAAAAACTACTGCATGCCCCCGATGATTCATCCTGCAAATAAAGAAATTTCCTATCTCATAAAAAGGAGAGAGATCATAGTTTAACTATGCCTCTCTCCTTAAATAAATAACCGTTAATACAATTCCAAACACCGTAGCCGATGAATTTTACGTCAGATTCTCAATCAAAATCTGATACAGCTTGTCCGGCTCAACAGGTTTCGGCAAATGCCCATTCATACCTGCTTCCTCCGTTTTAATAATATCCTCACTAAAAGCATCCGCTGTCATGGCAATAATCGGAACCGTCGCCGAATCTGCCTTCTTGAGTTCCCGAATACTGCGGGCCGCCTCCAGACCATTCATCACTGGCATACGAATATCCATTAAAATCAAATCAATTGCTCCTGCTTCTGCTTCCCTGAAAACATCCACAGCCTCCTGCCCATTAACTGCTGATATCACGACACATCCTTTTTTCTCCAGCAGTTTTGAAGCAATCCGCGTATTAATAACATTATCCTCAACCAACAGAACCTGTTTCCCCTTAAGAATCCTTTCATCCTGATTTACCGGTTTTCTATCGAGCTGTTTCTCAGCTGCCACCAGCGGCATATAAAGGTCCACAATAAACTCAAAGCCCTTGCCTAGTTCACTATTCACATGAATCCTTCCACCCATGGCATCTACGATATTTTTCACAATAGCAAGCCCCAGACCACTGCCTTCCGTCTGGTTTATAACCGCGTTATTATCTCTGGTGAAAGGTTCAAACAGATGGCTCATATAAGCCTCCGTCATACCAATGCCATTATCCCTCACTGTATTTCGTACACCCACCATACCTTCCGGTGCCGGTATTGCTTCCGTCGTATACTCTACCCTGCCGCCTTCCGGTGTATACTTGGCTGCATTTGAAAGCAAATTAAAGAAAATCTGCTGATGACGCAGCTTATCAACAAATATGGTATGAAAGCCACAATTCATCTTAAAAATAAACTCAATATGTTTCTTCTCCATCAAAGGTCGAATGGCCATTTCCACACTATGAGCAAAGTCAGATACCCGACACACTTCCGGCCTGAGTTCAATCTTACCACTCTCGATTTTGCTGATATCCAAAATATCATTGATGAGTCCCAGTAAAAATCGACCTGAAGATTCAATGGTTTCCAGATAATTTCTAACAGCCTCTGAATCGTCCGTTTCATCCTGTGCAAGGGATGCGGACCCCAGAATAGCATTTAATGGTGTTCGTATATCATGGCTCATACGTGACAGGAAATCTGTTTTAGCCTGAGTTGCCTGTTTCGCCTCAACAAGTGCCCTCTGAATCTTTTGAAGTTGTTCCTGCTCCTGCTGATATATATCTGTAATATCACTACAGGTATAAAGAATCGAAGATTTACTCTGGTCTAAATATCGAAACTGAAGTTTCTTCCGCAAAATCTTTTTTTCTCTGCCCAAGACAGAATACGGAAATGCATAGGACTCATTATCTGCCAGCTGGTAAATAATATTCTCCAGGTGTATATTCTCCAACATCTCCTTTTGATTCTCCGGTACAACTGTATGACGAATAACCCTCTCACACATACCATAAAAGTCATTGCCTGCTGGTGGAATATCCTTCCTATGTATCTCTTTCATATTTTTAACAACATAATCCCCTGTTGCTACGTCTATAATACCAATCACATCATATTCACTGGAACCAAGCTGCTCAACAATCTTCTCTTCAATCATACGCTCTGTATTGTCATAACAATAAATAAAAAGCATGATATCATTTGTCTGAGGATCGGCTGACATCAAACATCTCATCTTTGCAAAAGTGATTGCGGCCCCCGGTACACGTCGTTTATATTCAATCTCTTCCTCCACTGCTCCTGCAGCAAAATTCCGAAGTAACCTATCCCTGTCTAAAGCCTCAAGTACTCTTTTTCGGCTTTTATCCCCTACAACCACCGGAACCAGCTTATCCAACACCGTTTCAAAACCTTCATTCTCCTGTATCAGAATCGCATCATCCCGCATAGCCGAAGCATAGACGATTTCTCTCCGGGTCAGATTGTACTGTATCTTAGTAATCAGATTGTTCTCCGCACTGCTGGACATAATTCCAATCTGCTGATAATACCGCTTCTCTTTTTCCTTACGCTCTGTTACATCCATAGAGGTCCCAACGGCCTTAATCATATTCCCTTTTTCATCAAATATAGGCGTGAGTATTACATGTTCCCACCAATATCCTAAAGAGTTCTTCTGCTTTACATAGAACTCACCCTGAACAGTAGTCCCGGTCTGATGAAGACGTTCAAACATATCTCTATAGGAATCTGCGGAATCCTTATGGCAATACCCGGAGACTATAAGACTCTCAGGAACGTCCTCTATAATCGTTTTTAATCCATGTTTTTCTATAGAACTTTCTCTTTGAATAATCCGGCGTCTGATACAGTCATATTCAAAAACCGTCATATCTGCACTTTGAATAGCTGATTCTAAAAGTGTCTGACTCTGTTCTAAGGCATTTTTACTCTGAACTTCTTCCTCCATACTTACGTAGGCTGTATAAACAAGAATGAAATCTTCACATCGTTCTGCTACTGAAGCTGTAAAACGAACCCATAAAAGCGAGCCATCGCCCTTTATCGCCCGACAGGTCACAGCTGTTTGTGATGCTCCCTCAAGAATATGACGAACAGATTCTTTAACCTTCTCCTGATCTTCCGGGTAAATATTATTCATGAAATCTCCCTTAGACCGACGCATCCGGCTCTCCCGGCTATCCCCCATAAGTCCAAAATAGCTGTCATTCATAAATACCTGTTTCACTTCCGTCTGACGTATTTCGTAAATAGCAATTCCTGTCGGAATGGCATTAATGAACGCATCCTTTTTGCTGGCAGCTTCTCTTTCACGTCTTCGAAGTTCAAATCCATGCAGCTTTCTCCGGACATTCATTGAAGCAAAAAACATACTCAAAAAACAAACAACAACCGTATTTGCGATATCCAGCGATAAAATTTCTCCCGACTTCACATAAATATCAGCTACGCAAAAGACAGCGGTTACAACACCAAGAAGACAGTTCAACCGCCATGGCCTGTCAATAATACATAATGGAAAAATCAGCATGAAAATTAAAATCGTTGTCGCATTTGTCGTAGGTCCGCCATAGGTGCCTGTAATAATACCTATCAAAAATAATAAAATCAGGAAAATATAATAGATAGGCAAAAGAAGCTTCTTATGCATGGTAAAGACCGTAAGAAGCAAGATATACACAATCGTAAATAGAATGGCTATGCTCAGATAAAAAGATATCATTTCAAGGATTCTAATAAAAGGAAGGCATAAAAAAACAAGGATATAACTTACCACCATACCAATAAAACACAAGAATTTCAATGATGAAAAGTTATCTTCCCATACCTCACTACTATATTGTTCGAAGGTGTTTTTCGGAACAGATGCTCCCTGAATTTTCTTTTCCAAATATTCTCTCATTATTTTCCCCGCAAGTTAGTTTTCAGATAATCTTATCTTTATTATAATCTTTTCAAGATTTACATTCAATATGATAAAACAAAAAGATTCTGCTTATCACAGAATCTTTTCATTCGTATCTACTATATCTACTCTATATAACCTTCTGGGTTATTCTTCTGCCATCTCCATGAATCGGCACACATCTGTTCCAGATTCCGTTCAGCTTCCCAGCCAAGTTCTTTCTTAGCCAATGAAGCATCTGAATAACAGGTCGCAATATCACCAAGTCTTCTGGGTTTAATGGTATACGGAATTTCTTTTCCAACAGCCTTCTCAAAACCTTTAACAATATCCAGCACACTGTAACCAATACCTGTGCCCAGATTATAAATCAAAACACCGTCATGAACTGCAGCCATCTTCTCAATAGCTTTAACATGACCAATAGCCAGGTCAACAACATGAATATAATCTCTTACACCCGTACCATCCGGAGTATCATAGTCATCACCGAAGACACCTAAAGATTCAAGTTTCCCAACAGCAACCTGTGTAATATAAGGTACAAGGTTGTTCGGAATTCCTTTTGGATTCTCGCCAATACGTCCACTCTCATGTGCACCGATCGGATTAAAGTAGCGGAGTAACACAACCTTCCACTCCGGGTCTGCTGTGTGTAAATCTGTCAAAATCTGCTCCAGCATGGATTTCGTCCATCCATAAGGATTCGTACAGGTTCCCTTTGGACATTCCTCAGTAATCGGAATAAATGCAGGCGTTCCATAAACAGTAGCTGATGAACTGAAAACAATACTTTTAACACCATGGTTACGCATAACGTCACATAATACGAGAGTTCCTGTGATATTATTATAATAATACTCCAATGGTTTAACAACGGATTCACCAACAGCTTTTAAACCGGCAAAATGAATAACAGAATCAATGTTCTCGGCATCGAAGACTTTATTCAGACCTTCTCTGTCCAGAACATCTATCTCATAAAACTTTAAAGTTTTTCCGGCAATCTCCTGAACCCTGTCCAGAGCTTCCTTACAGGAATTACATAGATTATCCACAACAACAACTTCATAACCTGCTTTCAAAAGCTCAACACATGTATGGCTTCCGATATATCCGGCTCCGCCGGTAACTAATATAGACATATTCTTTCTCCTTTTTCTTCTGCAGATTCAATATTTCTTATTAGTATAACATATTTTTGAAAAATATCCACCCAGCATATGTAATCAATAATCCTTTTTAGACTTGGAAATAATATCCAGAAGGGAAATTTCGAGCAGGTCTGAAAGTAACAGCAAGGAACCCATAGAGGGCTTACAGACCTTGGTTTCCCATAGGTGAATCGTATTCGTGCTCACACCAAGCTGTTCCGCCAGTTCCTGCTGAGTCATGTTTCGTCTTACCCGATATTCCCGCAATGCATATCCTAATTGGGTCATCTTGTGTTCATCTGTCTTCATAAGTCATTCTCCTTATTTTAAGATATATCCGATTATAACATGAAGAATCTGCGAAATTTGTCGAAGCCTGACAGAAAACAAAATTTTTATTTTTTCTCCAAAATATATAAAATAGGCGGACAATTTTTACGATTAACGGTTTCCATCCGGTTTACCTGACCCCAATCCGACGGCAGGGCCGCCATAAACTTTTCAACACCTTCTTTTTCTTCTATACCACCCTCATGTCCATAATAAATTAAAATTGTTCCCACGCCCCCAGGCATTAACATCTCCGAAAGTTTTTCCAATGCCTTAATCGTGGAATCTTTTTTAGTAACTACCTGTTTATCTCCTCCGGGAAGGTATCCCAAATTCAATGTAAAAGCTTTAATTTTTTCATGTACCTTTGTGTCAATTTCACTGTGGGAACAGCAAAAAAGCTCTGCCTGCTTCAGACATCCGGCAGCTTTCAGCCGTTCTTCAGTTTTTAAAACAGCACTTTCCTGTACATCGAAACCATATACTCTGCCTGTTTCGCCAACCAACTGGCACAGTTTCAGCGTATCCCAGCCATTTCCTGCTGTTCCATCCACTGCCCTGTCTCCCGGCTTTAATATTTCTTCTAATATATGATGAACAATTTCAACCATCTGCATAACAAACGCCCCTTTTATCTCTTTTTAATAAAGTTTAAACGAAAAGGGTAAACCAGACAAGCCCAACAACATAATATAAATCAAAAGTAATCATCATATATAATTTGGAGGCAAAAAATGAGTGATTTAGCTGCTACTGGCTGTGGCAATAATGATTGTGGCTGTGGATGCAACACAGGTATTGGTACCATTTTCGGCGGTGGGGACAGCAGTTCCTTAATCTGGCTTATTCTTATTCTTAGCTGCTTTGGAAACGGCAATGGCAATGGATGTGGCTGTACAGGACTTACTTCATCCAATGGTTCAAGCTGTGACTGGCTGTTATTAATTCTGCTGTTATCCTGCTTCACCGGCAATGGCAACGGATGCGGCTGCTGCTAATCTTTCGTTATTCTTTAACCAAGGAAAGGGTGCCCTGGCACCCTTTCTCCTATTTTAAATTTGAGGTGAATTATGTCAAAAGTATCTGAATCCCCGCCCCTGACCGCACTGGACAAAGAAACCTACTGCGGCACTTCCCAAGTCCTCAAGGCTGCTGTTTCTTACATGGACCCATCCTCCGGGAAAATGGTGGCCATGCTTGCCCGAATTCTTGAGTTGAAACAAACCATGGAACTCTTTGACAGCGAACAGCTCTCAATCTGTTCAATTCCCAGTGGCAGCCGCCCGGGGATGGAAGAAATTTTAAAGGATATTAAAAAGTACTGCGCTCCTGCTGAATCCGAGCAGATTGACCAGTTTTTAAATATGCTGAGTGCTGTACGTATGTATAATCAATACGCCGAATTTACTAAAAATGCTGATTTAACCGGGATGAAGAATATGAATATCACCCCGGAACAAATCCAGATGCTCCAAACCTTTATGCGTGCCCAGTCCACAGAAAATAGAAAAGAAGCTCCCTAAAGCAATATAAAAAAGAGGCTTTCCTGAAGGAAAGCCCCTTTATATTCATGTTAACACATCATTTTGAAAAACATCGCCAGCTGTTCTTCTTCCACCTGACGTTCCTCGTCCCACATGGTTACGACACCATCTTCATAGTCAGCAATATCTCCACTGTGCACACCTCTTGGAAAAAGGCTGCGTGGCAGCTTCATCGAATCTTCATCTGTTTCACACAGAACTTCATTCTCCATAATCTCGCCAATAACAATCTTCATCATCTTACCCATCCTGTTATGTATAAAATTAGATATACTGCATTTTTTCAAAATAACGAATCAGAATATCTGCACAATTCTCAATACCAAGTTCACTGGTATCCAGAATAATATGATAATCGCTTACATCGCCCCAGGTCCTCCCTGTATGCTGATAGTAATACTTCTCCCGTTCTGAATCTGTTTCCGTAATCCGTTTTAATGCATCGTCATAAGAAAGGGATTCTAACTTCATAATCCTCTGAATCCTGTCTTCTTTATCTGCACACACATAAATATTAAATACATTGGACTGTTCTTTAAGAATCTCTGATGCACAACGTCCAAGAATAATGCAGGGCTTTGATGCCAACCCCCGGATAACTTCTGCCTCTGTATCGAAAGCATTCTTACGAATCTCTTCTTCCACATCGACTTTGTCGTATACCGGAATATTAAGTCTTTCAGATAATTCCTTTGCGACCACACTGGCACCTGTACCGTACCGTCGGCTCATTGTAATAACTAATTGCATATGTGTGCCCCCCTTTGATAAAATCCTTATAGTCTCTATGATACGGCACGACACCCTTTTTGTCAAATTCATGTAAAGTGAAAATTCTCTATGAATAATTTAATATTTTACTCATAAAATTTATAAAAACAAAAGTTGGAGCCTCTATGAAAAAAAAATTCAGATACATAAGCACACTGAAAATGTGCCTTCTTTTTATCACTGCCTATATGGTCGGCCATTGTGGTGCTTCCGTCGCAAATTATTTCTCCCCGGCTGCCATTACCGCCTCTGCAGATGGAAACTGGGGATTGAGTTTTCCTAAAGAAGGCCAACCGCCGGTTGCCAATGTCTCTGCAGAAGAACTCGCCAATTACAATGCCTATTACGCTGAAATGACCGATGAAAAAGTTATTTACCTTACATTTGATGCCGGTTATGAAAATAATAACATGCCCACCATTCTGGAAGCCTTGAAAAAACACGATGTATCTGCTACATTTTTTGTTGTCGGAAACTTTCTCACTACCCACCCTGAGCTTGTCATCCAGATGGCCGAGGAAGGTCATATTGTGGCAAATCACACTTATTCCCATCCGGATATGTCAAAGATATCCACTATTGATGCCTTTTCAAAGGAACTAAAGGATGTTGAAACCCTCTATGAGAAAATCACAGGCCAGCCTATGGAAAAATTCTATCGTCCACCCCAGGGTAAATACAGCGAATCAAACCTGCAGATGGCCAAAGAATTAGGCTACAAAACTTTTTTCTGGAGCCTTGCTTACGTAGACTGGTATGAAGATAAACAACCATCCAAAGAAGAAGCTTTTGAAAAACTGCTGGGACGAATTCATCCCGGTGCCATTGTCCTGCTGCACAGCACTTCCTCCACCAACGCTCAGATTCTTGATGAACTTCTGACAAAATGGGAAGAAATGGGTTATCATTTTAAAAGTTTAAAGGATTTACCTGAGACATCATCAAGACCGTCCATTAATGGACGGTCTTGATGGACTCATTTTATCACTTTTATAATTTCTTCTATTTCATTCTCGGACATCCCACAATCAAGAGCAATTTTCTTAATTGATTTTTCTTTTGTTCATGTTCTAAAAGTGTCATATACTGCACCTCCACTTCACGACTCTCTTTAATATGGATGATATGATTCAGAAAAACGGTATAGCCCCAGGACTATACCGCTTTTATCTAATTTGCTGATGAACCGCCGCCTGAACTGCCGCCGGTACTGCTTGCACTTGCCGCTGCTCTATCCTGCATAATACGTTCCAGAGCCACATCTAACGCAACAATCGTATCTACCTTTGAATCATCCATGATATCAATATAATAGACTTTATGAATTGAGAACCATTTCATATGGGTGGACGCTATCACACGTTCATTTTCATCCAGAATTTCATAATTATGCTGAAAAAAGTCACCGCGAAGAGACCAGCCCAGTTCTTCGATATTAATAATATCTTTAACAATATGAAACCACTCTGTACGCAGTTCGAAATTCACCCCATTATTCATCTCAACGAAATGGGTTTCATGAAGAGAAATCGGTTTACGATAGATATAAGCAATTTCATTCCCCTGACTATCTTGAAGATAAGTCTTATTGTGTATAGAAATAGCCTTGCTTTCTACGGTATATACGATATTTTCTTCTTCGTCTAAAATATCCATCTTTCCATGGAGACTAAAAACCTTTGATTTCATGTGTAAATTCATGACATTCCTCCTCATTTACAAACACTGTTTTCAGATGAATTTATTATAAATCATTTATTTACTGAATGTCAATTATTCTGCAGTATTCCCACTGACAATTCCATAATAAGCCTTCGATGTAAGTAAGTAGACCAGAATATAAAAACCTGCAAAAATCAGAAAGCTTCCACCTGTAACCATTAAAAGCAGCCGGTCATTTGAAACCCCAAAGAGCATCATCATTTTTGATACCAGTGGAAAAGCAAATGCCGTATGAAGTCCTGCTGTCAATAATGGCATAAAGAATACGGTCAGAATCTGTGAATTAATGCTCTTTCGTATTTCTTTTTTGGTCATACCAACCTTTTGAAGAATTTCAAACCTGGACTGGTCCTCATATCCTTCAATAATCTGCTTATAATACATAATTAATACGGCACCACAGATAAATACAAGGCCTAAAAGAATTCCAAGGAAGAAGAATCCACCATATAGTCCATTGAAATCAGCACGTTCTGCAGCAACGCACTCCACATTAAAATCTGTTTCTTCTGTGTTTGAATCTTCGATTGTATGATAAATTTCTTTATATATTTCCACCTGCTTCTCTTCGCTGCACTCCAAATCAAAACCAAAATAATCATGAATATAGGACTGATTTTCCTGATAAATCATTGCCTGTTCCGTATACATCCTTTCAACCGTTTTCATATCCGGTACAATAATAAATAAAGAATTCATTATCTGGGATGTATCCACGCCATTACGAACAAAACCTTTGTCTGCAGGCTTTACTTTGAATGTTCCACAATTTTCAATCGTCATGGTATCATATTCAAAATCTTCTTTCGTCGAGTATAACAAAATCTCGCCTTCACTCAACGTTTCCGAGGTTCCCATGACCTGATTATAGTCCTCTAAAGGCACAATAAATAATTGATTGACCCGTGAATAATCAATACTGCTCTCATATGCCTCCGGGTCCAGATAAATCTGGTTTCCATCCATATAGCCACCCATATCCAGATACCGGTAGTGAAGCAGCCCCGTTGGATTCTCGTCATGTTCATCCAATACATCTAATGCAATCTGATGCATTTTTTCAGTCTCTGTCCCGTCCTCTGCCAGCGTATCTACCACAATATTTCTCGGATAACGGCCTCGCAGCGTATCCTCTCTTCCCACAAAAAGACTTGATGTGGATGAAATCATAACCAAAACCATTGTTGATAAAATACAGATTGAAGCCAGTCCTGCACCATTTCGCTTCATTCGATAGACCATAGATGACACCGAGATGAAATGACTTGTGTTATAGTAATACCCTTTATTCTTCTGCAGCAGTCTGCACAGTGCAACTGAACCCGCAATAAAAAGCATATACGTTGCAAGGATAACCATGATAACTGCGGCAAAGAACCATAACATTGCCGATACCGGGTCTTTAATGGTCACTGCCAGATAATAAGCACCAGCCAATAATGCAACACCTAATATCGTCAGAATCCAATTCGCTTTCGGCGGTTTTTCACCTACGGCTTCACTTCGCATTAATTCGATAGGCTTTGCCAGATGAATCTGTCTAAGGGAATTCAAAAGAATAAGAACAAAAATAACACAAAACCAGCCAACTGTCATTATAATGGCATCAGCCGTTATCTGAAAAGCAAACCCAACGGTAGAATCTAAAACATTTGCCATAAAAAGCTCTGCTGCCTTTGAAAAAAGAATACCACAGCCAAGACCCGCTCCCATGGAGATTGCTGCGATGATAACTGTTTCCCATATAAGAACTCTTGCCAGATTTCGTTTACCCATGCCTAGAATATTGTAAAGGCCAAATTCTTTTTTACGTCGGCGGATTAAAAAGGAATTGGTATAGAACAAAAGTATTGTTGAAAATATACCAATGACCGTACATCCCAAACCAAGAAACCCTCGAACCGTATCCCCTCCCGGCATAAGCTTTACAGAATCGCTATAGGTCAGAAAGGACACAATATAAAGCATCATAACCATACCGACACTTGTTAGAATATACGGAAAATATGTTTTCTTATTTTTCGTAATACCGGTGAGTGCCAGTTTTGGATAAAATCCTAACCTCATTTGCTCTCACCACCCGTCGCCAATATTGTCAATGTATCAGAAATCTTCTGATATAATTGTTCATTGGTGCTGTTTCCACGGTATATCTGATGGAAAACTTCACCATCTTTAATAAATAAAATTCGATTTGCATAACTTGCAGCCTTTACCGAATGGGTAACCATCAGAATAGTCTGTCCTTCCTGATTGATTTTTGAAAACAATCCCAACAGTTCATCCGTAGATTTTGAATCCAGTGCTCCGGTAGGTTCATCAGCAAGAATTAATTTAGGATTTGTAATCAATGCTCGCGCAACTGCCGCTCTCTGTTTCTGTCCACCGGAAACTTCATATGGGTATTTTCCCATCAGTCCACCAATTCCCAATTTATCCACGATTGGCTTTAATTGCTCTCTCATCTCACTATAATGTTTTCCGGCTAATACCAGTGGGAGTACTATATTGTCTTTCAGATTAAATGTATCCAGTAAATTAAAATCCTGAAATACGAAGCCCAGATTATCCCGGCGAAACTCTGCAATTTTTGACTCTTTTATTTTTGAAAGTTCATTACCATCCAGATAGATTGTTCCCGCTGTTGGTTTATCCAAAGCTGCCAAAATATTTAAAAGCGTTGTTTTTCCTGATCCAGACTCACCCATGATTGCTACATATTCGCCTTTTTCCACGCTAAAGGATACATCCGAAAGTGCCTGAACTTTATTGGCACCCAAACGTGTTGTATAAATTTTTCTAATATTATTGACTTCCAAAATTGCCATTTGGATTTCCTCCTTTTTTCTTATCTTACGAATATAGTGTAGCAAAAAGGGAAATGTCCAGCCATCGTTTTAGCTTACATTCCCCTCCTCAACCTTACAGTTTTGAAATATTTCTATTCAAATTTCATAGCATCACGACTTAGGTCAATCCGAATCAGTGTTCCTTCATCCACTTCAGAGGCTGCATATATCTTATGCCCCAAATTATCACAAATCCTCCGGCAGAGATAAAGACCTATTCCACTGGCTTTCTTATCATTTCGTCCGTTATAACCGGTAAATCCTTTTTCAAAAATTCTTGGCAAATCCTCCGGTGCAACACCGATACCGGTATCTTGAATACATAAGGTTTTGGGTGCTTCCAATGTAATGGATACACTGCCGCTTCTGGTATATTTCAAGGCATTTGAAAGAAGCTGCTCAATAACAAAGAGAAGCCACTTTTCATCACTTAAAACCTTACAGTTTAATGGTGTATATTCCAACTTGATTTTTTTTCGTATAAACTGGGAAGCATGCTTTCTTAGTGCCTGCTTTATAATATCATCCAAATCATACTCTCTCAATACGTAATCGGTTGACCCCGCATCCAGGCGCAGATAGGTCAGCACCATCTCTACATACTGTTCAATCCGTTGAAGTTCTTCCAGGAGTTCTCTGCTCCTATCCGAGTCTTCTCCCTGAAGCTGAAGACGCATGGCAGAAATCGGCGTTTTAATCTGATGCACCCAAAGGGTATAATATTCTACTAAATCCGTATATTTGTGATTCATGTCATTGGTTATTTGCTGCTTTTCATCGTAAAGAGCCTTTAGAACTTCCTGATAATCCGCCTCGAGTAAGTTTTCAACTTTTGGCAGGTGCCGGGATGTCACCTTGATCTCTTCGACCAGGTATTGAAGTGCCTGATGTCGTTTCCGAAAGGATATTAAATCTCTGCCACAAACAACCCCTCCTACAAAAAGGCAAATAGCCATGCCATAGAGAACAGCCGCTGCCGGAAGTCTGTACAACGCAAAAACTATGATAAATATAAATGAGAAGGCAAAAAATAAGCCCACACTCTTTTTATGATATTTTATATATTCCTGTAACATCTTCATTCCCCATTTATTCTACAATATAGCCCATACCTTTTTTCGTCACAATAAATTCAGATAATCCGGCATTCTCCAGTTTTTTACGGAGTCTGGCAATATTCACCGTCAAGGCATTTTCATCCACGAAACTGTCGGTTTCCCAAAGTCTCTGCATCAGCATATCCCTGCTGACTACTTTGCCTTTATTCTCCATAAGGGTTCTTAAGATACGATAATCATTCTTTGTCAGTTCAATCCGCTCACCTTTATAAGTCAGACTGGCATCTGCTGTATTCAGCAAAGCATCTCTGTGCTGTAATATACTCACCTGATTTCCAAAGTCATAAGTTCGCCGGAGAATTGCCTGAATCTTAGCAGTCAAAACATTTAAATCAAAGGGCTTGGCAATAAAGTCATCGCCACCCATATTCATTGCCATAACAATATTCATATTATCTGACGCAGATGAAACAAAAACAACCGGTACCTTTGAAACCTTTCGAATCTCTGTGCACCAGTGATAGCCATTATAGAAAGGCAGAGAAATATCCAAAAGTACAAGCTGGGGATCGTACTCTGCAAATTCCTTCAAAACTTCTCTAAAATTCTCCACATAGCGGGCTTCCAATCCCCAGGTTTCAATCTGATTCTTCATCGCCTGGGCAATACCCATATCATCCTCTACAATTAATATACGATACATACGCAAACTTCCTATTCTTTATAAAACAACTCATAATAAAAAATGTATTGCTGCATGACTCCCTGAATGCCCTTATACCGGGTCTTTGGAAAACCACGCTTATAATGTTTTTTTAATGCCTGTTGAATATGAGTATCCACCGGAAAAGCTTCCAAATGATGAAGTGCAAAAAGACATATGCAATCTGCCACTTTCTCTCCAACGCCAAAAAGCTTTAACAGTTCCTCTCTGGCCTTCCGATAACTCATTGTCTTAACAGCATCCAGAGATACTTCCCCTGAAACAATGGCGTTCGCCGTCCGGACAACATATTTACTCCGGTACCCAAGGTTGCATACCTTTAAATCATCCTCTTCCAAACCAACAAATGCCTCCGGTTTTGGAAAGGAATAAAAAATATTTCCCTGCTCATCCTGTTGTTCCTCACCATATTTTTCACAAATATTCTTTATACAGCGGCGGATACGCACAATATTATTCTGCTGGGAAATCAGAAAGGATACAATCATCTCCCACAAGTCCTGATGAAGAATCCGAATACCAGAACCTATTTCTGCCGCTCGCATCAAATAAGAATCCTTTGGTGAAATCTTTTCAATAAAAGTTCCATAATCTTCTTCTAAATCAAAATAGACTTTCCAGAAACTTTCAAAATCTTCTTCCGTACATTTAAAAGAACAGGTCTTTCCATCCTGTCTGACTTCCAGATATCTTTCTCCCGCAATAACAGAAACCAGACCCGAATCCTTACGTTCCATGCGAAAGCACTGTCCCGAATCACATATCTGCTCTATATTAAAATGTTCTATTTCTTTAATAACCATTGATAACTCTCTCCATAAACAGTATAGCATTCCAATGAAAAGGTGTCATTTTCTTTTTTCTTAAGATTTCTTTCCAAAAGTCAGACGCATCTGGTACCACTGGACATTTCCGTGAACTGAATCCGAAATCCCCTCATTTACAAAACCAAACTTAGCATAGTAAGAAATCTTTTCCTTCTTGCAGGTCAGTACAATCCCTTTTCGCTTCTGCTTTTCCGCATCCGATATGACTTGCCGCAAAACTTCAGCCGCACAGCCTCTGTTTCGATATTCCGGTATTGTATTAACGCCGAAAATCATCTGCCACCCGCCCTTGTCATTGTGTATAGCTGCTCTGCTGTACATTTCATCCGTCAAATCCTTTTCATCTGTTACCATGCCATTGACGAAGGATACAAGTTTGTTTTCATCATACATTAACCAGAAATAATCCGGATATACAGCCAGTCTTTCTGCAAAGTCTTTTTCAGTTGCGGCCTCAGCCGCCGGAAAACACGCTGCTTCTACTTCTGTTACCGCCTTCAGGTCCTTTAATTCTGCATGTCTAATTGTCATATTTCTTTCCTCACTCATTTTATGGAATATACTTAAATCCCCACTGGGACATAGCATAGAATACAGGCAGCAAATCTCTGCCCTTCTCTGTCAGCGAATATTCCACCCGCGGCGGAATCTCATTATACTGTACTCTGTCGATTAACCCGTCTGCTTCTAATTCCCGCAAGGCATTTGTCAGCATGGTATTGGTAATGGTTCTGAGCATCTTTTTAAGTTCCCCAAACCGCACGGGATCCTTAATACATAATTCATAAATAATCTGTAGCTTCCATTTTCCCTGAAGCATGCTGATTACGGGTGTCACCGGACAATTCCCCTTTTCCGTAAGAATAATACTTCCAACCTTTTCTTCAAACTCTCCATAGGTCATTTTATCTGACATACTTAATTTCCTTTCACTATTTTTCCAATAGTATATTATTTCGTACTAAGTACAAATAATCTGCGTACTTGATTTTAACTTTATACTTAGTATAATTTTTATATCACTAAAAGTCAAATAAAGAAAGGAATTTTATTATGAAAGAACTTAACATTTTTGAAGCAACAGGATTTACATCTCCAAACCCACTCACTTTAATCTGCACTGAAAAAGCAGATGGCACCACAAATCTGGCACCTATCTGCTTTGTATCTTATCTCTCATTTAATCCACCAATGATTGGCTTTGCTACCGGAAAACAGTCTCATACCGGTGAACGTACCCGTGAAACCGGCAAAGTTATCATCTCTGTTCCCGGAAAAAGCCTTGACCAGGCAGTTATGTCCTGCGGCTCATCTACCGGAAGCAGCACTGCAAAAGCAGAAACATATGGCATCGAATTGGTAAATGTCCCAGACAGCACTATTAAAATCCCGGCAGACACAAAGCTTGCATTTGTAGCCGACCTCAAACAGGTTGTTGATGTTGGTGACCATTTCCTTCATATCTGTGATATTCAGAAAATATATGGTGATGACAGCAAAGAAGCTCTTTTCGCATGGAACGGATTTGGTAAAGCAGCACCGGCTCAGGAAAAATAAACCTATATACACATCAAATAAAAAACGGATATTCCCGCTCAAGGAATATCCGCTTTTTTACTTGTATTTTTATTTCTGAACAATATTTACAATCTTGCCTGGAACATAGATTTCTTTCACGATTGTTCCTGTAATACGGTCTTCGAGAAGTTCTTTTGCCATGGCAATCACATTATCCTTGGATTCGTCTGCCGAAATGTTCATGACAGCTTTTGTCTTGCCATTAATCTGAACAGGAATTTCAACTTCATCATCCTTCATAGCCTCTTCATCTACTTCAGGCCATGTTGATTTAAATACAGAAGTATCATGTCCAAGCTGTTCCCAAAGTTCTTCAGCTACATGTGTTGCAAATGGTGCCATAAGGACAACTGCTGTTTCAAGAGTTCCCTTATCTACACCGCCCTTTTTAGTCAGCTCAATTAATTTATTATTATATTCCATGAAACCGGAAATAACTGTATTCAAGCTGAAAGATTCCAAACGACTGGTAATATCGTAAACCATCTTATGACGAAGTTTTACTAATTCCTTTGTCTCTTTCACATTGGCATCTTTGTTCTGCATAACCATGTTCCAGAAACGGTTAAGGAAACGATAGACACCATCAATACCTCTGTCATCCCATTCAGAATCCAATTCCGGTGGTCCGACAAAGAGTTCGTACATTCTCAAAGAATCACAGCCATAATCACGAACCAAATCATCCGGTGAAATGACATTTCCTTTGGATTTACTCATCTTGATACCATTCTTACCGGTAATCATACCCTGATTAAAGAGCTTATGGAATGGCTCATCAAAATCAATGACGCCGATATCGCAAAGGAATTTTGTATAGAAACGGGAATAGAGCAAATGCAGTACCGCATGTTCTACACCACCAATGTACATATCTACTGGTAAATATTTATCTGCTTTTTCTCTGGACACAAGTTCTTTATCATTATGTGAATCCACATAACGAAGGAAATACCATGAAGAACCAGCCCACTGAGGCATTGTATTCGTCTCACGTTTCGCAGGACCGCCACATTCCGGACAGGTTGTATTTACCCATTCATCAATACCTGCCAATGGTGACTCGCCTGTTCCTGTAGGCTGATAGGATTCAACTTCAGGAAGCAATAATGGCAGTTCTTCTTCCGGTACAGCAACACAGCCACATTTTGGGCAATGAACAATAGGAATAGGTTCTCCCCAATATCTCTGACGGCTGAATACCCAGTCACGAAGCTTGTAATTTACAGTCTTACGGCCAAAGCCCTTTTCTTCAATAATTACCGGAGCTTCTTTCTTAAGAACAGCTGATTCCATGCCATTCCATTCGCCGGAATTAATCATGGTTCCTGCAGCTTCTGTATATGCCTCTGTCATATTCTCGATTTCTTTACCATCTTTAGCAATAACCTGAACAATCGGAATATTAAACTTGGTTGCAAATTCAAAGTCACGATCATCATGAGCAGGTACACACATAATCGCACCTGTACCATAATCAGCCAGTACATAATCAGAAATCCAGATTGGTGTCTTCACACCATTCAAAGGATTAATGGCATAACTTCCTGTAAACACACCAGTCTTTTCTTTATCCTGAAGGCGGTCTACATTCGACCTCATTGATGCATCAAAGATATACTTATCTACAGCTTCTTTCGTCTCTGGTGTTGCCAGAGATGCTGCTAAAGCATGTTCTGGGGCAAGTACCATAAAGGTTGCTCCATGAAGTGTGTCCGGACGGGTTGTATATACAGTAATCTTCTCGTCACGTCCATCAATAGGGAAATCAACTTCAGCACCGAAAGATTTACCAATCCAGTCTGTCTGCATCTTTTTAACCTTTTCAGGCCAGTCCAGTTTATCTAAATCTGCAAGAAGACGGTCCGCATATTTTGTAATACGAAGCATCCACTGTTTCAAATTCTTCTTCGTTACCGGTGCACCACAGCGTTCGCAGTTACCGTTAACAACTTCTTCATTCGCCAGACCTGTCTTACAGGAAGGACACCAGTTAATAGGCATCTCTTTTTCATAAGCAAGACCTGCTTTAAACATCTTAACAAAAATCCACTGTGTCCATTTGTAAAAGTTCGGGTCTGTGGTATTCACTTCCATATCCCAGTCATAAACAGCTGCAATTTCATTAATCTGACGCTTAATATTTGAAATATTTTCAGCTGTGGATTTTGCAGGATGAACACCCATCTTAATTGCATAGTTTTCCGCCGGAAGTCCGAAAGCATCCCATCCCATCGGATGAATCAGATAATATCCCTGGAGCATCTTATAGCGGCTCCATACATCTGAAATAACATATCCTCTCCAATGTCCTACATGCAATCCATTACCCGATGGATAAGGGAACATGTCCAGGCAGTAATACTTTGGTTTCTTGCCATCATTGACGTTTGTGGGATTCTTTTCCCAGTTCTGACGCCATTTTTTCTCAATCTCCTTATGATTAAAAGCTGTTGCCATCATCTAAAACCTCCAAGAATTAATTAAGCCCCTCCGTCTGCCAGTGACGAACAGGCTTTTTTCTTTATCTAAAATTTAACTAAAAATATTCTACCATATTCAAATTAAAAGTCAACAGATTCCCCTGCTTTCAGTGTATTATTTTGCGAAAAGTCCGCGAAAAATCAACATAATAAGGCAGGCAGTCTGCCCTCAGTGCACAGACCGCCTGCCCTTTTAAGAGTGGATTCTATAATTCGTATTACTGTTCTGCCTTTTCATTATCAGCTATAACACGTTCCTGAACATCTGCCGGAGCCTGCTCATAGCGGCTGAAGGAATACGCATAACTGCCTCGTCCACCTGTCATGGAACGGAGATTCGTAGAATATCCATAGATTTCGGATAACGGAATATCTGCAACAATCTCAGTCTTTCCCTTATCTGTAGGATTCATACCAAGTACACGGCCACGTTTCTTATTCAAATCGCCCATGATATCTCCTGTGTATCCATCAGGTACCACAACACTCAATGAAACAATAGGTTCCAGAATGACTGGGTTTGCTTCAACAAAAGCATTCTTAAATGCCTGACGTGCTGCTGTCTTAAAGGCCATCTCTGAAGAATCTACCGGATGATAAGAACCGTCGAATAATGTCGCTTTTACACCCACAACCGGATATCCGGCCATCGGACCTCTGCCTACAGAATCCTGGATGCCTTTTTCAACAGCTGGGAAATAATTCTTCGGAACCGCACCACCGACAACACGTTCTGCAAATACATATGGTGTTTCTAAATCGCCGGATGGTTCAAATTCCATAGCTACATCGCCATACTGACCATGTCCGCCGGACTGTTTTTTATATTTTTCTCGAACTGTGACTTTTTTACGAATCGTTTCACGATAAGGTACTCTTGGTTTTGAAAGTTTAATGCCAACTTTGTACTTCGCTTCCAGCATGCTCACTGTAACATCCAGATGCTGGTCACCCATACCATAGAGCAATGCCTGATGATTCTCCTTGTCATTAAATACTCTTAAGGTCAAATCTTCTTCCATCATCTTCTGGAGAGCCTGAGAAACTTTATCCTCATCGCCTTTGTTAATAGCTTCATATCTCATATATGTATATGGAGCTTCAACTTCAAACTTATCAATAACCAGTGGGTCTGCTTTCAAAGATAAAGTATCACCTGTTGAGGTATTGGAAAGTTTAGCAATAGCTCCAATATCACCAGCCTTTAATTCCGGCATCTCTATAGCTTCTTTACCCCTGAGTATATAGATTCTGGAAAGCTTCTCTTCTGTATCTTTATCATAATTGTAAATAACGGCATCGGACTTTAATTCACCGGAACAAACTTTAATCAGTGAGTAACGGCCAATAAATGGATCCACGATGGTTTTAAATACATATGCAGAAAATGGACGACGTGAATCGTAATCTACATTATGCTCTTTATCTGTTCTTGGGTCTTTACCTATAATCTTAATATGGTCACGAATTGGTGAAGGTAAGAACTCAACGCAGGTTTCAATAAGTCCTTCAATGCCATACTCTAATGTACCGGAACCACACTGAACCGGAACAACGGAGCCTTCATTAACATTCACGCGAAGCGCATCGATAATCTCATCAACTGTAAATTCTCCACCGTCAAAATAACGTTCCATATATTCTTCACTTGTTTCAGCAACAGCTTCCATCAAAGCTTCGCGGCAAGGTTCCAAATCGCCCTGAACATCGTCAGGAACCTCTCTCTCTTCCCACTTGCCATCACCTGTAAAACGGCGTCCCTTTAAAGTAACTACATTAACAACACCGGTAAATTTATGATCTTCACGAATCGGCAGATGGAATGGTGCAATACGTTTGCCATAAAGCTCCCGAAGCTGCTCCACAACCTTCATATAATCTGCATGTTCATCGTCCATATTCGTTACGAAAAATACTCTCGGAATACCATACTTCTCACAATATTCCCAAGCTTTTTCTGTTCCTGCTTCTACTCCGGCCTTACCATTAATTACGATAATCGCACCATCTGCTGCTGCCAAAGCTTCATCAACTTCTCCAACGAAATCCAGATACCCTGGTGTATCCAGGAGGTTAATCTTCCAGAACTTCCATTCAATCGGAACAACAGAAGTGTTTATAGAAAATTTACGGCGGATTTCTTCTTTGTCATAATCACTGATTGTATTACCGTCTTCAATCCGTCCCTGACGTGTTGTAACTCCAGTAACATGTGCCATAGCTTCAACTAAAGATGTCTTTCCGCAGCCACCGTGGCCTAAAATCGCAACATTACGTATGTCCTGTGTTTTGTAAACCTTCATGTCTTATTCCTCCAATACGCTTTCTATTTACTCATGGTTATATTCTACTAAAAATTCTCGATTTCTTCAATAGTTTTATGAAAATTTGCCAATATTAAATTTACTGACACGCAGAAAATCATAAAATGACGTATTTCCGCGTAAATACTGGGTTTTAGGTGACGAATTATCACACAACTGATTTTCAAATTATCTCAAAAAACATATAAAAATCTATACGAGGTAGGCAAATGGTAGGCAAGACGTAATTGTAAAAAAGTTGGTAGACAAAAAAATAGCCCCCGGGATTAACCGGGGGTTTTTGAGTCATTACTGAATATTATTTATTTTTAAGTTACATTTTTAGGATATTATTTACAGATTTTTTTGTACGAAACACGTTTACAAGTTACGATTCTATCATTCTGTACCAGTCCGTTCCGCCAAGGTATCCAACGCCTAGACCGCAATGTTCCTGAAATCTTGCGATAGCCCACATGGTGATTGGTCCGGCATACCCGTCCTCGTCACCGGCCTCATATCCGAGGATATTTAGCCTATCCTGTACCCATCGTATGAGCTCGCCATCGTCACCATCGTTGACTGTAAATTGCTGTAAAGCACTATACGTTATTGGCCCGGCTATGCCATCCTCCAAGAGACCTGCTCCTGATCCGGTGTTAAGCACATGCTGTAACCGCTGCACAGATGGGTCAAATTCTCCACTGTATGTCTGGCCGCTGTCCAGGGGCTTTGGACTTGCATCTGGTACAGGTGTATCCACGCCTGCGGGCACGTCTAATGTCTCTAAAATACTCCGAGCAATCAAATTAATCATATCATCGTATCTGTCAACAAATAATTTATTATCGTATTCGTTGTCAATAAATCCGAGTTCTATCAGTGCCGCCGGCATATCCGTGCTATTAAGCACATATAAATCTGTTCTAATTTTTGTGCCACGATTGGTGTACCCTAAAGCCTCCATTCCGCAGTTCATTCGGTCTGCAAATTCCTTGGCATAACCTTGGTTGGCATAAACACAGGTTTCATAGCCAGATGCCCCCACCCCGGAAGCGTTCCGGTGGAAAGATACAAAAAAGTCGCAACCCTCCTGGTTAACCCGTGGCACATAATTAACCATGTGGGCATCCGTGCCGCCGTTGGTTGTACGTGTGTACGCCACCTCTAACCCGTTAGCCCGCATGATAGGTCCAACATCTAAAGCCACTTTTAAAACATCGTCTGCCTCTCTGCGTCCAAATCCGCAGGCACCTGGGTCATCGTCCCCATGTCCTGGGTTTAAATAAACTTTCATATTTATTCCGCCTTTCCGTTCTGCTTTATAATCTGGTTAACGTATGTACTAAGTCCCGCTACCAATACCCCCTGTACAATCGCTGTAAACACTGCCATAGCAATATCCTGTGGCCCAGCAAAGGGGCTCGTTGCCATTACCCAGATTGCCGCTAAAACGATTCCTACAGCTCCCAAAAGCAGTGGTATATGTTTGTCTGGTACGGCTTCGGACTTTTTAAGCCCCGTGCCGATAAAATAAAGGACAACGGCCAGGACGATAAGTTCTGGTTTTACATAATTAATAATCTCGTTCATAAATTTCCTCCTAAATTACATTTTTAAGTGCCTGTTCAGCAAAAAAATCTTTCTGCTCATGCTTTACCTTTTGGGCATAAGCAAGAGCCGCGTGCATGTCTCCGTTGCAGTGCGCATCTGGTATCCTTTGCACTGCTTTAGCGGTAGCTTCGCCTAAAGCAATAGCAGCACTCATCCCCTGGATTAAATAGAGCTCATTTTTCTCTCTAAGGGCCTCTCTCGCATCCACTTCATTCCGTCTGTGTTTGCGCTCCTCGTGTTCTGCTTCACTGCGTTGGTTTATTCTTTTTTCAAATCGTCTGACCAAAAATCCAGTTAAAGCAGTTGGTATCCCGGCGGCAATAATTAAGGCCGTGACAAAATTAAAAGCATCGTACATGTCTGTCTCCTCTCATGATTTTTTATATTAAAAAAGGACCACCCTAATTAGGATGACCCTGTTGAGTTCCGCCAGCGGCCGTCAATTTTGACCATAGACAGTGCCTTTTTCCATACACCACCCGTTCTCACGTATGCGATAACAGGCTTGTTGTTGCCGCCAATATTAAGCGTAGCTGAGGCATCTATCTTGTACTGTGCATAGTAGGTTACGTTGGACGTTATGACGGTACCTGTAGATATCTGCGCACCACCATGGACCTGCGTAAACCAGCCAACAAACTTATAATATGGCCGCACCGGAGTTGGCAAAGTGCCAATCTTGGCCCCATGATTAACCCCTTTGGTGCTGTTTGGGCTGCCGCCATTGGCCGAGGCATTAAAGGTTACTGTATAAGTTATAATCTGCCATACAGCCGTTAACGTACCATTGGACGTACCATACCTGTAGGTTGTACCCGACATAGAACCGCCACCGGATAAAGTCCACCCCTTAAAGGTGTATCCGGTCCTTGAAGGATTAGCTACTGCCTTGGTGGTGTTATAATTCTGGCTAAAGTTCTGGCTTACACCACTGCCATTCCAGACGCCACCGTTTGGATTAACCGTAAGCATATAGCTGTTAATATTCCAAGTTGCGGTAAGTGTACAGTTTCCTGCCCCGAAGGTAAAGGTTGTCCCGGATACAGATCCGCTTCCGTTTCTGGACCAACCGGCAAAGGTATATCCCGGTCTTGTTGGATTGGCTATGGATTTTGTTGTGCCGTAGTTCTGCGTAAAACTCTGGTTGCCTGTCGAGCCGGACCATGTGCCACCATTAGGATTAATGGTTAAGGTGTAGCTATTAACCTGCCAGATAGCATATAAAGTGGCCGATGCGTTGGCCATATAAATGCCACCTGCATCCCATTTCTTCTGTCCGTTCGGGCTGTCCGTCCATCCAACAAAGGTGTAACCTGACCTTGTAGGTTTCGTGGACGACAGTGTCAGATTGGTGCCACCAAGCTTCGTCTGTGCAGCAGGTGCACCGGTTCCGCCATTAGCATTAAAGCTTATGGTGTATCGGTTCTGGTTCCACTTCGCATAGAAATTAATGTCGTGGTCTGGGCCCCAATAGGTCTCCCCCGGGGACAGCTCCACGTATGTTCCATCTACGGTTTCGTACCAACAGACGAAGTTGTAACCATCTCTTGTAGGCGTCCCTGTAGGGATAATCGCCGGCTGTCCATACGTCTTGCCTACGGGCCCGGGTTCACCGGTTCCGCCATTAGCATTAAAATAATAGGTGGACTGGTATTGCGTACCGCCCTCCGATATTTGCGCCGGGTGGATACATCCGGATACACCCTGGTGATAAGGGGAGCCATCCAGATATTTAATCATTACCGGCTTTTGTCCATCAGACCCCCAAATCTCAGTTATCTGGTACCTCCAAGACGTGTCTGTGTACGTGGAAGGACTGGTGTCCATTACGGACAAATAGATAGCACCATCGCTAAGGCGAATGATATCGCCCTCATGGTATATCCGGTTGTTATAGACTATCTCGCCGGTACGGGTATATTCATTTCCCATTTAATCACCCCTACTCAATTATTTTGAAGTAAACGTCCCCATCCTCACCACCGGAAGGGTCTGCCGGACCATAGGAAAAGTTAGGGATTTTGTGGTACACCTTGTAAAGGCTCTGGACAGACTCTACATTTAAACCATTTAAGACCACCCGGTAGAGTGGCATAAAGTGTTCTGTATCTCCGTTTTCGATGTCACCCACCGCATAGGATGGGTCTATGCCTGTTAGCCCCTGAGTACCCTTTACAACCACGATATCCGTGGATTCCACGCCGTTTAACTGGCTGTATTTAATGCAGATAAGGTCGTGCCTAATCTGTCCCTGTGCGCCGTTTTCGATAGCACAGATTTCTCTCTCATCTGTCTTTGTCCGACAGTGCCGTCCCTGAAAGATGGCATCTCCGCCAGACAGGATTATAAGGTTGTTACTGGAAATTTGATAGGCAAATTTACTGCCTTTATCTAAAACAAATTCCCCGCTCCCGATGAGTGCCTTAAGTTTGCTGGCATCATCGTCTGCAGATATGTGATTCTGGCCACTATGGCCGGTTATTAATTTCATTCGTTCTCTCCTCCTTAAGCTGTCCGCTTAAACATTATATAAGGTAACCTCACCTGTTGCTGCTTTAACAGAAAGAAATTGATGAATTAAAAGATACCATTACAAAACAACAATCAGAAATTGAAGAATTAAAACAGATGTTTATAGAGTTTAAAAGTAATTGAGATATTACCAATTAGCACCATAGCATACAGATAAAGGTATATTCAAATTAATACCCCTAGCCGTATCATAGCAATTCTGAATACCGACTTTGCCATCAACACCGACAAATAATTTAAAATGATTATTTAAAGTACTCCATGTAGCACTGACAACAAGTAATGGTCTTATCTCTACTGGTATAACTTGAGGTGAATAAATATAACTCCATCCATTTATATCGCTGGTAAGGTTTCCATCTGCTGTTACCGTCACTACGTTACCCTTTTTATAATATCTAAAAGTAATACCATTCGTTGTACCTAAAGAATTAACGGCTCTATCAGTAGAACCAGAGACACACAACTCATCCCAAATGACCATAGGCGAAGCAACGGCTCCACCTATTTGCCCTACGTATATTTTATGACTTGCGTATTGCATAAGCAGCAATCTGGCATTAACGCCTCCGCTGGCATCGTAATCTTGCATAGTTCCAAAACAAATCCACCAACCGACAGTAGGTGTCCAACCTGTGGAATCTTTAAATTTGCCATAAAACGTATAGCCCTGTTTTTCTGCGCATCCCTCCAAAAATAATTTTAAGGTACCATAAGTACCGCCATTGAAAGCGT
Source organism: Clostridia bacterium (assembly GCA_009929615.1). Lineage (GTDB taxonomy): Bacteria > Bacillota > Clostridia > Lachnospirales > Lachnospiraceae > Frisingicoccus. The sequence continues at coordinate 36,777 of SAAB01000009.1, read as the reverse complement.
TGTGCGTCGATAAACTCGTGTTTATAGTATCTATCTGTTCCTGGTATGCGTCCGTTGGTTCTGCCGGGGCCGTTGCTGTGCTTCGGTTTAAGGTGTTGCCACCAACCTTATAATTAATGGATTCCCGACCGCTTTTAACAGCCACTATCTTCTGGGTAATCTGCTTGGACAGATAAATCCCGGTGTCCTTATCACGTCCTCCAACGATATCGCCGATGGCCACATCTTCGGGCATTCCTTTAAGTCCGGACAAAGATTGGTTGTAAAGGTCCATGTCCATATTGGTATAGGACATCAATTCCTTAAGCCGCTCAATGCCTTTTTCCTGCAGTTCTTCCGCAGATTCACAGGACGAATAATCATAAACACTGGTGCGTTCATCTTCGCCTGTGTAAAACTTATTATTTCCGATTGTACCGTCCTCTTGGACGTACAGATGAATTACCAGTCTGTCCTTAAGGTTGCCCTTACCTAAGCAGATAAGGTGGTTAATTCCGCCTGTAAATCGTTCAAACGAGAAGCTAAGGAATGACAGTGTGCCATCCTTGGAATACTCCAATTCATCTGAATAATCATGGATGGGTACAGCACTCAGTCTCACAAATCCTGCTTCGTTCGGGTTCCCGGAATCATAGGCAATATTAAGCCTTGCATTCTTTGTCAGGAGCATCTTCTCTATGCCCGCCAAATCATCCACATAGCGGTCAAACTTGTAGTTTGTAATAGCTATCCCAGACAGTCCTGTACAAACAAAAATACCATTAAACTCTGCACAAATAACACTGTTTATAATGGTATTCGCATCTCCATTAACTGTTCGATAGTCCTCACCCGCCGGCGGTTCTATGATTTTTTTAGTTATCATGCCCCGCCACGTAGGACCAGACAGGACCACCGTCTTATCCGTGGTCTCTGTCTTTATTTTATTGATAATTCCACCATACTCTTCGCCGGGTACACCAATCCGCCAACCCTCACTAACGCCCAGGGACTTATAAAGCTTGTTGCTTATGTGGATTTCAAAGTCATTGGTCCCGCCAATGTCCATATCAATGTATTGACGCTCTTTAAGGATGTCTTGTTCAATTCCGTTGCTGTCCGCGATTATAAAATCCATTTAGGCTCACTCCTTTTTGCATATGTGGTCAAATCGAAACCAAATCCACCAGACCATAACACCGGAATCACGCCTGAAGGAATCTGCTCATAGATTTCGCAGGTCTTATCCCGGCTGTTGTATTTTGTCGTAGAACCACCCAGATTATCGAATTGTGCAACAATGTGCTCCTGGCTATCTATAACTAGATACTCACCTGCTACAAGCTCTGTAAAGACCTTATAGGTGTTGTTGCCAATCGTCACCTCAGGGTTGACCGCAGGCCCGTAAATGACCATCCTAAAATCTACAGGTGAGTAATTGTCATTAACCACACTGTCTGACAGCACTTTTGGAGAGTAGTCTCTCGGATAATCGTGTGGATAGTCCAGTCCGGTACCGGCAGAACCGCCGGCACTGGTAAAGGACTTGGTTGTTTCGGTTATCCAATTGGGATTCTCTACAACGACGTTGAGTTCGCAGAATGTAAAATCAATTCCTGCATTAAATTTAGCTTTTTTAATGCCCCTGATGTAACATTTCAAATACTGTTCACCAACAAACAGCTTACCTGGTACTCTATTTATAACATCAACATCTATGGTTTCCGTCAGATGATTCACTGCATTCACAAAATCCTCTCGGGTGTCTGCAGTAATTGCAATCTTTATAGGTTTTTCTAAAGGACCCTTATAAAACTCGGTAATCTGGTTAGATACGCCGGTAGTCATGTCGTAGCTCCACACAAAGTCATACACATCACCAGAGTTGTACATATAAGGCCACTGGGTCAAATTCAATTCGACTCCCCTAGAATTTATATATCTTAATTCCATTTATCCAACCTCCCTAACTACTCTGGCAACTTCTCTTTCATCGTATTTAAGGCTTAACTGGCTCACGGCCCTAACCATGATTTTTTCCATTCGGTCATAATCAATCTTGGTATTGCCCCCACCGCTACTGTACTGCTTATTTTCTTCTGCTGTCAGGACACGTTCGCCTTTATGCAACGTTGCCGCAAATCCATCATAAGGTACATAGTCAAGACCATTGTAAAAAAGACGTGATATAAGAGAAGCTGCGGCCCCCACGGCATTTACCGCAAAAGTGACAACCGGATTTTTGTCAATACCATTAATGGCGCTACTTACATCGTTTATCTCAGATACGGCCTGCCCTGAGTTCGTCTGCACATTGACAGGGTTGTTGTTAAGTTCTGTGATATGGTCGCTTGTACCACCTGCGGAGTCTGTAACATTGTCCAAATCTCCCGCCATGGCATCACTAGCTACCTTAACCTGTCCTTCTTTGTCTGCATAGTAGTCAATCGAATATCCAATACTATCAAAGGCTCCATTGTGACGGTCCTTCATCGCTTCTACGGCCTGCGCTGTTTCGTCAGTCAGGGCAACCGTCTTTCCTGTGGCACCATCCCAATAACCAACGATGTTTCCCGTCTGCTCATCAATCATAACCGCAAGGTTGGTCATGTAACCTTTTTCCTTGTTATACACCTGATAGCATCCAGATTCTGTAATCCGGTCTAATCCTTCATACGTAGATGAGAGATTCGCTATTCGCTCCTGGTTACGTTGACCTTCCTCTGTAAGAATCATACCGCTGCCTTCCTCAACAGCTGATAAAAGTTCTGGGTTATTCTCCCGAATAATCTGAAGGAAGGAATCGTATAAATCCCTCTGTTCCTGTATTTTAGTTTCCTTGTCGGATTTAAGCTGTGCAATTTCCTGTTCAGCCGCAGCTCTCTCCTCGGCTGTCATCTGCTCAAGATTGGCTTCCAGCATCTGGATTTTTGTATCATAACCTGCCTGTATTTGAACGATTTCCTCGTCCCTTTGAGAGGCTTTTTCCTGCAGAAGCTGGCTCGCACTCTCGGCATCCATGGTAGATACTCTTGCCGCAAACTCGTTCTTTGCGAACATGATTTCTTCCTGTGTGCTTCCAAGGGCCTCTAACTGTAACTGAGATACTACCTGCATATGTTCCTGGATTTCTGCCAGTTCCTGTGCGTTAAGTTCTCTGCCTTCATCTATGGCCCGCTGCTTTATTTCGTATATCGCATCTTTGCGGCGGTTAACTTCGGCAACACTGTTGTCGTAGTTTCGGTTAAAGTAATCTATTAAAAGCTGTTCACTCTCATCAATAGCATTATCGTCAACCATAAAAAGTTCAGAAAGGCTCTGCGTTGTTTCCTCTTTTTTGGAGTTTATTGTCTCAATCGCACGATTACACAGGGTATCCACACGATAATTAAACTCTTCCGATTCCGCCGAATCCAAAACACCATCAAAGTTAATAGAATTCAAGAAGAACTGGAAATCGTAAAGTTCAGTTGTTGAATCCTCCACGGCTTTCTGGAATTCCGGACTGATATTCTCCGCAAAGTCCTTATGCACAAGGCCCATGGCTTCCAGTTCCGCCCGAGAATTAACCTCTGTACCTGTTAAGAAGGCAAGAGCTCTTTCCATTAAGGACATCTCCTCAGTAGATTCTGTTACGCTTCGATTCATTAACTGGCCGTACTCGTGGTATCCGTAAGCCGCTGTAGCTATTCCGGCAATACCTAAAGCTACCGGTCCGGCGATGCCTGTAAGCCCGGAAAATCCGCCCAAAAGCCCAGATGCACTTCCTGCAGCACCTATGGCTTCACTTACACCACCAATGGCGCTTTTAAGGGTCACGAAGGTCTGTAATCCACCACCAACGATGGATAGCACTGGACCAATGCCCGCTGCTAAAAGCCCCCAGGTAATAACATTCTCCCTCTGCCCTTCATCAAGATTGGAAAACCAGTCCGCAAGGTCAGAAATCTTATCAGCTACCTTTTCCACAATCGGTACTAGGGAATCCCCCATTTTGATAGCAGAATTTTTAATATTATTAATAGCACCAGACATTCTTTCTGCTGGGGTGGCATCCATCTTATCAAATGCTTTTTGAGTAGCACCCGCACTATGCTCCATGTCTCGGAGAATTTCGTTATACTCACTTCCGTCTTCCTTGGCAAGAACCAATGCCCCGGAACCCGCTTCAACAGATCCGAACATATCCTTCAGCGTCATACCATTATCTTCGGCCGCATCCGAGAGGAGCTTTAAGATGTCCGTTGTGGCCATCCCTTCACTCTTAAGTTCGGCAAAGCCTTTTCCTGTCAGGTCTCGAAGAGTTGTATCTGCAATGCTTCCGCTCTTTGTAATTTCGGACAGCATGGCTTTAATGTGGGTTCCCGCCTCTGCTGTCTGAATACCATTCTTGGTAAGGACTGCATACGCCGTACTGAGCTCCTCGATGCCAAAATTAGCCTGAGCCGCTACCGGTATAACTTTACCCATGGACGACGCCAATTCATCAACCGTTGTTTTACCTTTGTTCTGGGTGGTTATCAACAAATCAGAAATCCTTGTGGTATCATCCGCAGACATATTGTAGCCATTAATAGCCGTAGTAAGGATATCTACAGCATTCGCCCCTGTCGTAAATCCCCCCTTGGCCAGTTTAATAGCCTCATTGGTAAATTCTATAGCATCTTTTTGGTCTACACTTGCAGAAATAGCCTGGTAAACTGCGTCTGAATAATCTCCAACTGCTGTTTTCATCAGCCCGGAATTATCCAAGATATCCGACTTATACGCATCATAATCCGTGCTGGAATCATCTAGAAGGGTACTTACCTTTGCAAAGTCGGTCTCGAAGTCCATAGCCATCTTTGTGGCTGCGCCGCCGGCGGCTATAATGGGCAGAGTAACATAAGTGGTCAGGCTCTTTCCAACCTTCTGAAGATTCTCCCCGACTTTTGTAACACCAGACATCTGGTCACTAATTCGCTTTGCACCGCTTACACCAATGGATGAAGCTTTATCCATGTCGGATTTGAAATTAGCGGTATTAACCTTAATCTCCGTAAGCAGTGGAGCAAGCTGTATTCCTCCTGCCATCAGATACCACCCCCATTCTCATATTTCCGAACCTTCGCTACATCAGCTTCTGTCTGACGCAGCCTCCAAAGTGTCTTTAAATACTCTCTTCCACCCGGGTTCTGCATCCAGCTGTCTATCCAGCTATCCTTTCTAAGCAATAAAAAAAGCGGATAAGGCAGATTCAGGATTTCCATAAAGTTTAACCCTGAATATCTGCTTATTCGCCTTAATTCGCCCGTGGAAAGGTTATATTCTCCTTCCCATCCCTCACTTTCAAAATACCGCTCATAAAAAGCTTCACGGTACTCTTCCGGAAGAGTGGGAATCATCAGTTTGGGTCGTTTTCGACCTCTGCCCTCAATGTGCTTACTGCGGATATCAGACATTCCATGGCTGATCTGGATAAAGTCTTAAGACTTTCTTTTTCAAAGACTTTGCCCTCCATGTTGTTATCCAACATCAGCTTAACTACGTCCAGCCTCTTATCCATCAGATTCTTTGAGTTAAGCCCTTTTTCAGCAGCCGTAATCTGCTCATACAGCAGTACACTTGGCTGTTTAACATGCACAACAGAGCCAAGCATAGCAACCTCTAATGTCTTTAACATATACTTATCTAAATCAAGCATTTAAATACCCCCTAGGCTCCTACTAATGCTGTAGCCTCTTCATCTGTAAGCTCTTCCTCAAACTTGGCAAGGAACCCATCCAGTTTTTTAATGGCAGCAATCTCAGCATCTACTGTAACTTCTTTGTTGGCAAATTCCATGGCAAAACCGGAGCCACCCTGTCCAATCATGGTAAAGCGGATATGCTTGCCGTTTTCCTTTGTATGGATAAAGCGCAGCAGTACCGTCTTGAGAGATTTACCCTCGCCTGTAAATGTAAGAGAACGTGTTTTATTCGCCGCGTCTTCGGAATACTCGCCAGTTGAAAGCATTTCAATATTTTTCATGTTCCAGCTAAGCAAACCGGTCTTGGCAGAAATTTCTTCCTTCGTAATAAATGATTTAACAATGCGCTCATACTGATTGAGCACATCATACTTTGTGGGCTTGTAACTGATGGAAAATCCACCGGAACAATGACCTACATTGTTTTCCTCGGTTTCAATGGTTGCATCTTCCGGCAGTTCCGTGCCGTTAAAAATAAGCAAAAAAAGCTCACCAGAACCTAATAAAATCTCATCTTTATCTTTCATCTTTTACCTCCAATTAATAATAAAATACAAGGTGTCTTCATACATCTGGCACCCATCATTAAATAAACATCCGCCCCCAGAAAGCACACTATGAAAACTTGCTTCAGGAACCCTTATATACTCATCATCATCCTGCATGTCCAATAACTCTACCAGCTTATTCTCCATTTCAAGGCACTCATCATAGTCTGACCAGATAACCTTTAGCTCCAGCTGGTACTGCTTAACGTGCCCACCCGCCACAGGAGAAAACTTATAGGCCACTGTCATGCGTTCAATGTCGGTTGTAAAAACCGGGTATAGTCTCCCTACAAGTTCTGGGATTTTATTCTCAATATAATCTTTAATAAACATATCTAACCTCCCAGAATACCGCTGATTTTACTAGCATTGGCATTTCTCGCGTCCTCCAGAAACGGCTGAGGCCGTTGTCCTTTGGTCAGATGGAATCCTGCATATTTTCCTATGCCTTTCCACAACCAAGGTGTTTTACGGCCGTTACCATCTTTAGCATAAATTCCTGTGCCATTGTGAACATACGGACCATACTCCATGTTGCTACCGATTCTCCCAACTATTTCACTGGCTGTAACCTGGGACTCACTGGTAATGGAAGCCGCCAGAAGTCCGTTATCCTTAGGACACTTCTTTCTGGCATCTGCTTCTACAACAAGGCAGGCCTTATTCATGTTCCTGGATACATCCATCACCATTTTTAATGTGGCATCTTCTATACTTTTAACAAAAGCCTCATTATCAGGCACCGCCCGTCACCACCTTTAAAAGCAGATTCGTAAGCCGTCCTTCTGGGTTACAGTCCGTAATTTGATATACGACCCCGTCCCTCACCAGTCGATAGGAATCTGCATCAATATCTTTATATCTAGTCAGTCCCGTGTGTGTAGATTCCATGTATTTCGCAGATGCCACAACCCGTACATCATTCTTCTTGTATACGGCTACATCTACGGTCCGGATATCTTCCCACACGTTCTTCTCTGCACCGGAAGGCGTTCTTGTCGGGACGTTTTTCTGCAGCATAAACGGACGCATATCTCTATTAACCGACATTTCAACACCTCGGCAATCTGCGGTATTTCCGCACAATACGCTTAACCCGGTCGGGCAGAGCATCCATATAGGTTGTACTGCCCCCAGAGCTTTGAGATTCGCTTTGTAATCCCTCGGCTCCGTCCAGGTTAAAATGTATCAAGGCTAATTCCTTTACTGCAGGGGCACATCCGGAGGGCAGTTCTTCTTCATCATCATAATTTAGAAATGATTTCATTTCAGAAATGCTATCGTCAATTATTGTACTGAGAAATTCTTCATGCCCCGAAAGTCCCGGACGTTTCAGCAATGCTATTAAAATTTCCTGTTTCATGTCTTAACCCCCTAAAAGGGGAGTAGCCCTCCCCTATGCAGTTGCTGGTTTCGTGTGAACCGGGTCAGCTTCAGTATTAGCAACACGAACGTTGATTGGGTCAACATCGGCAGCAGTACCTACTTCGTAGTAAAGAGCCACGCTGGCGTCAGTACGAAGGACCTTATCACCGTACATACATAAACCGCGGATACCATCTGCAAAAGCACCCTGCAGACGCATTGCTTCCATTTCATCAAGCTGTTTCGCCGCACCAATGGCGGACTTGTGATGTGCTAACACAACATTGGCCGGAAGTTCCTCAGAGCACATTACCTGCATACCGTTGATTCTCTGACCTTCAACAATACCATTTTCAAGCACAGACGGGTTGGCGGTAAATCTCTTATCCTTAGACAGAATTCCAAGAATAGCAGCACTTACAGTCACATAACGTTCTGTTTTTGGAACTTTCTTCTGTGAAAGCATTGTACCCATATCGACAATCTTGTCATAGGTATTCTGCGGTGTCAGCTTTACCTTAGAAGCCGTTGTGCCAATCTTCATAACAGTACCTGTTCCAAGCGCCGCGAAAAAATCTCTGTCGTATGTTTCTGCCAGAATTGCAGAATGTTCTTTGGTTGTTGCTACCATGACATCGCTCTTTAACTGGACTTTGTCACAGTCATCAAGAGAAAAAGCAAAATACTTTTTCTTGTCAAAAGTCATTTCGACAGGCGTGGTATCAATGGAATCCCAATCAACGGTACCTGTATAGTCCTTTAAAGTACCCGCACCGATACGGTTAAAAATAACCTTGTTGCCTTTAATTTCGGCTGGCTTCGTTGCCAGCACGTCAGCGATAGACACGCTGTGGAAGTTGTGAATTAAAGCACCTTCCCATAATGTAGGTTTAAAATTTTCTACTGACATTAATAATCATCCTCTCTTTTACTGTTTTTCCATAGCCGCGAACTGTGCAGCTACTTCTTCTGCAGACATCGTGTCTGCATTATTAACAAGTGCATCAAATGTGGCATTTCCACCGGAAGGCTTCCCGTCCGGATTTAACGGCGGCTGTCCACTTATAGTCTGGGTAAACATATCTTTGTATGTTTCCTTCATGGATTTAAGCTGCTCATCCATGCCAATGACTTTGCCATCGTCTGTAAGCTGAAGCTTCTCCCTGTCAAATTTTCCGGCCAAAAGGTCTGCGTGTTTTGCTTTATTATCTGCCAGAGCTTTACTGATAGCGGAATCAATACGAATTCCATTCATCTCAGTCTCATGGTCGGCTTTAAGCTGTTTAATCGTAGCCTCATGGGTCTTAATCGTATTCTGGAGTTCTTCATTGTCCCCGTTGGCTTTCTTTAAATCGCCAATCGTGGCATTTGCCGTATCCAATTCCTTAACCTTGGAATTGTACTGTTCTTTAGGAACAATATGCTTAGGCGCTTCCTCGTTAACTTTCTTAACTGTAGCCTCAACATCCAGCTTGCCATCTTCTCCATATACCGCATTTGATAAAATTTTCTGTAACCATTCCATTTCCTTTTACCTCCATAGATTTTTATACCGGCTCTCCCGGTACTGGGCTGCACCGTTGTTCTTTATACTCTTCAACCCATAAAAAAGAGTAGAGAAAAGGCACCTGGAATAACCCAAGTGCCTGTGTGCTATTTAACCCATAGCTGGGAGATATGTAGGACCACCAATCCTTTCTATCAGATTTATGGTATTAAAAAACTGCCTACATAATTGTAAGCGGTTTAAATCTCTATTCGATGTTTACTCGCACCTTCGCTATATCTCCAGACGACCTTGTAATAACAACGTCAATGTATTCTGTATCCCTATCCAGTATGTACGGGAGAGCAGATTCAGACTTATACCCAGGGTCAACTGTTTCAAAGAAATTTACTCTATCATCATATCCTGACGAAAAATCCTTTAAAAGATAGTTTTCATCATCAGAAATCTTAAAGGCTTCCGTGCTTATAACTACACCTGAGGTATATTCATTAGAAAAATCAATATTTTCTACCGAGTATTCTACCAAAATAACAGTTTTATCTGTGTTTTTGTTAGCCCTTTCCCACCAGTCCGTTTCACTAACACCAGTTATTGCAAGTATATAGCTCCCCCATTCTGTTTCTACTGTGACTGGCTCTCCGACTCCAATCTCTTTGATACCCTCATCGGTTTCAGATTCTGTTTCGGTCTCTGTTTCCGTCTCTATCTCGGCAACCGTGGTTACTGGCTCTGTTTCCTTCTTGGCTCCACTGCTGCACCCTACCAGACAAAGGCACATCATCCCCAAAATCAGTACACTTATTAGCTTTTTCATAACGTTTCCCTCCATACATTAATGATAACTCTATATTACCATTTCCGTTCATATCCTACAAGCGATTATTAAGGGAATCCAGAGACGTTTTGAACTTTTCCTTGTAATCCATAAGCTTATCTGCATCTCCGGCTCTTTCAGCCTTTTTGATAAGCTTCTGTAGATTCTTGGTCTCTGCATTATGATAGCATACATGGTGCTGGGCTTTGCATTTTGGACAGGCGTAATAAACATCTATCAAGCCATCCTGCTGCCGGTGTTCATGCAGCTTTATTCTCTCTGGATTCATCAGATATCCGCAGATACATTCCACTTTCATGGTTTACCTCCTGGCATCAATACTACGCTATTTTATCTATCAAATTTTTCAACCTCAATAACGGGAATAATCGTGCACCTGCAGTTTGGATGAAATGGCACCACTGGGCATCTGTTGATAGAGTATTTCTTCTCATGCTCCGAACCGCATACATCGCAAGTTCTTTCATCGTGGGATGCCCAGACCTGTACTTCATCGATGCCACTATCCTTGTATCTCTGCAGTGTGGCATCGTTCAGATAGTGCATACTCTCTGTCCGGACAATCCTGTGACAGTCGTTGAAGCTGTTTCCAACCAAGTTGTGCAGATTGACCGCTATCTCTGTGGCTGTCTTACCCTGCTGCAAGCCATTAAGCAATACGTTATTAAGCCCTGAAGCCAGCCGCTTTTGATTCTTCCATAGCCTGCCAGAAAAAGAATCTCCCCGCCAGGGCTCTTCAAGCAACTTGTCCATCAGCTTTTTATTTGGCATGGAAAAATCTGTATCACCTAGGGCAGCGGAGACGTTTCCGTAGACTTCCTTAAATCCCTCCTGCATATTCACGGTGGCCATTTCTTCCACCTGCCTGCCGAGTTCCAGAGCAATGTCCTCATATTTTTTGTTGAGTTCCGTCAAACGGTTCTGCTTGTGCATATCGGAAAGAGAAAGAACCCCATCCTTGCTGTATTTTTCAGCAATAGAATAGAGTTCTTCTTTAACATTCTTACTGGCATCTATATAAAAATCTAATAAATCACGGTTTTTTTCTTCGATGGAATTATAAGTTTTCCAGGTATTACCGGCAATTCTGTATTCCCAATACTTCTGGCTACTCTTCGCCATCCTCTTCACCGTCCTTTAGATCAGGCACCACGTCCCACTGTGGACTTTCAGCTTCCCTCTGCTCTTTCAGCAACTTCAGTTCTTCTTCCACATCTGAGACATAAGGGTGATGGGCCACTACAGTTCTGTCAGATACGGTTCCCTTGGACGCTGAGCAATTTTGAATTATTTCTGTTTCATTCACCGCCATATCCCGGTTAAAAACTAATTCAACCTCGACACGTTCAAAATTACCTTGCCCCGTTAAGTCCAGGTAGATATCCACAAAATATAAAAGATTTTCAAACCCCATCTTGAATTCGGTTTCCATCAAGTTGCATTTCAAGTCCAGCCCGGCATACATAAACTTAAGGGCTACACCAGATGGTGCATTGCCATATTTATCCACGTCTTTGCTGACAGCCTGTCCATCCTCATTGAGGTCTCGCTTAAGCTGTTCATAGTGTTCTCTGAGGGCTGTAATGTCCATCTGAGGGGTAATGGTGTCTACCCCACCATCCTCCGGGTCATCTATCGCAATAGCACGGTCCTCATTGATGGAACGCATAAGTTCCTCTATCTCTGTGCCGCCATATCCTTTTAGAATAAAAATAAGGTTCTTTACTTCCTCGACATAGTTCGCCGCTTCACTCCGGCTCAGGTCGTAGCCATCAACCAGAGTTTTGACAAATCGGATATCTGGAAGTTCTACACGGTTATTTTTGAAAGGAATAAAAGGCACTCTACCCCATGAATACCAGGCATCCTCAACCTTGTAATGAGCCACCGGGCCGCCATTATCATTGTCCTGGTTGCGGGCATAGTCAGCTACAAGAAGCTGTCCCTCTAAGCGGTAGTATGTGACGCCCTCTTCTGTCCACACCTCCACGTTAGTTACCGTTTTTTTGGTATCATATTCCCAAACAGTTGTAGGGTACACCCGAATCATGGTATCCAGTTCGGTATGAGTGCGGTCCTTCCATAACGGTATGCACTGCTCAGATGGAATAACCATTGTCCTTAACTGTCCCTGAGCGTCTATGTAGACCTGTATCCATGAAATGCCTTTGTTAGACGCATCATAGCCCAGACTGGACAACTGATACTGAAAGTGCTTGCCAAGAATATCTTTAAGCTTGTCAGCATAAATACGGCCGCTGTCCTCTGCATCGCATTTATATGTGACAGGTTTAGTAAGCAGGTAGGCTATCTTTTCATCTACATGGTTCTTATATTTTGCATGAGCCAATTTGTTATTGGCCTTATAGGTTTCCTCTACCAATGCGCCGTTACGCATCTTTCTTGTGATTTTACGGTTTTTAATGTCGTTATCAACTCGGTAATACCGCTCTCCGGTAAGCATCCATTCCCGTTCCGGGGACGAATTAAAGTCTGAAATAAGCTGAACAACCTTATTATCCGTAAGGGTATTACTTACTTTCACTGCAGCCATTCCTGCTTTCACCCCCTTCTTTAATTTTGAAATAAAATCCTTTATCCACACTGCCAAACCTCCTTTGGACATAAATTAAGAGCCGAGAGTACGCATACCTCCGCCCTTCAAGTCTGACACCTCATAATCATCCAGCCCATACCAGATGGCCGACAATGTATGAGGGTCAATGTTAAATTCATCCTCTATAATTTCCCCGTCCTTATCTACAGCAAAGGTCAGGTCTTGCAATTCATCTATTATATTCTTACATTTATCCGAGCATACGATTGACCGGAAGCGCTTAACTTTTTTGGTGTATACTTCCCGGCTTCCCTGAAACTTCTTGCAGGCCTTCATCCGGAACCCTTTTTGCTTGTAGTATTTAATGGCCTTAGGCTCTGCACAATCCGCTTTGATTAGTACATCCTTCCACTTCTCAATGTCCTGGGCAATCTCCGGATCCGTTTTATCCCTTGAGTAATATTCATCGTACAGATACAGAATCTTATTGTCGTGGTCTATCAACATCCGTACCACAGCATTGTAGGAAGTCACAAAGCCAAAGTCCATACCGTTCTTCTCAAGTGGCTGCTTAACCGCTTTCATAGCAGCACGAATATCCTCATCCGGCATAACAACAAACTGTGGCAGTACCAACCGCCCGTTAACACCAAACCGCCCCAATCTGGCCACCCGGTACAAATCCTGGTCGTGTGTCTTTAAATCGTCCAACTGCTCTATATAATCCTTTGGAACAAAATAGTTGTCATCAACAGTGCTGTGATGGTAGTAGGTTTTTCCAATAACCACCACTCGATTTTTGTACAAGAGCTCATCATCCAGCACAAAGACGTGTTCCTTTTTATCCTGAAAGAAATACTTGTAGCACCAATTCCCCTTGCTTACGGGGTTGGTGGACAGGATGATGTGATTGCTCATAGTCGGATGTCGCAAACGTCCAAGGATTTCCTTAAAGCCCATGTACTTTACCTCGGAACACTCTTCTATCCAAACAATAGAGACACCATTTAAGGACTTAAGCTTTACCGGCTTATCCATGCCCTTGAATATAATCTTACTGCCATTCTTGAACCGGACCTGCATAGGACTTGATGTAAACTGTAGATAATCTTCAACGCCCATGGCATTAGCCACTTCTTCCAACAAATCAAAGCAGCTGTCCCGGATGGTGTCAAACACTTCCCTGACAACCAATGCCTTGCGCTTTTCTTCCAGAAGCTTCTCGATAAGCTTTACCGCAACATGGTAACTCTTGGAGCTTCCGTATCCGCCAACCAGAAAATAGAATTTGTGTTTCCAGTCATCCACAAAATCATAGAAATGGTCATTTAGAGCAAATTCTATCTGATTATCCGTCATCATGTGAATCACTCGCTTTTACAAAGGTTATCTGGATTGGCTTGTCTGTATCTTTATCGCCAGAGAATAGGCTAAATCTCTTACCTAGCAACTCCGCAGCCTTATTGGCATCCGACAGCTTGGCTGGAATTTCTACAATCTGGGGAATCTCTTCCTTGATGGTCTGTTTTCGAGGCGTTCCATTATCGTCCTTGACATAGGTTGACCGCTCCCTGGATATCGTAACAACAACGCATTCTTTCTTTTCTCGCCGCATGACCGAAGTAAGATATTCCATCACTTCCTGCACATCGGCAACGCGTTCGGAATTCATCTTTTCAAGCATTTCTTTGATGTATTCTGAAACATTAGTATTTCTTAGCAGCTTGCTACCGTTTACGGCGGCAGCAGCATCCTTCTTGACCGATGGATAAGCCACCCGGTAAGCCCTTGTGGCGTTGAGATCTATTAAATACTCATCTGCAAATATCTTTTGTTTTTCTGTCACCTGGGCTCACCTCCTTAAGGGTATAAGAAAAGCACCCCTGAGGGTGCTCTGTGTTTGTTATTGTTATTTACAAAAACACCCCATATTGCTATAGGGTGCTTTTAGAAGAATGTATGTAAAGAAATTTAGTTAACATATGTGCCCCCATTTGACACATTGCAAAGAGGTGTGGGGGCTGCTGTCCCGGACCCCCGGGACCGACAGTTTAAAGATATACGCTGCCAACTTGAGTAGTCTACCGGGCTATGACACACCGGCAGACCGGAGAAAAAATACTTTATCAGAAAGGAGGTCCCTATGGACTCTTACCAAAAAACCACACTATCATAATATCATACTTTTTTTTAAAATTTTCCACATTAGTCCACATCTTTTAGAAATTTATAAAAAAATTCCGTCAAAGCAGCACCATGAAGGTTGCAAGCAGACTTGTATGAGTAACCCATATCATAAGATATCCTCTCAAATGACTCATATTGCACATACCGCCTAAACAGGATATCCGTATGCTCTGGCTTGTCCATCTGCTGTATCTGGTCAATGCGTTCATTCCGAAGATTGTAAAATCGGTCAATCTGGGCGTTTATTTCTTTTTGCAGGTCAACCAACCCATCCGATATTTTCGTGAATCCTTGGCCGTCTGGGCAAGTCTGAACACGTTCCTGTGCATAATCAATACCCCCGGCACCACCCCTAAGCTTGTACAGGGCGTCGTATTCTGTCTGTTTCTGGTTTATGTATAAATCCAATTTACGGATTTCTTGTAGATATTCCTTCGCCGTCATTTTTTTACCTCTTCCATTATCCGTCTGATTATAAATTCTCCATCAACGTTTGTCAGCTGGCTGTACCACTGGCTTCTAAAAAATCGCTCACACTCATTTTTAACTCCCCTGGCATCCGTGTCACGTGGATGCTTTTTAAGCGTTTTTAATGCCTCACGGTAATCCTTAACCACCTGTATGATAATGCCATTGGCAAGCTTTTCCGCTCCTTTTCCATCCAGTTTAACATTAGTTATCATCTACTCTCTCCTTTCAAATTTACGCATTATCCCGTCTCTCCAAGCTATCCGGGAATGCTCAACCTGGCAGGCTAAAACGTAGGTATCACTTTTCCCAATCGGACAGCCATGCTCTTTTTTATACTGGTCTGTGCAGTTCTTACATTCATTCTTCATAACTCCATATCCTTCCAATCTTCCGGTGCCTCGCCATCACAAACCAGACACTGCCATCTGTCTTTATTGCCTTTGTAAAACACACACTTGCTACACGTCTCAGGACCCTGCTCCCTGCAATAAGTCCTAAGCACGTTATACGCCATTAATGCCAGCTTGTCCGTTATTGTCGGATTAATCGGTACACCGTTTATTTCTGTTAAATTAAGCATCTGCATCTACCTCCTAAAATTCCCACACCAGTGGTCCTTACCTTTACACGGGCAGTAAGGTCTATGTTTACATTGTTCGCACATATTTTCTACCTCCAAACTTTTTCCACACACTTTTTATGTATAAACAGCTGTGTGCCACGTTTTGTTTTCACATACTCCACCTCGGGTGCTTCTTCGGGTTTTATTTTTTCGTGGCAAGCTTCACAGCAGGGTGCCGGAATCCTGTTCTCTATCAATCGTCTGACATTAATCATTTTTATACCTCTCAATTCTTGCTTTAAGTGCCATCATCAGTTCTTCCTGGGTCTGGTCTTTACTCTCAAGACGTTTAATCACGTCCTCATCCACGGTGCCTTTGGATATCAGGCGGTGGATGATAACACCCTGCTTCTGCCCCTGTCTGTATAATCTTGCATTGGCCTGCTGGTATAACTCCAAACTCCAATTAAGCCCGAACCAGACAATAATGTGACCTCCTGCCTGTATGTTAAGACCATGGCCCATGCTGGCAGGCTGTGCCAGAAGCAGTGGAATCCTGCCCTCATTCCAAGCTATAATATCCTGCTGGTTTCTAAGCGTTCTGGGCTGATAAGATTTAAAAGACTCCATCAGACGGTCATAGTCATGGCGGTAATTGTAAAAAACCAATACCGGCTGTCCCTGGGCTGTGTCAATGATCTCTTCCAGGGCTTCTATTTTTCGCCGGTGGATTTCCACCGCCACACCATCATCCCCATATACACTGCCATTGGCCATCTGCAGCAGCTTGTTATACACTGTGGCCGCTGTAAGGGCTGTAACCTGTTCGCCGTCAATCCCCATGAGATGTTCTTTTTCAAGCTCATGATATGTAGCCATCTCCTTATCATTCAGCTGGACGTCAATATCGTTAACGATTAGCTCAGGCATCCTCAGATAGTCTTCGGCTTTCATGGATATGCAGATGTCGGATATCTTTTCATGAATGGCTTCATCCGCTCCCGGCTTAGGCTCATAGGAATAAACCACATAGCCGTTAGACCTTCCAGGACAAAAGTATCTGTCCCGGTATCCGGTTATTGTCTTACCCAGTCTCTGGCCTCTGTCAATCAAATACAGCTGTGGCCACAAATCCAGTAACCCGTTGGGTGATGGTGTGCCCGTTAGTCCCACAAACCGTTTAACCAAGGGTCTTATCTGTCGGAGTGCTTTAAACCGCTTAGCCTTGTTCGACTTAAAGCTAGATAGCTCATCCACCACAACCATGTCAAAGGGCCAGGCCTTGCGGTACAAATCCACCAGCCAGACCACATTCTCACGGTTGATAACATAGATGTCTGCTGTCTGGTTTAAAGCTGCCATTCGCTCTTTTGGTGTTCCCAAAACCCGGGAAATCTTTAAATGCTTTAGATGGTCCCATTTCTCAGATTCTGTTGTCCAGGTATCCTCTGCCACCCGCTTAGGTGCTATTACAAGGACCCTGTTCACCAAAAAAAGGTCGTTAAGCAGTTCATCTATGGCTGTCAGTGTCGTTACCGTTTTACCGAGTCCCATGTCAAGAAAGAGCCCTGTCTCTGGTAGTTCTATTAATTTTTCTTTAGCATATTTCTGGTACTCATGGGGCACAAATTTCATGCTGTATCTCCTTCACAAACTCTCTGGCCTGGTTCATCCCCTTAACCAGGTAAAACCTGCAGCCTTTTTCCACAAGCCGTTCTCTCTGCCGCTTCTGGATGTTGGACATCCGTCCTATCTCTGTCTTTAATTCAACAAAGTAAACGCGTCCTTCTGGGAATATGTAAATCCTATCTGGCACTCCCGGATTTTCCGGAGACACGAACTTGAAGGATAATCCTCCGAGTTCTTTTATTTTTTTATTCAACCATGCTTCAATATCTTTTTCTAACAAATCAATCATCCTTCTTTAAAATTGGTCTGTGACAACCGTGACACCTCACACGCGTATGAGTACATATAACGTGGTTTTTACTATATATACCTATATATTTATTAATTTAAGCTATAAGGGATAAAGGTTGTCCCAGTTGTCACAACAACCTCTAAACCCTTTTACTTACTGTAGTTATTGTGTGACAACCTATTTTTTGAGGTTGTCCCAAGTTGTCCCCGTTGTCCTTTGAGGTTGTCCCAAAAAATCTGGGTTGTCCCAGGTGTTGTCCCATAGTTGTCCCGCTCTTTTATACACCCTCTGCCTTCCATACTCAGCACCTAAACGCTGTCGTTCTCCGGATGCTTCCCAGTCTTCCATACGCGCCATTATCTTTTTTATGGTATAGGTATCCTTGGATTCCATCTTTGTGAGACTGTTACCAAAACACTCACACCATATCTCCTGTGCGCATACAAATTCACGCATCCTTGTAGCTTCTGGCATTGGCCGTTCAGAGCCATAAAGAAAATCCCGTCTCTTATCAAGGTCTCTTTTGTACCAGTCCTCCGGAAGCCGGGTGTCTAAATATTCACGGACCTTTTCCTCTCTGGGGTCGGATATCAGGGCTGCCTTCTGCCGCTTAATCGCTTCTCTGGCCACATCACCGGACAGCAATAAAGATTCCCCGGACTCATACAGGCACTTCACTTCGGCCCATATCTGGTCTACCTCTTCTCTGCTTATATCCCAGACTTTTTTCTTCCCAATACAGGGTACATTCACCGGCCAAAACCGCCTGCCGCCCTCTACATCGTTTAAATACCCATCCTCTGAGTTTGTGGTACCAATTAAGATACACTGTCTCGGATGGGAGCTCACACGTCGGCCGTAGGAGGCCCTGTAGCGATCATCCTGGGTGGTTATAAAGCTCCTTAAGGTTTTTACACCAGCATTGCCAATACCCGCCATCTCGCCGATTTCTATAATCCAGTACCCCTGTAGCTTCTCCGCCGCCGTCTTATCCTTGGTGTCTGTAAGGTTTAAGCTGTCAGAAAACCAGTCCTGACCAAGCTTTGCTATCAAGGTACTTTTTCCAATCCCCTGCGGACCGCACAGCACCAGCACGGTATCAAATTTACATCCGGGATTCTGGACTCTGGCAATGGCAGCACATAGAGTCTTGCGGATTATCTGCCGGGTGTAGGCATTATCCTCCGCCCCCAGATAATCCACAAGCAGGGTGTCTACTCTCGGTACCTTATCCCAATCCGGCAGAGCGTCTAAATACTCTCTTACGGGGTGATAAGCTCTGTCATCAGCGGCTTTTGTAATCGCGGATAAAATACGTGCTTTAGAAAATTCGGTGTAGCACTGGGATAAATAAGCTTCCAGCTGTGCATCGTCTGCATCACGCCAGAACTTCCCCCGATGCTGCCAGGGGACCTCACCTCTTATTTCCAGATTATCCGCCATCTGATTAAAGACTATCGACTTTAACAGTGGGTCGTACTTCATAATGGCCAGCACGTTATTTAAACTGTTCTTATACTCGCCATTTTCCTTAACTTCCAGAGCTGCCAGCCATCTATCAGCATCTTCCGAAAAATCAGACAGCGCCTCCTGCTGGTGCTCACGTCCTACTGTCATCCGGGTGTCTTCATCCTTCTGGATAAAATCCATCATGGCTTTATAACTTGGAAGCTTTGTAGGTGCAGTGTCTTCCGGAACTTCATCATCCTGGAGGCCAAACTTATGAATACGGACCAGGTCAAAGGCATTACACAGCTTCCCCCCGGCGGGGTCTGTCGCATGATTGCTGTAAGCAAATTTATCATCATAGAGCACAAGACCTGCAGCTGTGGAACCCTCTGCATAGGTATATCTTCCAGGCATTGCACATGGAAGGTACACGTCACTTAAAAAAGTATCAATGGCCAACTCAATGGAATAGGTCCGGCAGAATGCACCAATAAGCCCCTTTTTCTCGCAAGGGTCACCCTGTTTCTTGGCTGTGTGCTGTCTGTTTTTAACTGTCCGGCTGCTTTCTGGCCAGCAGCTTGTATCCATCCAGTCGGCATACTGGGACAGAATATCATCCGCCTTTATCCATTCCTCATCGGAATATTCAAATATATACTGGCCATCACTGGCCACCGAGCCCCAATACATCAGACGGCTGGGCTGGTAGGTGGTATCATCGAAAAAATCAATACCTATGTTCTCTGCTATCTTTCTGGATATGGCCTCATATTCATCCGGTGTTACCTCCCTGTCCAGAGGAATAAGGATTCTAAGCCTTGGTTTCTCCGGCTGGTGCTTATGTGTCGAATACACCGCATAGGCACCCTCTATATACAGATATAAAGTATCTGTAAGCCCCACGGGTGCAAAGTCTGCATCCAGTGTTATAATCTGTCTGGATGCAACACTGTCAGATTTTCTCCGGCCATTCTTAAGCCTTCCCCCGACAAACCCGCCAACATCCTTAATCCGGTCCTGTTCTGCCTTAGGCATGGAAATGTATTCTGCACAGGTCTCCGAGGTCTGTACAGGTTTGTTAAGCTTTGCTAAGAGCCCAGACCAGGTGAACGTCTTATTCTTCCAGACCTTTTCCATCCGGTTCTTACCTGTAGCTATCTGCAGGGGGCCATCGTATTTAATATTTAATTTATAATCCTCAATCTTATAAGCACTCATAGCTTCCCTCTTTAATCTTTTTTATAAAACGCCGTTTCGTACCCGTCCCCGCGAAGAGGAAGACCTTCTCCCCAGGGCACAGGCTCTGCCATAATATCTGTTATTGTTTTTAAGGCATCCTTATCTGTCTTAGGTACATCACATATAATCTCATCATGTACGTGCATGACTATGTCATAGCCTGCATTAGATACTCTCTGCATCGTCACAGCCAGACAGTCTCTTGCAGTTGCTTGGACGATATTTTCGACCAGCTTACCACCCCAGGTCTCTAACCGTCCCCAGCGTTTGGTCTGCTGTTCCACTCCCGCGTAGGTGATAGATTCACCTTTTCCGGTTTCTTCAAGTTTTGCGTCATAGTAAGCTAACTTTCGTCCGGACAACAGCGTAATAAAGAGAATCTGATTAATATAGGAAAAGGCAATGCCATTCTTAAGCTTAACTGTCCGCCGTTCCTGTATGGCTGTTTTAGCCGCCATCTCTGCGCTTCGCCAGAACTTGCATATATTAGGACTGGCTTTCCGCCAGTTAGCCACAAGCATTGGGATTTCATCATCCGGGATACTGCCATCCTTATCCATGGCTTTAATTGCCCCAAAGGCACCGCCATATCCAAGAGCCAGTTCTGCGACTTTCCCCTGCTGTCTTAACTTACTGCCTTTTTTAATATTTTCTAAGGGCACGTGAAACATCTGAGAAGCCGAGGCTTCGTAGATTTTGCCGTGGGTCCTAAAAACATCTAACCGCCACTGCTCACCGGCCAGCCAGGCTATTACTCTGGCCTCGATGGCGGAAAAGTCTGCCACACAGAACCTGCACCCGTCCGATGGAATAAAAGCTGTACAAATCAGCTGGGAGAGTACAAAGGGCGTTCCCTCAAAAAGCATCTCTAAGGTTTTAAAGTCACCCGATGCCACAAGCTCTCTGGCGAGGTCAATGTCTGGAATCTTATTCTGTGGCAGGTTATGTACCTGCACGATTCGCCCGGCCCATCGTCCCGTCCGGTTGGCCCCATAAAACTGCAGGATGCCCCGAAGCCGGTTATCTTTACACACGGCATTTTTCATGGCTGCATATTTCTTGGTGGACGTTTTCCCAAGTTCCTGCCTGATTTTAAGCATTCGGACGGCATTCGGGTGGCCGTCCAAGGATTTAATAATCTCAGGGATGGTGTCCTTCGTAAGGCTCTTAATTTCTACATCAAACTTCTCTCTATACCATTCTTTTAGCTGTGCCAAGCTGTTTGGATTATCAAGTCCTGTAATGTCTCTGGCTTCTGCCTTTAACCGTTCCTGATACACGGCATCATAATCCAGTATCTTTTCTACAAAAGGCATATCCAAACGGACGCCGTTATCGTTCATCTTCTGGTCCAGTTCCCACAGGTTCTGTTCATTTTTCGGAATTGGATAAACGGATAGCTTATCTAATATAGCGCTCTCTGTAACCACATCCTGTCGGTTGTATTCCACAAACTGCTGCCATTTTTCGGGAGCGTCTTCCGGCAGGTTACGCGTCCGCTCACCATTGGTTTTTGTGGGCTTGCAAGGCTTGCAGAAATACTGGATTAAGCTTTTTCCTATCTTATCCTTCTGCTTATCCTCGGGAAGGCCTAAAGCCTCACCCACAGCGCCAAGGGTTGCCGGCAGTCCCAGTGTGGCTGCACGAACTGCGCTGCACCGCCACTGTTCCGGTGGCATAGGTTCTTTTAAAAAAGATGAAAGACAGGTGCGTTCAAAGTTGGCATTGTACGCCGTCTTTATATAATCCGGGGAAATCAGAGCATTAAAAAATTCATCACAGTCCATACTGAACTGTTTTTGACGTTCGTTTAAAAGGTTGCCCTGTTTTCCCAGGTTCTTTTCATCCGTCAAATCAAGCACCCTTACCGGTCCGCCATCAATTCGGTAGCCAATCAATAATATTTCAAAGGTGGGGCTTTGTGCATACGCATAAGCCCCAGCCTCTCTGATATCTACATCCGAATAGGTCTCAATATCCACGTTCATTATGTGCATAAGTCATCATCCTAACATTTCATCATCAAAATCATCGTCAAAGTCATCTTCTGCAGATGCTCTTGCACCGCCTAAGGGCTCACCGTCTCCAAGCTTCTGAACGTTGTTAAGACCTACAGCAATACCCTTGTTGCCGTTGCTGTTAAATGGGAAGAAGTTAATAGATGCACGGCCCCAGCATCCGGAATAAACCTCTGTAGGGTCCAGAATTTCATTCTTATACATATCGATGACGCCGGGTTTCTGGTTACTGTTCGCATTTAAAAAGAACATATCCGTATATTCTTCTGCTTCATCCGCTCTTTCTTCATCGCCGTCACGAAGTGGCAGCTTAAGGTTTGCTGGCTTTTTGCCATTCCATTTATCCGATACACCCTGATTAACCGCTGCCTGGATGGCAGCTTTGATATCAGCGATTGTCTTTTTATCCTTTTTGGGAATCAGCAGGCAAATGGAAAATTTCTCTTCCTGTCCTAGCTGAAAACTTCTGCTTTTAAAAATATTTACATAACTGAATCTTACTTTTCCGGTGATAACTTTTGTTGGCTGTGTCGTACTCATAATTTCTATCTCCTCTTTAAATTAAATTATTAAATGCTTCGTCAATGGTTTCTCTTGGGTATTTGTCCTTAAGTCTGGCCCGCCAGAAGAAAAGGTTACCCTTATCTCCGCCACGGCTGTTCTGGTAGTCCAGCATCTCTGCCATACAGTCAGAGTCATCCGCAAAATCATCTGCTGCCTTTTTAGCTGTATTAAGTTCTGGACGGTTATCCGCTTCCGGTACCAATACAGGCTTACCCTCTGGTTTAATAACAAGGTCCACTAAAAGTTCTCCAAACTTCTTTTTGCCTACAACTTTCTCCATGGCGGTAATACCCAGAAGTTCCTGCGGTTTATATATCTTCTCCGCTTCGTAGCCCTTTTCAATCAGCAGGCTGGCTACTGCTTCCTCTTCACTGTATTTCCGGTTACTGCGCCCTTCTACCAGTTTCCAACCGGAATAATGCTGTCCGTGATTTAGCGCCTGGTCAAAAGCATAGGTCTTAATAGCGTCAGCCCATTTAACAAGGGCATCAACCCGGGATAAGATATCTCCGATTTCAGATTCATCCAGGAGGTCACCATCTGCGAATTCATATTTTGCAAGCTGCAGTTGATAATCCTTCTGGACTCTACAGGTGGCAAAGGCCTTACAAAACCGGCAGTGGTCTCCGATGCAGAACTCGCCCTCGCCCTTCATGGCCATTTCGGCTTTAGGTTTCACTTCATTCTCGGCCCAGTCAAGCAGTTCGGCCACACTTAATTCCTCGGTAGATATGTTTTCCAGTCTTGGCTGGATAATGGTCATACGGACACGTTTGATGTCATAAAGCATAGAGTGTTCCAGGTAAGCCCCCAGACCGTAAAGTCTAAGCTGTGGGTTGTCCTCTGCAGATACCCCAACGCCCTTACCATACTTAAGGTCAATAACCTGCACCAGATCGTCCGCGATAATAACAACATCCCCTGTACCAAAACCTTCTGGAACATAAGCAGAAAAGTCCAACCTCTGTTCAAACAGAGCCAGTGCATCCGGACAGTCTGCCTTGGCAATATTAAACTGCTCCCAGACCATCTCGGTGTAGCCTTCTATGTACTCCTGCATCTCTGCACTGTACTTTTCATCCGCCTTAAGCTTATTTAGCCTGGTGGAAAAAGTCTTTTTAGTAATCTCGTTGTTGTTGTAGCGGAGACTCAACTCCGCCAGGCTGTGGGCAAAAGTCCCTTCTTCGGCATACTCTGTGGTTTTATCCGGAAACTGGGTTTCCAGATTGGCCGACGGTGGACAGCTCATCCACCGCTTTGCACCACTGGCACTTAATTTTGCGTGAACGTCTGGCATTAGAGCTCACCTGCTCTCTGCATCAGCTCCGGATAATGTTCTGCCGGAATATCCGACAACTTCTCGGTGCCATAGCTTTTAATAAGTTCCTGCACCTCTGCACGCTTTCCTGCTTTAGATAACCGGGACAGTTCGGCTCTTACTTCCACCAGACTGTAGGTCTTTGCTTCCCCTACTGGTTCTTCCTCTACTGGTTCTTCCTCTACCTGCTCCGGCTGTGGTTCTTCTTTCACAGGCTCTTCTTTTGTCTTAACCGGTGTTTTTTTAGCTGCCTTTACCAGCTCACTCTCTTTTTTACTCATAAAATCCACAAAATTCGTCATCTCTTCGATGTTTTCAAAAGTTACATTGATGGTCATTATTTGACGCCCTCCTCTTTCTCTGCTAAAATCCCTGATATGTCGTGACAAACTGCTTTTACTGCCATAGTTTTATTCATCCTTTCCTTCAAGCTTAATACCAGTGCACTTTTCAAATTTGTCTGCATCAAAGTTTGGTATTGCCTTGATGATTGCCTTCTTCGCTTCTGAAAGACCATCCCACCAAATCTGACCGCATTCTGATTCATCAATCACTTTCAGATAACCGCCAGTTGTTTTGTAAGTTGGGTTTGCTGCCTTTTCTTCGTCAGTCATATTATCTGACCAAATCCATTCAACAGCATCCTTTGGAATATCATTCAACATGTATCTTGCATCTGAATTCAACCAATCTCTGTATGACATCCCGGATGGTTTATCAAAAATCAGGATTTCATGTTCATCAGTACAGAAACAACCTGAATTGAAAGAAGAAAGATTCCAGTCCCCTGTGTTTCTATTCCCTGTGTTGCAGTTCCCTGTGTTGCAGTTCCCTGTGTTCCAGTCCCCTGTGTTAAAGTGCCCTGTATTCCAGCCCCCGGTGTTCCTGTTCCCTGTGTTCCAGCCCCCGGTGTTCCTGTTCCCTGTGTTGAAGTTCCCTGTGTTCCAGTCCCCTGTGTTCCAGCCCCCGGTGTTCAAATTTCCTGTGTTCAAACTTCCTGTGTTCCTGTTCCCGGTGTTCCTGTCCCCTGTGTTCCTGTTCCCGGTGTTGCAGAGTCCACTATTTGCCTTTCCAAGGTTGACCATGCTAAGAACTTCTTCCCATGTGATTTCTTCCACAATCTGAATCTTGTTGGTACAACATTTTGAATTGTCACTTTCTTCATCAATTTCACCAAGTGCAACAACCTTTGCAACTTTGTTGTCAGGGTTGAAATCGTAATAATTGAAGCAATCCTTTAATTCCTTACAAAAATGAAATCCTCTGTCACAACAATCAGGTGTGACATCTTCTTCAAACGTCATGCCTACCTCATACTGAAAACCTCTACAAGTCCAATCGGGTTTAAAAACTTTAAAGCCTTTAACGGCATTCAATTCTTTCATTTGACGCCCTCCTCTTTCTCTGATAAAATAAAGTTGTATAATTTCCTTTGTGCCCCTTGTCTGAGTTCCCGCTCGACAGGGGCATTTTTATATAGCCACAACAACCCGGCCATGGCAGTAAGCACCGCCAGCACCCATAAACAGCATGGTAGCACCTCTGTGGTAATCCATGGCAAGGCTATTGCAGATGCCCCGCTGGCTATCGTAATGCTGTAGCTGTACAGGGCTATTATTTTGCGTTTCAAAGTTTCATCACCTCCCCTTCTGGATAACTGTTAATAAACTTTTCAAGGTCAATTCCCCGAATCTTTTTACTTCCAAGAGGCACATAAAGCAATTTCCCTTCATTTATGTACTGATAAACCGTAGACGGATTAACCAGTAGCACCTTTGCAGCCTCTTTAACGGAATATAATGGTTTATATGGCTCTACCATACCTAGACACCTCCTATTATTCTGGTGGATAAAACAAGTCTTTAATCTCAACACCAATAGCGTTGGCAATTGCCGGAAGATGTTCAATCCGAATTAATTTCCGTCTTTCATTTAGCATGTTGCTGAAATCTTGAGCCGTAAATCCTGCTCGTTCAGCAACAACCCCTTGCTTCATGCCTTTTTCCTCTATTAGCATTTTGATATTAGCTACAATCTGTTCATAGTTCTCATTCTCCATCTACTCACCTCCTATTTTTGTCTGTTCTCTTGGGAATAAATAATCTAATCTCATGCCAGGGAAAAATTCATCTCTAAGAGAAACGCATTCTCTGTAAAGCCACTGAGATTCACCATTTATTCTTGAGTGTACAGTTCTATAGGATATATCTAAAAAATCTGCTAAGTCTTGCTTAGATATCCCTATTCTTTTCATTTCAGCTTCTAAATTATTGCAGTTCATTGTTGTCAAAGTTAATCACCTCAATCTCTATTGCGATGTGTCGCAATTCATATCTATACTATATTGCAGTGTATCGCAATTGTCAATATATTTTTTCACTTTTTTGCAAAATATCGCAATTTTCTATTTACATTTATTGCGTTTGGTTATAATATTCAATTATGAGGTGATTATATGGAACGTGCAAAAATTATTAGACAGATAATGGAAGAAAAGGGAATGAAAGTTTCAGACATTGCAAAAGCCACGGGGATAGCGTATTCCACCGTTAAATCTATTCTTGAAAATGGTATTGGAAAGACGAGCTATTCGAATGTATGCTTAATTTGTGAAGCACTGGAAATTACGCCTGACAGATTAGAACAAATAGAGAAAGAGAATGCTGCTACTCAGCCGACTACTATCGCCGCCCACTTTGACGGAACGGAATACACAGAAGAACAGCTTGAAAGAATAAAAGCATTTGCAGCTTTTATAAAGACAGAAAAGTAAAGTCCGGTTTTAAGTACTCCAAGTATGTTATTATCCTTACGGGCGTATCAACATTGGAGGGATTTACTTGAATAAATATGAAAAATTGATGCAGAATGCATCTGATAATAAGGTTAAAGTACATAAATTTAGGCTCGCTGATGGCTTGCCGGGATTATACATAGATGGGAATATTGCCCTAGACCCCGCACTGGAAACTGACGCAGAAAAAGCCTGCATACTGGCCGAAGAACTCGGTCACCACTATACAAGCTATGGAGACATAAGCGACCAGAACAAAACCACCAATCGCAAGCAGGAGCATGAAGCCCGTGTCTGGGCATATAAAGCAATGCTTACACCGTCAGACCTGTTTTGTGCTTTTAAAGCCGGATGCAGAAATCGTTATGAAATTGCTGAATTTTTAGGAGTATCAGAGGACTTTTTAGAGGATGCCCTATCTTACTTCAGAACGCAGCACCCGAACGGGTACGCAAATAGAATGGACCATTATGTTATTAGATTTATACCCAATTTACAAGTGGGTATGCTTTTTTAATAGTCGCTCCTTACGGGGCGTGGATTGAAACAATAAATAAAAAACCGCCCCGGCGCTACCAACACCGGGACGGCAAGCATATATCCGAGGATATACAACCAAATCACTTAATATTGTATCATTCTCGGAGCAGCCTCGCAAGCAAAATATAATTTCTGCTGGCTGTTATTTTTATACCCATTTTTAAGGAGGATGATATTATGGGAGAATTACGAACACGAAAAAGAGGTAAAACTTGGGAATGGTCTTTTGAAGGTGCCAGAATTGGCGGAAAGAGAAATCCTATATCCAAGGGTGGTTTTCGGACAAAGGCAGAAGCTTTGGCTGCCGGCACACAGACAAAAGCAGAATATGACAACACAGGAAAAACCTTTAAGGCCTCAGAAGCATCTGTTGCTGACTATCTCGACTTCTGGGTTGCGAACTATGTCGAGCCTAATCTTCACTATCTGACAGCACTAAATTATAAATCTATCGTTGAAAATCATTTGAAGCCACATTTTGGAATCTACAAATTGTTTTCTCTTGAACCTGGAAGCGTACAGGTGGAAATCAATAAAATCTTTGCAACAGGTCTAGCACGGCCCACTGTTGTAAATATAAAGAACTGTTTATCTGGAGCGCTGAACTATGCGGTAATGCCTTGCCAATACATTAAAACAAATCCCTGCCAGTGGGCAAAAGTACCGCAAAGGCCAGAATCCGAATTTAGGAAAAAGCATCGCGAGTATATCCTTACAGAGGATGATTTTGAAAAAATTATTACCCACTTCGGACCATCCACCCATTATTATATCCCGATAATGACAGGATATCATCTGGGCACCAGAATTTCTGAGACATATGGTATTGACCTATTGCATGATGTAGACTTTAAGAAGAATCTAGTTACTATACAGCACCAGTTGGTCAGAGAAAACGGCCACTGGTACTATCGTGAACCAAAGTATAATTCTGTCCGCACAATAGAAATGGGTAAAACCATAGCTGCAATCTTTAAACAGGAACTTATTAAACGTCGTGAGAACCAGCTTCGCTTCGGAGAGTATTTTGTGCGGACCTATTTAAAGCCTGATAACGAGGTCGTTCAGACCTCCGCAGAAGTTAGTTCGGATTACACAGAAATAATGCCGCTCTCGGCACGTGAGGCGGGTAAGCTGCTAACTCCGAAGAACTTCGGTTACTGTGCAACTCTTATTCATAAGAAACTCAATAACCCACTCTTCCATTCACACAGCCTGAGACATACCCACGGCACCTATCTGGCAGAGAACGGGGCCTATCCGAATACGGTTATGGAACGCATGGGTCACAAGGATATAGCGACAACCTTAAACACCTATGTTTTCAACACTGCAAAATTAAAGCAGTCCGCCAGTAATATACTTTTGTAGACGACCTTGCCTACCCCCTCAAATTTTGGTAGGCAAACGGTAGGCAGAGACATCTAAAAAGCCTTATATTTCTTAAGAAACCGCCTATTTACGGCACTTGTAAAAGCACCTATATAGTTTTATGAAAATTAGCCAATTATTTATTTATTTTTCTTAATCTTTGCAAAAAAATTATACTTGATTTTTTTCTTTGATGATGCTATCATTAGGACTAACGAAAAAAGCTATGATGGGAACCAGTAAGGATTCCAGGTTTTATACAGAAAGTTACCGGTTGATGAGAGGTGCATAAAACAGAATTCCGAATACATCCCTGAGCTGCAAGCTGAACCCTATTCAGGATAGTAGGCCGTGCCGGTTGCAACCGTTATATTGCCGGAGTATAATCAGCTATGACGTACTCTATAAGATCTTGTACAGCGATGTACAGATGAATAAAGGTGGTACCACGGAAGTATGCTTTCGTCCTTTATACCGGGGATGGAGGCTTTTTTTATTGCTTAAAATTATCCCCCAATACAAAAACACATATTTGGAGGTATTGAATTATGATTATTGTTATGAAACCACAGGCTGAAGAGAGTTCTATACTTTCTATCACCAAACTCATTGAAAATGCAGGTCTTGAAGCCCATTTATCTAAAGGCCATGAAGTAACCATTATTGGTGTTGTTGGAGACAAAACTGTATTAAATCGTTCTGCACTCTGCCAGCTCCCTCAAGTTGAAAAAATTGTTGATATTACAGAGACCTATAAACTTGCAAATAAAAAATTTCATCCGGAACCAACCTGTGTTAAAGTTAAAAATGCACAGATTGGCGGTGGTCACATCGCTATTATGGCTGGTCCTTGTGCTATTGAAAATGAAGAAATGATGATTCAGACAGCTATTGCCGTAAAAAAAGCGGGTGCAACATTTTTACGCGGCGGTGCATTTAAACCGAGAACTTCCCCTTATGCTTTTCAGGGACTTGAAGAAACGGGTTTAAAATACATGAAAACAGCTGCTGATGCTACCGGTCTTGCTTCTGTATGCGAAGTTACAAGCCTTGAGGCTATTCATAAAGCTGTTGATTATGTGGATATGCTTCAGATTGGTGCAAGAAATATGCAAAACTTTGCTCTTTTAAAAGAAGCCGGAAAAAGCGGTCTTCCTATTTTATTAAAACGTGGTCTTTCTGCAACCATTGATGAATGGCTGAATGCAGCAGAATATATTATGGCTGAGGGCAATCCAAACGTTGTTCTCTGCGAACGTGGTATTCGTACTTTTGAGACAGCCACAAGAAATACTCTGGATTTAAGTGCCGTTCCTGTCATTAAATCAAAATCCCACCTTCCGATTATCGTAGACCCTAGTCATGGTACCGGCGTTCGGGAATATGTCACACCGATGGCCCGTGCTGCTATTGCTTCCGGCTGTGACGGACTAATGATTGAAGTTCATCCAGAACCTGCCAAAGCGCTTTCCGATGGTCCTCAGTCTCTGACCCTTGAACATTTTGACACTCTGTGCAATGAACTTAAACCTATGATTTCATTTTTTGGAGGAACCCTTTGATGAATAAACCAACGATTGGCTTTATTGGCCTGGGACTAATTGGCGGTTCTATTGCCAAGGCTCTGAAAGCCAAGCATCCCGACTCTACTTTTATTGCTTATAATCGCAGCAAAGCCAGCCTGATTGAAGCCATGTCCGATGGCACCATTAATCAGGCCATGGACACTATAGGCCCAGGCTTTTCTGAATGTGATATTATATTTCTATGCGCACCGGTCAGTGTGAATATCCGGTGCCTTAAAGAACTAAAAAACATTATCAAACCAGAATGTATTCTGACCGATGTGGGCAGTGTAAAAACCACTATCCATGAAGCTGTTACCGAACTCGGTATGAACAATCACTTTATCGGAGGCCATCCGATGGCCGGCTCGGAAAAATACGGATATAGCAATTCAAAGATTCATCTTCTGGAAAATGCTTACTACATATTAACTCCGGGAGAAGGTACAACAGATGTTATGATGAATACAATGGTTCAACTTGTCAAAGACATCAATGCCATTCCTGTAAAACTCGATTATCGTGAACATGACCGCATTACAGCTGCCATCTCTCATCTTCCGCACATTATTGCCTATACTTTAGTCAATCTCGTGAAAGAATCCGATAATCCAGATGGTCTTATGCGTATGCTCGCTGCCGGAGGCTTTAAGGATATTACCCGAATTGCTTCCTCTTCACCGGAAATGTGGCAGCAGATTTGTACAGAAAACAAAGACCAGATTATTAATATGCTGAACCTCTATGTTACTCGAATGAAAGATATGGGTGATGCTATTAAAAGCGATAACCTTCCGGCGCTTCTCTCATCCTTTACTTCTGCGAAAGAATACAGGGATGACATACCAAAAAGCCGTGCCAAGAGTCTGCTCACACCATCCTATGAAATCTTTGTTGATTTGGTGGATGAATCCGGAGCTATTGCCACTATTGCAACCATTCTTGCAACCAATGGCATCAGTATTATGAACATCGGTATCGTTCATAACCGGGAATTTCAGGAAGGTGTTCTTCACATTGAATTTTATGATGATGATTCGGCGAATAAGGCTGTAGAACTTTTAAACCGGTTCCACTACATGATTCACTTACGGCAATAAATGAACGAAGGAGATTTTATAATGAAGATAACACGTACCCCAAATGGATTAAAAGGCACTGTGTCTGTTCCTGGCGATAAATCCATCTCTCACCGAAGCATTATGCTTGGTTCTATTGCAGAAGGAACCACTGAAGTCCACCATTTTCTTCAGGGAGCCGACTGCCTTTCTTCGATTGCATGCTTTAGACAGATGGGTATTCCTATTGAAAACAATGGTGATATTGTCCGTATTCACGGCAAAGGTCTTCATGGATTATCACAGCCGGAAAATGTTCTTGACACGGGAAACAGCGGAACAACAACCCGTCTTATGTCAGGCATTCTGGCAGGCCAGAATTTCGACTGTGTCATCAATGGTGATACCTCTATTCAGTCACGGCCTATGAAACGAATCATGACACCACTGGCTATGATGGGAGCCTCCATTGAAAGCATTCGTGGAAATGGCTGTGCGCCATTAAAAATTGCCGGTCAGAAACTTTGTGGTATTCACTATGATTCTCCAGTAGCTTCTGCTCAGGTAAAATCCGCTGTTCTTTTTGCCGGTCTTTATGCCGATGGAGAAACCAGTGTCACCGAACCTACTCTTTCAAGAAATCATACAGAATTAATGCTAAAAGCCTGTGGCTGTTCCATCCGTACAGAGGGCACAACAGCTATACTGCAGCCGGCAAAGCAGCTGACAGCCCAGCGAATCGATGTGCCTGGAGATATTTCCTCTGCCGCTTATTTTATGGCTGCCGGTCTTATTGTTCCCGGCTCTGAAATCTGTATTGAAAATGTAGGTATCAATCCGACCCGGGACGGCATGATTAAAGTATGCCAGGCTATGGGCGGTAATATTACTTTAGAAAATGTTCGTGAAGTCTGTAATGAACCTGTAGCAGATATCGTTGTCCGCCACTCTACCCTTCATGGAACCGTTATTGAAGGCGATATTATTCCAACATTAATTGATGAGCTTCCAATCATTGCGATTATGGCAGCCTTCGCCGAAGGCCAGACCAGCATCCGGGATGCTGCCGAACTTAAGGTCAAAGAATCCGACCGTATTGCTGTTATGTCTGAGAATCTCCAGACAATGGGTGTAGATATCATTCCCCAGGAAGACGGCATGATTATCAACGGAGGAAAAATGCCTCACGGCGGTATCATCCAGAGTCACCTGGACCACCGCATTGCCATGTCCTTTGCCGTTGCCGCTCTTGCCAGCGATGGAGAAACAGAGATTATTGGAAGTGACTGCGTGAATATTTCATATCCGACATTTTATGAAGATTTATTTAAATTGAGCTAAAAAATGGGCTTCCCCTGCAAACCGGGAAGCCCATTTTTATTTATCCTGCAATCAACATACATAACGGAATCGTTAGAATAGATAACAGGGTCGTCATTGAAAAAATTTCTGTTGCATAATGATCATCTTTCTTATAAAGAATTGCCATAGTAATTGTCATCGCTCCCGATGGACAGCCCGCAATAACAGCAGCGACTGTTCGCATCTGTTCATCAATTGGCAGCCATCGAAGGATAAAACAGAAAATCCCTGCTGACAGTATCAGTCTTAAAAAACAGACAAAAAACAAACGCTTCTTTTTTATTGTTTCTTTGAAATTCAGCTGTGCCATAATGGCACCGGATAAAAGCATGGCCAATGGCGTATTCATATCACCGATAGAACTTAAAGCGAAAGCTACATGTTCTTGTATTTTTATCTGGAAAACAAAGCATAAAATACCAAGAACAACAGCAATCAAACAGGGATTAATCAATTTCTTCGGCTGAAAGCCTTTATTCTCCAGTAATAAAATACCGTGGGTCCAGGCAAACATATGAAAAACCGCCGCAAAAATCGTCGCATAAACGACACCTATATTTCCAAACATGGCATATGCCAGTGGCAGACCAATAAATCCGCAGTTTGTATAGGTTACGCCATATTTCTCTATGCCTAAATCATAGCCTTCTTTTTCCTTAAGAAGAAAATGTGCCAGCACGATGGAAATAATATAGCTAAAAACAGCAAGGACAAATAATATGCCCATCTTTTTCATAAGCGAAGCATCATAATCCATCTGAAAAGACATAAATATTAATATCGGATTAACAATCTGAGTGCTCAATCTCGAAAGTTTTGTCTTTGTTGTATCATCTATAATCCCTACTTTAAAGCAGAGAACTCCGACAAGCATGATGATAAATATAGATATAATCTTTCCAAACACAGTGGATACAACCATCTTTATGTTCCCCCTCTTTCGTAGAACCTTTCACATATTAATAAAAAGAAGAATATCCACCCAGTCAAACAACTTTCGTGTCCATTCTTCTCTTTAAGATGTTCAATCTATTATTTTCCGCAGCAGAACTTATATTTCTTACCACTGCCACAAGGACATGGGTCATTTCTGCCAATCTTTTTATCTTTAACAACGGTCATAGAACGTTTCTGAGCCTTATAAAGCTCTTTACGTTTCTCTTCACTGAGAAGCTTATCCCACTGTGGCAGTTCGTAAAGCCATTCAGCCTTTGCTGCAACCATGTTGTAGTAGAGTTTTTCTAAATCAATATCAATCTTAACCTGACTGTCTGCTTCCAGTTCGTTTACCGGATTAGCTTCTTTTAAGCTTTCATTGATTCCATCAAGAAATCCTCCAAAAAGTACAACATCCATCTCATATTTATCAGCCAGTTCCTGAACTGTACCTGAAACAACTTCTACCGGTTCTTCTAATAAACTTTCATAAACGCCTTTTTCCTGAAGATAGTAGTCTGTCCAAAACTTCTGCTGTGCCTGAGCATCATCGTTAAATACGGATACCATATCTTCCCACTGCTGCATTAAACTCATTCTATTCACCTTATCCTTTGATTTTTTAATAGATATATCAGTCTTATATTATATATAATCAAGACAGTTATGTCAATTATTGATTTCATTTAAGAACTTTACAAATTATCCGGCAAAATGTATAATTATGAGTGAGTTTATACTATATGAAAACAGAAAGGAAATATTCGTATGAAAACAGCTTTGAAAGTAACATCCGTATTACAAATCATCTCCGGTATATTAGGTATTATCGGAGCAATTCTTTTATTTTTAGGGGGAGGCCTCCTCGGTGCTGCAAGCATGGATGCTGTCGGTGCTAGCCAGTCTACAGGCATGGTTCTTACCGGAATGGCTTTAGTTCTTGCCATTGTTGCACTTTTCTCCGGTATCTTCAGTCTTGTCTGTGGTATCAAGGGCTATAAAGGTGCTAATGGCGATCTTGGCAAATTAAAAACAGCTCTTGTTCTTGGATGGATTTCACTTGTATTGTGTATCATCAGTGCAATCTCCACCTTATTGACAGGTCATGAGACTAAAGAAATCATTCAGGCGCTTGTCGGACTGATTGTTCCTGTACTCTTTGTTGTATCAGCAACCAGTGTTAAAAATGAATTAGAACAATAATAAAAAGAACTCCCGGATAATCGGTCTTCCTATGGAACCATACATTATCCGGGAGTTTTTTTATTCTTTTATTCTGCACCATGTCCATGACCGTGGCCATGACTCTCTGTTTCTGTTACATTTTCTTCGGAATGGCTGTTCCCACATGCATCAATCATTTCCCGTATCTGATGCATCGACATATCTTTGATATCCTCCGCCGTAATAGTCGGGTCAAG
This sequence comes from Clostridia bacterium, assembly GCA_009929615.1. Taxonomy (GTDB): domain Bacteria; phylum Bacillota; class Clostridia; order Lachnospirales; family Lachnospiraceae; genus Frisingicoccus. The sequence continues at coordinate 1,479 of SAAB01000009.1, read as the reverse complement.
TTCCTGCAATTCCTGAAAAGCCCGGTATTTGCCAAAGGATAGTCCAACTTCATGAGCATGCTTCACATCTTCGCTATTCTGAGTATGACAGTTGACATTACCATAACTATGTCCTGCACATTCACTGATTTTTTGCTGCATCTCACTGCTTCTTCCTTCATCCTGTGATGCTACAGAAATATCCACAAGGGCCTCCGCCGCAAGATAGCCGGACATTTCCCCACTCTCGAGGATGGCGGTTATCGCCTCCTCATAGTTTAAATGTTTTAGATGAATCTGGCTGATAATCATTTCTCCATCCGGATTATAAGCCGTCACCGAAATAACCCTGTCAAATCGGTTCACTTCAAGTTCAATCGATGGATTAACATCGATACTGATGGCTGCCACCGGTATTGTATAGAACTGATATCCGCCAAAGAAAATGAGGGCAAGCAGACACAGAGCTGTGCACACGGCATATTTTGCCGGGAAAAGTTTCTTCTTCACTGGCTGTCCGTAAACATGCTCAGACAAATACTTACGTGTATTCTCTTTTAAATCTTCTTCCGCATGTACATTATCAAAAGCATCATGAATTCGATTATCCAATGTCCTCACCTCCCAGCTTTTCCTTCAGCATCTCTTTCCCCCGTGCAAGCAGGGTATATACCGTATTTACCTTTTTTCCAAGAATTCCTGCAATCTCCACAGCCGAGTACTGCTCATAATAAAATAAATATACAGCATCTTTGTATTTTGGAGGTAATGCCAGTACTGCTTCCAATACTTCACTATAATCCTCCGGTGTTTCCGCCGTAAGTTCTGCAATTTCATCCATCGGAACAGTGCGGCTCCTAAAAAAACTTTTCAAATAATCCTTACAGGCATTTATCGTCACTCTGATTAACCATGCCTTTTCATGCTCTCGATCTTCAAAAGCACCAGAATAGAGGACATATTTTAAAAATACATTTTGAAATATGTCCTCTGTGTCAGAATGGCTCTTTAAATGCAGCATACAAATCTTTTTAACCGTATCTGCGTACTCTTCTATGGCCCTGTTTGCCTCCTGCTCACTCCGCATAGCAGCTCCCTTTTTCCTTAATGTTTTCTTCCGTGTCCATGCCCTGTACCTGCATTATGATGTGTAGGTGTTCCACCATTTGGACATAACGTTCCTTCGGATTCCTGTGTCTGATTCTTCGGACAATCCGGATAGGTGCATTCGCCCTCTCCTTTACACACTCTGTGTTCGGCCACTGTTGTATCACTTGTGCCTCCCCAATGTCTTCCCCTTGAAGATGCCGCATAAGTTGCTGTCGTACTAAATACAAGAACAGATGCCACCAATAAAAACGTAATTATTTTTTTCATTTCAAATTCCTCCGTGTTTTTTTAGGTAGTGTCAAATAACTACCTTGTTTTATTGTTCTAAACCTTGATTTTATGGGAGTTTGCAATAAAAAGAGCAATGACCTCCCTTTTTTGGTATAATGT
>SAAB01000102.1 GCA_009929615.1 Clostridia bacterium | reverse complement strand
AAGAGTCTGGATTCCTTATATTTTGGGCATTTTTTGAAAGTTGTTTATTGTAAAGCTGATAAAATTCGCAGTTGTGGATAAAACTGCGGAAACTCAAGAAATACAATATTGACATATGCCCACAATTGCATTAAAATATCTTAATGAGCATAAGACCAAAATACACTATTTTAGTAAGGACTTATATGAAAAAATAAAAATATGTAGTGATTGGAAGGGATAATATGTATTGTGAGTCATTTACGGATAAAGTAATCGACCATTTTATGGCGCCTAGAAATTGTGGAACTATGCCAGATGCTAATGGTGAAGGAAGTTTTGGGGATCCAGGCTGTGGTGATTATTTAACAATCCAAATTAAGGTTAAAGATAATTGTATAGAAGATATTAAATTTCTAGTGTTTGGATGCACGGCTGCTGTGGCATCAAGTAGTATGACAACGGTTCTTGCGAAAGGAAAAACATTGGAAGAAGCATTGCTGATAACAGATAAAGATATAGCGGATGCTCTTGATGGACTTCCAGAACATAAGTTGCATTGTTCTGTACTTGGTGCAAGTGCTTTAAAAAATGCAATCGAAGACTATACTACAAAAATAAATGTTTAGAGATGATCGTATAAAACCAATAGGGAGAAAAAGATGCTTACAGTAAAGATATTAAATAGTCCGTCCAAAGGTACTATGCGAATTCTTCAACGTAAAGTTTGCGATGAGCAAATAAAAGAAATGCTTCAAGATGAAAAAGTAAGAGCTATTGGCTTAGTACAGGGGAGTGTTGCTGATGTTATAATGGCAGCTGATGTTGCAGAAAAAACTTCTAACGTAGAAATATCAGAGATCAATGGCAACTGTCCTCAGCATATTACTATGATAGGTATATTTGGTGATATTGCAGCTGTAAATGAGGCAATTAATGCAATAAAAACATGGGAAAAAGAGGATACAACTAAAAAATAAAAATACAAGGAGTAAATATCATGCAAAAGAAAGAAGCAAATAAAAAAGGAGCATTGCAGCCTGCACCAAAAGTTTTGGTTTCATGCCGCGGATTAGACGGAGAAGACAATGCACTGGCAGTAGGATATTGTGGTAATTGTAGTTATGCACCGCCTATGGTTATGGTTGGAATTGTACCAACAAGATATTCCTATCAGATGATAAAGGAATCAGGATGTTTTGTTGTAAACATAGCAGATAAGAATTATCAGGAAACTTTTGATTATCTGGGTAAAATAAGCAAAAAAGATTCTGATAAGCTTAAAGATATGAATGTTAAATTAGAAGAAGGTAAAGTTGTGAATGCACCAATTTTAGCGGATTGTCCCGTTAATATTGAGTGTACAGTCGTAGATTCTATTATGACAGGTTCACACGAGATGTTTATTGGAAAAGTGGAATATGTACATGCAGATGCAAAGTTAATTAACGAAGATGGAACTATTGATTTTTCACTGATTAACTTAATTTAATAAATTATAAAAAATAGATGACAGATTGGAGTAATAAAAATGGAAGAAAAAGAAAAAAGCTGTTCTGATAGCGAATGTACAAAAGAATCATGTGAAGGTTGTGAACATAGCAAACAGAGTATGCAAAGCAATCAAAACTTGCTTGAGGATTTAAACCAATATAGTTCAATAAAAAATGTGATTGGAGTTGTAAGTGGTAAAGGTGGAGTTGGCAAATCCTTTGTTACCGCTATGTTAGCAGTATTACTGAGCAGAAAAGGCTATAAGGTAGGTATTCTGGATGCTGACATTACAGGGCCATCGATTCCAAAAATGTTCGGAATTACCAGAAAAGCAATGGGAAATGAAATGGGTATTATACCGGAAGCGACAGCAAACAATATTAAAATAATGTCAGTAAATCTATTATTAGATAAAGAAGACTCACCTGTAATTTGGAGAGGTCCAATTTTGGCAAATACGGTGAAACAATTCTGGACAGAAGTAGTATGGGAAGACTTAGACTATTTATTCATTGATATGCCACCAGGAACAGGTGATGTGCCACTTACTGTATTCCAGTCAATTCCATTGGATGGAATCGTTATTGTAACATCACCACAGGATCTTGTTTCTATGATTGTTAAGAAGGCATATAATATGGCAAAAATGATGAATATACCTATCTTAGGTTTAGTTGAAAATATGAGCTTTGTGAAATGTCCTGATTGTGGAAAAGAAATAAATATATTTGGTGAAAGCAAATTGAATGATATTTCAAAAGAAATAGGTATTGATATATTAGGTAGAATACCAATTGACCCAGCCATTGCCAAATTAGTTGATGAAGGTAATTTTGAGAGATTTTCAAGTGATTGTTTAGTGGATGCTGCAGAAAAGATCAATAATATCTTTGCAAATGAGATGTAGTAATGAAAAACCTCCAACAATACGCTGGAGGTTTTTCGTTGTAAATAATTCATGACAAGTGAAGTGATTTATCGTTTTATCTTGTTTACGTGCATAATGTGGAAAACACTCTACTTGCATAAGAAATTAGTGTTGACATCCATGCTCATGCTCGTGGCAAGAGTCTCCTGAATCCGTTAAAGTTCCTGCAAGCCATGCGAGAGCAACTTCTTTTACGGAACCCGAACATCCTCGAACTACTTCAATACCTGAGTTGTTTAAAACATTTACAGCGCCATCTCCCATATTGCCAGCAAGCATCATAGTTACACCTATTTCTGCAAGAACAGATGCAATGTTAGATTTACATCCACAACCTGCTGGAGATGGAATGATTTCCTGGTGTATGATTTCCGAGTCATTTGTAGTGAAAACGGTAAAGTATTCGCAATGGCCAAAATGGCTGTCAATGAGATCGTCTCGTGAAGGTAATGCTATTTTCATAATAAAACTCCTTTGATTGGTTATTGGCATAACAATATTATGGTAAAATTGAATGCTCACAAGATAATATATTAAATCTATTTTTGGCATATGTCAATAATTAATAATCCATTCACAGCGATTCTTACTATTCAATTGATTTTGCATTTTCATAAAGTGCTTCTACTTCTTTTTTTGATACCATTTTTGATAAAATAAATGCAAGAATAATAATTCCTGGTATATCGATGAGAAGCCTTGATATGGCAAATTTATTGCCTAAAGCTGCCATTTCAAAAAGGAACATAGGGATTTTGGTAGTAGACCAGGCACCTATAAAAATCAGGATATTCATAAACTTTACATCTTTTTTCATAAAGACAGCAGCAACAGGGAAAGCACCATATAGAGGACCTGCCGCAGCAGAACCTATAAAAATAGCCAACAATACACCTTTAAGTCCAGATCCTTCCCCCATGTATTTTATCATGGTTTCTCTTGGAACCCAGACATCAAGTAGACCCAGAAGAAGGAAGATAGGAGGTATGACTAACAGCATTTCTTTCACAGAATTCCCAGTAATGAGAAGTGCTTTTATTCCTAATTGCTGGTTAACAATGGTTAATATTATCATTGCCACAAGGACAATGAGAAACACACGATATCTTTTCAGTAATTTTTTCATTTACATCACCACCATTCCGATTATTGCAGCTACAAGGAAGGAAAAGAAAAACGCTAATACATTTCTTAGAATCGAAATTTTCTTACCAAAATATTTGATTTCTACTGGAATTGTAATAATACCAACCATCATAAGTGTTGACACAAAAGCTGCAATCTGCATGTAACCCGCGCCGTTTTCCAAAAGAATTGCAGCAGTTGGAAACGCTACGAATCCAGGAATCAAGGTTACAGATCCAATAATTCCTGCAAGTATAACACCAAACCATCCGGATTCAGCTCCAATGATTTTAGAGATGGTTTCAGGATTCAGAATTGCAAGTAAAAACCCTACCAATAAAATTACGACCAGAAATTCTGGAAGGATATTTTCAAAAGCTTTCCAAGCTTTCTTTAATGCCATTTTTGTCTTTTTCTTATCCTTTACGAAAGATAGAATTAAGAGGACAATGGCAAGTCCATAGAAGATATAGGAATCCATGGGATTACCTCCTTATTTTTTTATTACATGTGACATCTGAAATAATTCTTTAGAATGAACTGCTTATTAATAAACCAATAATAGCACCATATATAGTGGAACCATTTCGGCTTGAGGTGATAGGACATGTTCCACTCTTACAGCCTACTTTTTTATGGTAGAGATATCCCAATAATCCGCCGATAACAGCACCAGCAATTAGTTTTAGTATCATTTTAAAATCCTCCTTTATGGTTTTATGCACTGATTTTTTTGCTATTGTTTCTTAAGTACTTTATTATTTCTGTACCTGCCTTTGCACCTTCATACACCGCTTTTGAAATTTGTAATAATCCGCCGGTGCAGTCTCCAGCAGCATAAAGACCAGGTATGTTAGTTGACATATTTTCATCAACAATGATTTTATTGTTTTGCGTTTCAGCACCGATTTTTTTTGCTAGGTCTGTACTGCCAGCCACACCAATTGCTACAAAAAGACCAGAAACCTGAATCATCTCTCCATTTTGAAAATGGACTTCTTCGACTACATCATTTCCACCAATTGAATCAATAATATTAGTATTAATTTTAATGTTTTCGGGAACTTGAAAATCAGGTTCTTTTCCATTGGTAAGAATCGTGACAGAGTTTGAAGTAGGAAGCAATTCCAATGCCTCATGCAACGCATAATTTCCATTACCTAAAACAGCTACGTCCTTTCCTCTATAGAAGAAAGCATCACATACAGCACAGTAACTAATACCATGACCCTCATATTCTTTTAAACCTATAATTTTGGGAGCCATTCGGGATGTACCTGTGGCAAGGACAACACCGTCAGCCTCGTATTCCCCACCTTCTGTGATTACAGTTAATTTATCACCATAAGATATTCCTAAAACTTCATCTGATATAATTTCTGCACCTAACCTGCGGGCACCTTCCATTCCTTCTGCAATCAGATCATTTCCAGATATTGGCTGACTGAAACCATAATAATTTTCTATTTCAGAGGCTTTACCTAAAGCGCCATGATCTTTGCCTATAATCATTGTGTTGATACCTGCTCTTGTTGTATATAGTGCAGTCGAGACACCTGCAGGACCATTTCCAATTATAATTACATTCGCCATAATTAATTTCCACCTTTCTCTTTGACTGTGTAGATTATAGCAATAATACTTCTACTAGTTCTGTGACAGAATCACATGGAGTCTGAATTTATATTAGAGTTGTCAGCAGTAATTGGTACACTGTAAATGGA
>SAAB01000101.1 GCA_009929615.1 Clostridia bacterium | reverse complement strand
TACCATGTAATCAAGTAAAAAAATAGTATTAGGAAAGCATTTACAACTATTATCTTTTAATTGCTAATTGCAATATCAAGGACTTTTTCAGCAGCTTCCATTTAGGACACTTCATTTTATTCTTCATCCGTCCACCTCCTTTAACATCGCTACTTCGCTGAATAGCGTACTCCATTTTCAAAAAAATATATGATTTTTAAAGCACGAACATAGGCATCTCAATCAATAGAGATGCCAAGTTCATCCAGCCTAATTCTAGCGGATTGCTTTGATACATCATATAATTCTGCCAATTTAGCGGTAACCCACCATGCTTGTAGTGATGGGCCATAGGTTTCATGACCCTGTTTAATAACCTCATTTGCTGCACAGATAAAAGTGACTTTCGGCATAAGAATCCTTGGTGCAGCATTATTAGCCTGCCATTCCATCCAATCCTCATCATCCCAATCATCATGATAATTCACATTTTTTTCTTCTACAGGGCATCTTAACGCAGTGGTATTGTCTTTACCCACAGCCTTACCATACAAATGATAATTTCTGTGCTTATACCAGTGGAAGCATTCATGTGCCACTGTATTATTAAAACAGCCTGTGTTACGCTTCAGATATGTATCCGGGTCAATAAGCATAGTTCCTCTTCGCACCTTAATATCTCTGTATTCGTCTTCATCCTTGTCATAAATAGTCACAAGACCACTCGTAAAACACATCTGACCTAAAATACTGAAATCTTCTGAAAGACGATACTTGGTATAAACCCGTAATCCCATCTTTTTCATTGCAATATCCATAATGGGAACTGCCATAGGTTGCTTAAGTACCTCTGGGCAATATTCTCGCAAAAATTCATTTGCGACATCATCCAGTTTTTCTTTGCTGTACCAGTGTACAAGCGGTGTGGAATCCACTATGCTCGCCATATCATCACTCCTTGTTATCTATTTCTTCATAAACCTTTTTCCAAAATTCATCGCCCAGACCTTTGTTATTTGCTTTTCTAAGAGCAGCCCGAACATGGGGGATGTTCTCATCCATAATATAACCGGGTAAGTCGGGTGCTGCTTCATCTCGCTCTCTTCCTGCAAGGTCATACATTTCTGCTTTTTCCTCTTCTGTAAGAGATAGCACCTCTGCGATGACTTCAAGCCATTTCTTATCTGGTGGATTCCTTCGACCTTTAATGATGTCTGATAAATATGATACAGACATATTTCCCATCGCTTTTGCAATGTCTCGAAGAAGAATATCACCACCATCAAAGCCTCGCCCTTTTCTTTTCTCATTGATATAAGAACCGAATTCTCCAGCCATTTGTATTCCTCCTTTCGCAATTCAGCAAGTTCGCTTATTTGCGTATTTATATAATATCACTTAGTTCTGCCTTTGTCAATAGCTTTGAAATACTTCGTTTGTAAATTTTATTTGACTATTCTTTGAACCATTTATATTCTTTCGTTTGCAGTTAAAATTCCTCTGTTCGCAGTATTATCATTGACATTAAAGGATTTCGGATGTATAATATAGTGTATGTTTCATCGTGATAAAAAGGGAGGTACATCATGGCGATAAGCTATAAAAAACTGTGGAAACTGTTGATTGATCGGGACTTGAAAAAGAAAGACCTACAATTATTGTCCGGCGTCAGTGCAGCCTCCATTACAAAACTCGGAAAAAACGAAAATGTAAATACAGAAATATTAGAAAAAATATGCGTTGCTCTTGAATGTGATATTTCAGATATCATGGAAATTACAAGCCTTGAGAGTAACCGAGAATAGAGGTAAATCAATGACAAATTATACTCCACAGCAAGCAAGATACTTTGCCGAGCAGGTTTCACTTATGAGACCACAATCCAGCTTTGAATCCATTGCCTCTGCTATGTCCGGCGTAAAGGTCGATTTGAATCCACACCAAGTAAATGCAGCTATGTTTGCTGTTAAGTCTCCTCTCAGCAATGGTGCAATTTTGGCTGATGAAGTTGGACTTGGAAAAACCATCGAGGCTGGTCTTGTACTGGCGCAATATTGGGCAGAAAGAAGGCGTAAAATCCTATTAATCGTTCCTGCATCACTCAGGATGCAGTGGCGTCAGGAATTGGAAGACAAATTCTATATCGACTCAATTTTAATGGAATCAAAGGAATTCAATCAACAAAGAAAAAGTGGCGTCAGAAATCCATTTGAAGTTCCCAATAAAGTGGTTATATGTTCCTATGATTTTGCGGCACGTAAATCCTCTGAAATCAAAGCCATTAGCTGGGACTTAGTTATTATGGACGAAGCCCATCGTCTCAGAAATGTGTATAAAACAAGTAACGTAACAGGCAACAAATTAAAAGAAGCTCTCCGCGGTCGAAAAAAATTACTGCTTACAGCTACTCCACTGCAAAATAATCTTATGGAGTTATACGGTTTGGTTAGCATTATAGATGACCATGTATTTGGTGATGCAAAAACATTTCGAGAAATGTATGTATCCGTAAGGAATACTGAAATCCGCAACAAAAATTTGCAGGCAAGACTTCATGCCTTTTGCCAACGTACTCTGCGGTCTCAAGTTACGGAATATGTGAGATACACAAACCGTATTGCATTGTTACAGGAATATACCCCTTCTGCTGATGAAGAAAAACTATACAATTTCATATCGGAATACTTACAGACAGATAAATTATATGCACTGCCAGAAGGACAGCGTACTCTCATAACGATGGTTCTGCGGAAATTACTTGCATCATCCTCTTTCGCTATTTCGGGGACACTGAATTCTTTGATTGACCGCTTGAACAATCTATTGTCTGGAATAGAAAGTGAACTTGATTTAGATGATTATGATGCGATTGATGACTTGGATGATTCCTTTGATGATGATATTCTTACAGCTGACCTTGTGCGAGACCGTGATGGGATAAAGAAAGAATTGGCTCAGCTTGAAGAATACGCTACTTTAGCTCAAAGCATAACCCAGAACTCCAAGGGCGAAAATCTTCTCACCGCACTGCAAAAAGGATTTGAAGAAACAGAAAAATTAGGTGGACAACGCAAAGCTGTTATTTTTACGGAATCAAGAAGGACTCAGGATTATCTGTATAATCTGTTAAGCAATAATGGATATGACGGACAGATTGTGTTTCTGAATGGTTCAAATAACGATGCTAATTCAAAGCGCATTTTAAATGAATGGAAAGCACGCCATGAGAATGATGGACGTGTTTCTGGTTCTCGCACTGCTGATTTAAAAGCCTCTGTTGTTGAAGAATTCCGAGACCGGGCAAGCATTTTAATTGGAACAGAGGCGGCTGCAGAAGGTATCAACCTGCAGTTTTGCAGTTTGATTGTGAATTATGATTTGCCTTGGAATCCACAGCGTATTGAACAACGAATCGGAAGATGCCATAGATATGGGCAGAAAAATGATGTGGTAGTTATCAACTTCCTAAACCGAAAAAATGCAGCAGATGTTAGAGTTTATCAGTTGCTCGACCAGAAATTCCGACTCTTCAGTGGTGTGTTTGGCTCTTCAGATGATGTCTTAGGTTCCATTGAATCAGGCGTTGATTTTGAAAAACGTATTGCAGGCATCTATCAGAATTGTAAAACTTCTGATGAAATCACACAGGAATTCGATGAACTGCAAGAAGAAATGTCCGAGGCCATCAATGAAAAAATGACACAGGCTCGTCAGACCATTCTTGAAAACTTTGATGAAGATGTTGCAGCAAGGCTAAAGGATTGTAAGGCAAGCACCGTTGCCAGCATGGATACATATACTCGTTGGCTGTACTACTTCTTTTTAATTCATGGAGCCAAACAAGTCGAGCCATTAGACCAACATCGTTTTCGTGTGGAAAAGGACGGAAAAGTCAAGATATACAATCTTGATTGGAAATCTGCTGAAGAGGCAGGCGATGTCTTTCTTAGAAAAGATGACCAGCTTTATAGTGATTGGCTAACGGAAGCAAAAGAAACTCCACTCGCCACTCCTATGATTGAATTTAATTACAGTGGCGAATCCACTCGTAATATAGGCTTCTTCAATTCCCACCCGCAGTTAGAGGGTATGCTTTCCATCGACAAGCTATCTTATGAGGGTTTAGGTGAAGAAGAACATCTGGTATTCACTGTCATTTGTAATGATGGGACAGAACTTGATGATGACCTTGTCAACAGGATGTTGGAGTTGCCGGGAACTATTATCGGAGATTGTCCTGCGGAAACATCCGAATTTTCGGATAAGCGTACTACTCTGCTGAATCTTCAGCAACAGCAGGTGGAGGAAAGCAACAAACGATATTACCTTGAAGAGTGCGATAAATTGGATGCATACAGCGAAGACCTTAAGGAAGGTCTAAAGCATGACTTCTGGTACTGGAAGATGAAGCATATCTGCTGTTTTTATATCAGCAACCTCTTTGAACATTGCCATAAGCTCTGGCAGGTTATAAAATTTCGCAAACCTTGTTTTGGCTCTATATCCAGTTCCTTCAGGTGTTAATTCAACCGCAGTAACAGTTTCTCCAAAGGTACTTGCCCAAGCATCAAAGTGTTGCAGATTGTTTTTTACCAGTGTTCCATACTGCAAATATCTCTGTATGGTATACAGCTCCACCATCGAATTTGATATAGGCGTTCCAGTAGCAAACACCGTTCCTCGCCCTCCCGTTATCTCATCAAGATAACGACACTTCATAAATAAATCAGAGGATTTCTGTGCTTCTGTTTGTGCAATCCCTCCTACATTTCTCATCTTTGTATAGAGGAACAAATTTTTATAGTAATGACTTTCATCAATAAAAAGTCTATCTACCCCCAACTCTTCAAAGGTCACAACATCATCTTTCTTGCTTTGGTCATTCAGTTTTTCCAGTTTTTGATTGATGGATTTCTTTGATTTTTCAAGCTGTTTTATTGTGAATTTCTCTCCACGATTACGCTTTAATTCAATAATGCCATCGGTCAGTTCGTCAACCTGTTGCTGCAAAATCGCCCTTTGCCTTGCAATAGACATCGGAATTTTTTCAAATTGAGTATATCATAGCTAAAATCATCAGAAATAAAGTCTTAGTGAATGTGTATTCAATTGTCAAATATCAAGTGAAGAAGCTCTGCAAGACTATGTGATACGTCTCAAATCCAACCGCAAGCTTTTGTACCACAATAAATGGACAATGGCTATCGAACTGCGTAACCGACGAAAAGGCAAGGTCAAAACAAACGTATTCTACAAAGGCAAAGACCACGAAGCTTACCTTTCGCATGTCAAAGTACAGATTACTGCATCTAGAAAAGACAT
>SAAB01000100.1 GCA_009929615.1 Clostridia bacterium | reverse complement strand
TCTGCGTTTTGACGAGCAGTTGCTTGTCTACGCACAGCGACCGGACGCAACGGCAGTTTTGGAAATAGAGCGATGGAATGAAAGCTTTGGGAGGTGGGTTAATAAAGGAGCACACGGTATCGCTGTATTTGCAGATGAGAACCGCAGCACTCAGCGACTTACTCACTACTTCGATGTATCCGATACCCACGGCAGCAGATATGCCCGTCCTGTCCCTATTTGGGAAATGCAGGACGAATACACCGAGGATGTCATTGATTCACTTGAAAACACCTTCGGTGAGCTTGAAGACCGCAAAGACCTCGGTTCTGCCATTATGAGTGCAGCAAAGAACGCTGTGGAAGATAACATCACAGACTATCTCGGCGACCTGCTTGTTTCCACAAACGGCAGCTTTCTTGATGGCGTGAGCGATGAAGAAATTGGGCAGACCTATAAGCAGACCGTGACGAACAGCGTGGCATATATGATGATGTCCCGTCTTGGAGTTGATACCGAGGATTTCTTTGAAGCAGATGACTTCCGTGGTGCGGTTAATTTCACTACCCCAGATACTCTTAACGCCATCGGCTTTGCCACAAGCGACATTGCGGAAATGGGGCTTGCAGAGGTTTCACGAACTATTCTTTCACTTTCCCGAAATCGCATAATTGCCGAAAACAGAAATCCCGATTACAATGTAGTCGAAAACCAAACCGAAAGGAGTTTTGATAATGAGCGAAATCAGTTACACGATGCAGGGAGATTACAATCTTCCGAACCTGAGCCTGCCGGAGCAGCCGGAGGTAACGCTGGGACGATACGCACAGATGCGCCGCAAGTTTCTGAAAGAGAACCACAGAGTTCTTTACTACAATCTTCTGACGAAGTGCAAAATGACAGAACATCTGTCGGAAGTGGAACAGAGAGCGACGAAAATGGAAGAAATGCTGATGAAGCAGATGTCAGCCAAAGAGGGCTTGACCGAGAGCCTGAAAGCGTCGGATATGATGACTTGGGTGAAACGGTCGAACAATCTGAGGAACAGGGTTCAGGAAATCGTGATGGCGGAAGTAATCTTCGCTTAGAATACTACGACCGTAACCACGAGGACAAAAGCTTACCGTTCTTCGGACACGATGATACTATCCGAGAAATTCTCGGAACAACCCCACACCTGAAAGCCTCCAAATCCGAAATCCGTGCTTTCTACGAAACGCACCCGGACAACGCCGAGAGAACCGAGTATATCAAGAACATTTTCAATAACGATTATACAGAAGTCCTTATCGGTGAAGACCACGACCACCGTGCCGGATACAAAACAATGCAGAATGTCCTCCACTTGTGGGACGGCAGTTATCTTAACAGGACTGCACAGAGCTTCTATGACTGGCGTGTTATTGCACAGCACTTTGAAGCAATGCGACTTTTGGGAGAGCTTCAGGATACAATGAAACCATTGCCCTCAATTGATGGGCAGATGAGCTTAATAGACACACGGGCAGAGGAAAAAACCTCTGCCTTTTCTTTTTCTCAGGAGATTATCGACGCAGTTCTCACTCGTGGAAGCGGTATTTCCGAGGGTAAAATGCGTATCTATGAGCAGTTTCAAAAGAGCCTGTCCCATAAGGAAAACGCCGACTTCTTGAAAGATGAATATGGTTGGGGCGGCTCTTATCCTGTTATCACTGGTGCAGGCATTGATGAAAACCACGACGGAAAAGGCATACAGATTTCAAAGGGCATCGGCTCAGATAAACCGCATATCAATCTCTCTTGGACGCAGGTAGAAAAGCGTATCGGAGAGCTTATTTCTATTGACCGCTATCTGAATTCCAAAGAAAAAGAACAGTATCCGCAGTGGCTTGAAGCACAAGAACAACGCCGTGCTGAGATGGCAGAGCGCAATGCAAACAGAGAAATCCTGAATACAGCACCACCCGAAAAGGAAAAGGTTGAAACACCGACACGATACACCTACCACCTTGGCGACAGCGTGTATATCGGCGCAGACGAATATGAAATTCTCTCCTTTGATGACGATAAGGTAATGCTCTATGACACGCAGTACCCATTGTTTAATAAGGAAATGGACAGAAACGAGTTTGACCGCCGTGTGCAGGAAAACCCGATGAACGACCATCTCAAGGTTGAAATTCCGCAGACCATTATTCGCACAGAGCTTGAAGCAAGAGAAATCGCCAAAACCGACACTCCCATAAATTCCGACCTTCGTGATTACACGGGAGAGCAGCTAAAGGAAATTGTTGCCGAGAATTCATACACAGACGCTTTCTTCATCAACAAGGAAAACGAAAGCGTTTATTGGATGTACTACAATCCCGACAGCACAGCCGGAGGTCAGTATGTCACAAATACGCTGACCTTTGAAGAAATCAGAGATGTGTTCAATAATACAGACCCCGAAGACTTCTTTGATGAACTTGGCAGCATCGCAGACCAAGAGCTTGCTGATGTGGGCAGTCCGTGGTTTCAGGAAGCCGAGGATAATTTTAACGGCGAACCCGATTTGACTGGCTGTACCGAACAGACACGAGCTGCACTGTACGAACTAACAAAAGAGCCTGTCCTTTCTCCGTGGCAGGAGTATTCCGCACTTAAGGAACGCAATCCCGACACGGTTGTTTTCTATCAGATGGGCGACTTCTATGAGGTTATGGGTGCTGACGCAGTTGATGTTTCGATAGAACTGGAACTCTCTGTTACACAGCGTACCGAGGAAAACGGTGAGCGTGTTGATATTGTCGGCATCCCTGCAAACAGACTGGATGAAAACACCGAAAAGCTTCGTTCTCTCGGCTATGATGTCCTTATAGCTCCCCTTGAGGTTGGCAAGCGAAATGAATATATTTTGCAGTCCACAAGAGAGCCGGAGCAAACGGTTGAAACCAACATCGGGACAATGCCGATTGAGGATTACCGTGAGATACAGGCAGTTCAGAACGGCTTTGACAGCTACGAGGATATGTATAATCAGGGCATCCGTCTTGGTGACGGTATGGACAAAGAACCTGAACCGCTGAAACCCTCTTTTGAAAACAAGCGGTCAAGAAAAGCACAAAGCTTTGACATTCACCCGAATATCCCAATGGTAGACCGCCACACCTTTGACCTTGCAAACAATAAGGTTGAAACAGTCGGCAAGAAAGAACGCTTCCGCCGTAACATTATGGCTATTCAGCTTCTGAAAAAGTGTCAGGATGAAAACCGATTTGCCACTCCTGACGAGCAGATTATCCTTTCCAAGTATGTCGGTTGGGGCGGTATCCCAGAAGCTTTTGATGAGAACAATTCCTCGTGGGCAACAGAGTATCTGGAGCTTTCCACAGTCCTTACACCCGACGAGTACAACCGTGCAAGAGAAAGCACTCTGACAGCCTTTTACACTCCGCCCGAAGTAGTATCCGCTATTTATAAAGCAATGGAGCAGATGGGCTTCCGTGAGGGCAATGTCTTGGAGCCGTCCTGCGGTATCGGTAACTTTATCGGTATGCTGCCAGAAGCAATGAAAGACAGCAAATTCTACGGAGTGGAGCTTGACCCTATTTCGGCAGGCATCGCACAACAGCTTTATCAGAAATCATCTATTGCGGCACAGGGCTATGAGGAAGCAAATCTTCCCGACAGCTTCTTTGATGCAGTAGTCGGCAATGTTCCTTTCGGTGACTTCAAGGTTGCCGACAAACGCTATGACAAAAACAACTTCCTTATTCACGATTACTTTTTTGCAAAGTCACTTGATAAACTTCGTCCCGGTGGCGTTATGGCTCTTGTGACGAGCAAGGGTACGATGGACAAGGAAAACTCCAATGTCCGCAAGTATATCGCTCAGAGAGCAGATTTGCTCGGTGCAATCCGGCTTCCGAATAACACCTTCAAGGGAAACGCCGGAACTGAGGTTGTGTCGGATATTCTTATCTTGCAGAAAAGAGATAGGATAATTGATATAGAACCTGAATGGGTTCAGCTTGACACTAACGAGGACGGCATAAAGATGAACCACTACTTTGTGGAACACCCTGAAATGGTTCTCGGTGAAATGAAAATGGTGTCAGGTCGTTTCGGACCGGAAGCCACTTGTGAGCCATATGAGAATGCCGACCTTGCAAGCCAACTTGACGATGCTATCGCAAATATCCACGGCGAAGTCAGCGACTATGAGGTTGACGATGAACTTGCCGAAGAAGATAACTCAATACCTGCTGACCCCACAGTTCGCAACTTTTCCTACACAACTTTGAACGACGCCATCTACTTCCGTGAAAACTCAAGGATGACTCCGGTGGAGGTATCAGCCACAGCAGAAAACCGCATCAAAGGCTTAATTGCCATCCGTGACTGTGTTCGCAACCTCATTGAACTTCAGACGGAGGACTTCCCGGACGAGGACATCACGAAAGAGCAAACACGACTGAACAGTCTGTACGACAGCTTCACAAAGAAGTACGGACTGATTAACTCCCGTGCAAATATCTCAGCATTCTCGCAGGACAGTTCCTATTCTCTATTGTCTGCACTTGAAGTTATCGGTGATGACGGAGAGCTTGAACGCAAGGCAGATATGTTCTCCAAGAGGACGATTAAACCGCATAAAGCGGTAACACATTGCGATACCGTGAACGAAGCACTTGCTGTTTCTATGGGCGAAAAAGCTCAGGTAGATATGGAGTATATGTGTGAGCTGACAGACAAAACCGAGGAAGAAATCTTCTCTGACTTGAAAGGCGTTATCTTCCTTAATCCTCTGTATGAGTACGGGAGCAGTAACTTCTCTAAATATCTAATGGCAGACGAATACCTCTCCGGCAATGTCCGTGAGAAGCTCACGATTGCACGAAGCTCGGCAAAACTTTATCCCGAAGACTACACGGTTAATGTGGAAGCTTTGGAGAGAGTTCAGCCGAAAGATTTGTCGGCAAGTGAGATTGCTGTCAGACTTGGTGCTGTTTGGGTGCCACCCGAAATCGTTCAGCAGTTTATGTTTGAGTTCCTCGATACCCCTCGCTATGCACAGTGGAATATCAAAGTTCACTTCTCTCAGTTCACTTCCGAATGGAATATTGAGGGCAAAGCCTACGACCGTTCTAATGTAAAAGCGTACAGCACCTACGGCACAGGCAGAATCAATGCCTACAAGATTATTGAAGAAACCCTGAACTTGAAAGATGTCCGTATCTTTGATTATGTTGAGGACGAAGAAGGTCGCAAAAAGCCTGTTCTCAACAAAAAGGAAACGGCTATCGCACAGTCCAAGCAGGAACTTATCAAACAAGGTTTTCAGGATTGGATATGGTCTGACCCTGAA
>SAAB01000179.1 GCA_009929615.1 Clostridia bacterium | reverse complement strand
AGCTTTTTGACCGTTTGTTCCGCCATCCTTATCAATACACACAACTTTGTAAGTTTGCGAATTGACAACCGCACTTGCAACAACCGTCAATACGCCCTGCGCTGTCGTGTTAACCGTTGGTTCTACGTTTGGTGTTTGGCCAGTTGTCGTAGAGTTACACAAGCGCCATCCAATACCACCATCAGCATCATAGCCAGTTGAGCTAGTGGATGATACGGAGCTGTCCGAATAGAAAAATTTAATCTGTTTGCTACCGTTTGATAGTGTATTACCCTTGTACAAATCAGCGTTAATGGTCAAGTTTTCTGGTTGGTTATTGTAAAACGTGTTACCTTTACCTGTATATACGTTAAGCACAAGTGATTGTTTGCCCAACTGCACCACTAACAAGTCAATACTTGCCCTAAAATCAACCTGTAGACCAGTAATAGGGTCTGTCCACGTACCTACTGCTTCGTAACGCTTAGCGCTCGTATTTGACGGCACGTTTACTTTAGTGGTTAGTTGTTCCTTTTTAGCCCCTGATAAATACTGACTATCAGTACTGGTTGTACTCGTGATTTGTGTTTTAGCAGTGCCGTTATATTCGTACCAAGTCACATTGCTAGCTTGGCTTAGGATAGATGTTGCCTGACCAGCCTTAGTGAGATTGAGTGTCAATACTTGTGGTGAGCTAGCATATGATGGATTGTAACTATTTGCTGTTTGGTCAAATACCTGTGTTGTTGTCTGTGTTGCTGTGATAAAAGCGCTTAGTACGGGCGCATCTGATAAGTCTGTGATAGTGATTTGACCACTTGAAATGATTCCCATGTTTAATGTTTCCTTCCTTAAATAGGTTCTATAGTGCACTCAAATTGTGCACGTCTAAATATATCTTGTTGTGTAATAGTAATAGATTTTGATGAATACGTGTGTGTTTGATTCCAAGCAACATCTGCGTTGCCGTCTGCGTCCGTTTTCGTCCAAATGTAGCTAAATTGGCTACCGTCCGTGTCAATTTCC
>SAAB01000178.1 GCA_009929615.1 Clostridia bacterium | reverse complement strand
CTATTTGGTGTTTTTGTATTTACTTTGATATCTTCTATCAGACTTTCTTTCGTTTTTATTACCAACGTGAGACGCAGCTGCTAACGCTCCGGCAACACCTCCTACTACAGGAAGTGTTCTTTGGCCTACTTGTTCGAATAGTGTTTTAACAATCTCGCCAGCGGCTTTCGCATCATCTGGTTGTAATTCTTTAATACCTTCTTGATGACCTTTAGCATTAAAGAATATCATTGGGTTCTTTGAATAGTAACCAGAGAATTTCTTATCGTTTACATCTTGTACTCCAGCAAATCCTTTTTTGGACATTCTTTCTGTATACTTCAGCCAAGGGTTGATGCTTTTATCACCGGTACTCACATAAGGAGCATATGTATTAAACGACTCATATCGACCCATTTTTTTTGCTTTTCCGTATAACTCTTGAATATCGTGAACGTTTGATTTAAAAGCGGGATCTCGATTATATAGTTTGTAAAATTCTTCTCTAGCTTTTGCGTTCCCTGCTACTTTGGCAGTTTTATCGAGTCTTGTTTTTATAAGTCCAGGAGTTACTCCTTTTGCGTCTTCCAACTGTTTAGCATATAACCTTGCATATTTGGTAACGTCTTTACCTTTTGCAGCGTAAAAATGTCTACCATAATCCATTTTGTCTTGTGTACCTACAGTGTATAAAGAAGCTCCTTTGTTAAACGTTCTACCCAAATGTTCATCCTGTAAATAGTTCCAACCTTTGTTGGCACCGTATGCAGCCAAAGCAGTTCCAGCAACAGCCAATGCTATTTTTTCGTTTCTTAAACGTTTTTTAGTTTTGGCTTCTACTTCTGTCTCAGAATACCCATCCTGTCTGTAAGAATACTTAATATTCTCAACGTGATTATTATAGATATTTTTTGGAGCTTGTTTAACACTTTATACAGCAGATCTTAAACGTTTACCCCACTTCATTCCTTTCACACCATAGTGTTCAAGGACATCAGTAGATGAGTCTACGTGTAGGAGATTATCTTCTAC
>SAAB01000177.1 GCA_009929615.1 Clostridia bacterium | reverse complement strand
GAATCACCGGCTTTTGTGATCCTGCCGAGTTTCGACTTTCCCCCGCTGCTGTATTGTGATGGCGTCAGCCCCAGCCAGGCTGCCAGTTGACGTCCATTTTTAAAATCATGTGCATTACCGATACTGGCGACCAGTGCACAGGCCGTTGTGGGACCAACGCCCTTTAGCTCCATCAGCCGCTGACTGCGATGATCTGTTTTGGCTATGTGGGACAAAATTCGGTCATATTCAGTGATGTTAGCTTCAATGCGATCAACGTGTTCCATCAAATCATCAACACATTGCTGAACCTGAAGCGGTAAAGAGCTCTTCTGCACAGAAACCATGTGGCGCAGGGCATCAGCACTTTGTGGCGCGATGACACCGAATTCAGATATCAATCCTCGCAGACGATTATACGTTGCTGTTTTCTCTTCGATAAAACCCTGACGGGTACGATGTAAACACTGCATGGCCTGCTGGCTTTCGTCTTTCACTGGTACGAACCGCATATGCGGACGACGAACAGCTTCACAGATAGCCTGAGCATCAGCTGCATCATTTTTTCCTGATTTTCCGGCCATACGATAAGGCGATACAAACTTAGCAGCCATCAGACGTGGCTCATGACCATACTGCCGAAACAATCTTGCCCAGTAGTGAGCCCCGGAGCATGCTTCCATCCCGATAACACAGGGAGGCAAACTTGCAATTAACTCAGGAAGTGCAGCACGCGATACTTTAGGCTTAACCAGAACAGTTCTACCATTTTGATCAACACCGTGAACAGCAAACACATTTTTAGCAAGATCGATACCGACAGTCGTGATAGTCATAACGAATTCCTCCGGGACGATGTGTACCCCATGATTGCACAAGAGTTAATCAGGCGCATAATCAGGGGAAGTCCCTTCCATTCGTTAAGCTCATTTTTTATCATTTCTGGTTTTTTTGGAAACGTAATATTCTGGATGTTAAGACGGTCATGCGGGGACATTGAACACAGATAATCATGTCCAGGTACGAACGTCCCA
>SAAB01000176.1 GCA_009929615.1 Clostridia bacterium | reverse complement strand
ACCAAAGAAAACCTGGGAAGAGATGACGGAGTTAGAGCGACTTCAGGAGGAAAATGAGCGCTTACGCACTGAGGTGGCTTACCTAAAAAAGTTGAGGGAGCTTCGTTTAAGGGACGAAGCCAGAGAGCAAGAAAGGCTCAAACAGTTAGAGAGATGGTCGCAGAAGGATTCCGACTAGATATACTGCTGGTTATTTCTCAATTAGCTCCTTCTACCTATTACTATCAAGTCAAGCAACTGGATAAACCAGATAAAGATAAGGAGTTAAAAGCTGAAATTCAAGCCATTTACGATGAACATAAGGGAAACTATGGTTACCGTCGCATTCACCTTGAGTTAAGAAATCGTGGATTTTCTGTCAATCATAAGAAAGTACAACGGCTGATGAAGGAGCTAGGATTGACTGCTCGTATTCGTCGACGTAAGAAATACAAGTCTTACAAGGGGGATGTGGGCAAGAAATCTCCCAATCTCATTGAAAAAATCTTTGAAGGAGCTAAGCCTTTTGAGAAGTGCTATACAGATGTGACTGAGTTCACTCTGCCAATTTGTTCTGAAAAACTCTATCTATCACCTGTTCTGGATGGCTATAATAGCGAAATTATTGCTTTTGCCTTGTCACGTTCTCCCAACCTCATACAAGTCAAGACTATGCTTGATAAAGCCTTTCCTGAGGAAACTTACCCAAATACCATTCTCCATAGCGACCAAGGTTGGCAATACCAACATGAAGCTTATCATCGTTTTCTTGCCAGTAAAGGCATACGTCCGTCCATGTCTCGCAAGGGAACTAGCACGGATAATGGCATGATGGAGTCCTTCTTTGGCATTTTGAAAACAGAAATGTTTTACGGATTTGAGAAGAATTTCAAGTCACTGGACCAACTAGAGCAAGCTATCACTGATTATATTTTTTACTACAACAATAAACGCATTAAAGCAAAACTAAAAGGACTTAGTCCTGTTCAGTACAGAACTAAATCCTTTCACTAATATTTTTTGTCTAACTTTTTGGGGTCAGTACA
>SAAB01000099.1 GCA_009929615.1 Clostridia bacterium | reverse complement strand
CATGGTGATGTTCGTGTTCATGGTGGTGTTCATGTTCATGGTGATGTTCGTGTTCATGGTGGTGTTCATGTTCATGGTGATGTTCGTGTTCATGGTGGTCCTCATGTTCATGATGATGTTCATGGGAACCATGCAGATATTCCATATCATGGTCATGATTTTCATGGCTGCTGTCTAAAATGACATCGAAATCACAGGCACGGATACCGGACTTGTCTACGTCTGTAATTTTAACTTCATAGCCATCAACATTCAGGCTTTTTAAAGCATCTAAAAGAAAAGTTTTATCGACTCCGAGATCAAACAGAGCGGCAACGGCCATATCTCCGCTGATGCCGGAATAGCATTCTAAATATAGTGTTTTGTTACTCATAATAATTACCCCTTTCATTGAAATAAATATAGCATAAAAAAGGGGCGAAAGCAACCTGACAGCCAGTCCTGACGGCTGCTGAAAATACCAGAAAAATTTGACATTAAGGCCCCGGTCGGGATACAATAAAAAGAAAAAAGAAGGGAATCCGGAAACTATGTTATCATCCATTAAATCGATTGAATTACTCAGCAATCTTGTTCAGGGAAAAAGAGAAAAGATGCATTCAGATACTTACGAACCTCAGAAACCGGAGATGCCTAAGGCACGGAGGAATCCGCAGCCATTGGGCCGCACTACCCCGGAAGAACAGGGTGTGCCATCGGCCTATCTGGCAGAATTCTATAAAGCTATGTCTGATAAAGAACTGGCATCCCATAATATTATGATAGCCCGTCATGGAAAAATTATCTCATCGGGCTCCTTTAAACCTTATAGAGAAGATATCTGGCATATTACCCATTCCATGTGCAAAAGTGTGACCAGTCTGGCGGTGGGAATTGCCATTGGTGAGGGCTATTTCTCTTTGGATGATTCTATTTATGATATTTTCCCGGAGGAAAATAAATTTGCGGAATTTCTTCGTAAAAAGGATATTACGGTGCGTCAGCTTCTGACGATGAGTACAGGGGTTGCATTCAATGAATTAACAACAATGATTGAGAGTAATTGGATAGAAGGTTATATGCATTCACTGGAAGTTTTTCAGCCCGGAACAGATTTTGCGTATAACAGTACCAATACCTTTATGTTATCTGCGATTATTCAGGAAAAAACCGGAATGAAGCTTCTGGAATACTTAAATGAGAAATTATTTCACCCGATGGGGATTTATGACCTGTTTTGGGAAGAAAGCCCCCATCATATAAATAAAGGCGGATGGGGCTTAAACATCTGGATTGAAGATGTTGTAAAGCTTGGCATTCTCTGTTTGAATAAGGGACGCTGGAATGGGGAACAGCTTGTGCCGGAGGAGTGGATTACAGAGGCTTCCCGGAAGCAGATAGATACACCGGAGGCTATGAACCGATATGGTTATGGCTATCAGTTCTGGATGTGTGAAAGACCGGGCTCTTACCAGTTCAATGGTATGCTTGGACAAAATGCAGTTATGATTCCAGATCTGGATTTAGTGATAGTAGCAACCAGCGGAAGTACCTGCCTCTTCCCGGAAGGTCCGGCGATGAAAACGATTATGAAGTATTTTGGCGGGGAATGCCCGCTTTCCGATGCACCATTAGATGAGGACAAAGAAGGCTTTGCAAGCCTGGAAAAGGTTTTGAAGCAGCTTTCTTTTACAGGAATTAACCCGGTATCCCACAGAATTTATCAGACAAAAGGCCGGTTTAAAGGAAAGACCCTGGTATTACAAAGGGCATTGCCAGCCTGGGGAAGGCTGACGGCAGGGGTTCCTAAGGTGATGGAACAGGTGCTTGGCCGGGTTTTTGAGATGCAGGACAATACCTCCAGTGTTATTCCGTTGATGCTCCAGATGATACACAATAACTATTCTGTAGGCATTCGTGCATTCCGCTTTATTATCCGGGATGAAAGCCTTTGGCTTGAGAGCAGGGAAGGTGATTTGCTTCATCGGATAAAGATAGGATTTGAAACACCTCTTTACAGCCGGGTTCAGTTAAATGGCGAATCTTATCTGGTAGGAAGCCAGGGAACCATTCGAGAGGATGAAGATGGAAATCCGGTATTGTATCTGGTGCTGTCCTATGTGGAAACAACCAGTACAGGTGTTATTAAATTTTTCCTGAATGATGAACAGATGCTGGTTAAATTTGATGAGATTCCAAGAATTGATGAAGTTGCCGCGGCGTTGGATGTTATGATTCCGGTACGTGGACTTAGAGATTTAAACCCAGTGAAAAAGATGTCTGATTTAAAATTTGCTCGAAGTGAGATGGAGAAAACAACTCGACAGAGAGTCTGGGCATCCTGTGCAAATTTTGTGGCAAAAGAAGAGTAGAGGTGTGAAGAAAATGGAGATGAAATCTGCTTACAGTTTTGAGGATTTTGAAGAGATTATCCGAAGGCTGAGGGCCAAGGATGGCTGTCCTTGGGACCGGGTTCAGACCCATGAAAGTCTGCGGGATTGTATGATTGAAGAAGCCTATGAAGTTGTTGACGGTATTGATACCTATCGGGACTGTGGGGATGATACGAATCTCTGTGAGGAGCTGGGAGATGTGCTGCTTCAGGTGGTTATGCATGCCCGGATTGCAGAAGAAGAAGGACGGTTTTCAATGGAAGATGTCCTTCGTGGTATTTCGGAAAAGATGATTCGCAGACACCCTCATGTTTTTGGCAGTGAAAATGCCGACACACCTGAGCAGGTGCTTGAAAACTGGGAAGATATTAAGAAACAGGAAAAGCATGAAGAAACAGTCACAGAGGGAATGCGCCGAGTGGCAAAATCACTCCCGGCAAATATCCGTGCGGCAAAGGTTCAGAAAAAAGCGGCTAAAGTCGGCTTTGATTTTGCGGATTACAGAGAGGCAGCGGATAAAATTGAAGAAGAGCTTCAGGAAGTGATGGAAGCCGTTAAAAAGGGCAAGAAGTCTGAAATTTTTGAAGAATTTGGAGATTTAATGTTCTCCGCAGTGAATTCATCCCGTTTTTTGGATATAAATGCGGAAAATACCTTGACAAATGCAACGGAAAAGTTTATAAATAGATTTGAATATATCGAAGAAAAAGCCGTAACGAAAGGCTTTGAACTCAAAGATATGAGCATCCAGCAGATGGATGCATTATGGAATGAAATTAAACATTTATATTAACATATGTTTAACCAAATTTAAGGAGGAATATAAAAATGAACAAAACAGAATTAATCGCAGCTATGGCAGAACAGGCCGAATTATCAAAGAAAGATGCTGAAAAAGCTTTAAAAGCTTTTGTAGATACTATTGGAACAGAGCTTAAAAAAGGTGAAAAAGTTCAGTTAGTTGGTTTTGGTACATTTGAAGTAAGTGCAAGACCTGCAAGAGAAGGAAGAAATCCTCAGACTGGCGAAGCAATGAAGATTGCAGCTTCTAAAGCACCTAAATTTAAAGCTGGTAAAGCTTTAAAAGATATGATCAATAAATAATTCGATGCGCTTAGATAAATTTTTAAAGGTATCCCGCTTGATTAAGCGGAGGACTATCGCGAACGAAGCATGTGACGCAGGTCGTGTGTCTGTCAATGGCAAGACAGCCAAGGCTGGAACAGGCGTTAAAGCCGGTGATATTATTGAGATTGGTTTTGGCACCCGGAACGTTAGGGTTGAAGTGCTTGATGTTGTGGAAACCGTTCGTAAAGAAGAAGCGAAGGAATTATTCAAGTATTTGTGATAGAATAATCTTGGAAGCCTCTCCATATATTTAGATTAACTTAAGGTAATCTGATATGGGGAGGCTTTTTTATGGATGAAAGGATTGGAGGAAAGAATCATAAGCTGACACTGTTTAACCGCGGCAGTGTCCAGATGAGCGGAATTCTGGACGTGATTTCTTTTGATACCAGTGAAATCGTCATGGATACCGAAGAAGGACTTTTACTCATACGGGGTGAAGACCTTCATGTCAATCATTTAACCCTGGAAAAGGGAGAAGTTCATATTGATGGTCACGTCGATAGTCTGATTTATTCTAATAACAAAAAGCCGCCAAAAAGCTCAGAAAAAGGTTTTGGCCGGCTATTCCGATAATCCTATGAGTGCAGAGGTTCAAAGTCAGTTTTATCTTTTCTTTCTGGCAATTTTCTGGGGTATAGGCATGTGCCTGGTTTATGATACCTTTAAAATCTTCAGGAAACTTGTCCCCCACTCTCCGGGCTGGATAAACATTGAAGATGTCTTTTACTGGGCCGTAATGACTGTCCTGCTTTTTTATTTATTATTCACCTATAATCGAGGAGAAATTCGAAGTTTCACCATTGCAGGTATTCTGACAGGCAGTATCTTTTATATAAAAACAATAAGCAGCGTCTATATTTCACTGATAAGCTGGGTTCTACACCCTTTTTTGCGCCTATTTTCAAAAATCCGATTTGTTTTGGGAAAAGCTATTGAATTATTTTTGGGAAAAAGGTAAAATAAAAAAGATAAATAACAGTTTCTTGGTAATTATGAAGATTTCAGGTGGAGATAAATGGCAGAAAAAAAGGTGAGACGCAGGACAAGGCGGAGAAACCGGAACGGAATGGCAATCATTGCCTGTGTTGTTCTTGTTTTTTGCATCGTTCTTATGTATAATAGTGCAAAATTGAATGATAAGCTCTCAGCAGATAGAACTTCTATTGAAGAACTTCAGTCTCAGATTGATGAGCAGAGCGAGATGAAGGCTGCCCTGGAAGAGAAGTCGGATTATATGAATTCTGATGAATACTACAAGGAATTGGCTAGAGAGAAGCTTGGATTAGCCGGTTCAGACGATATTATTTTTAAGAAGGCCGAATAAGGGCGTTTCGAGAAGTGTCGATGGATTGTGAGCAATAAGCATGTCCCCGGAACATAGGATGTTAATGTCTTGTGACAGAGATTTATGGGAGGGATATGAATGAAACGAATCAATATCCGTCAGTGGATGGTGATATTGCTTAGTGGTTTTTTACAGCAGCCCCTGGTGGGTGGGATGAATCCTTTTGGGATTGCATATTTTGGAGCGGCCTATATGTGGCCGGAACACAGGAATCTTTTGCCGGTGGTGACACTGATAGGAATGGCAGCGAATGTTCCCCAGACTGTGCTTCTGAAGTATTTGGGAATACTGATAGGAATTATGCTTATAACTTATATACTGGAATGGAAAAAGGCTTGGATCAG
Source organism: Clostridia bacterium (assembly GCA_009929615.1). Classification (GTDB taxonomy): domain Bacteria; phylum Bacillota; class Clostridia; order Lachnospirales; family Lachnospiraceae; genus Frisingicoccus. The sequence continues at coordinate 298 of SAAB01000099.1, read as the reverse complement.
CCAGCACGAGATGCTACTGATGATAAGTCTTTTAATTTTGTCCGGAGATATGGGATACGGATTGGCACAAAGCGGAATTTCTAAAGCCGCCGCCGCATATCATTTGAAAGCGGGATGTGTTGAGATCCTTTGCAGTGCTGCCGGTTTTGTTCTCTTTTATGGAATTATGAAAGTGTTTTTAAAAAATGTTGAGGGCAGCAGGAAGCTGCTGAAAAAGTCCTTGATATTGCAATTAGCAATTAAAAGATAATAGTTGTAAATGCTTTCCTAATACTATTTTTTTACTTGATTACATGGT